>DASVMY010000187.1:0-3172 GCA_036384135.1 Caulobacteraceae bacterium | reverse complement strand
CCCGTCCTCCCTCTGCGGCTTCATCTTGAAGAACCGGGACAGCTTGAGGGCGGCGTCCCCGAAACCGTAGTCGGCCGGCGACTCGCTGACGAGATGGCAGGCTCCGATGGAGCCGCTGGCGGAAACCGCGCAGCTGATGGTCGCCAGGCCGCCCTTGCCCATCCGCTGGGCGCGGTCGGGATAGTAGCGGGACATCACCTCGCCGTCCGGCCGCGCCAGCCAGTCGGGCCGAGTGATCTTCTTGGCTTGCGGCGTAGGCTGGGTGTCAGGTTTCACCACGATCACCGTGTTGCCGCCGGTGAGCGTCTGCGCCGGCGGCTGCACATCGATGAGCTTCGTCTTGGGCGTCGTGTCGGCGTGCAGGGTGTCTCCAAGCGTGGTCGCCTGGAACTTCGGCTCGTGGATACGAGGTTGCGGCGGCGGCGGGACGGACTTGGTCTTGTCTAGCGGTGTGAGGGTCACCCACTTGCCGGGAATCACGGTGTCGGAGGGGGCCGCGATCTGGGCCGGGGCGCTGAACGCCGCATTGTAGAGATAGATGCCGATCATCACGTGAACGACGACCGAGGCCCCGATGGCCAGGCTCTTGCCGCGGGACGTGCGCCGGCGCGGCGGCTCGTCTGCGAAGGACTGAAAGACAGCCCCATCGAGCGGTTGGCGGATCACCATGCGAACCTCCCTGGTTCGGTTGTTATTCCCTCAAGGGTCGTGGTGCTCGCCAGCGCTGTAAAGCCTCAGCTTGACCGGAAAGGCAAGTGATCGTGGTTAAGTTGCTGGATTTCTGGAAAACTAGTCTGACAGTCCACTTATCCGGCCCCGCGTTGGAATGTGGAGTCCAAGATACGAACAGGTGTTCACGCAAACGCGGAGAGTGAATACGTAATTCTGGCGAGTCTCCAAGGCCTGGGATATTTGGTCGCGGGCGTGAACGGGGGCGAGGCGAACATGGTTAAGGCCGTCTTAACCATAAGCCTGCATCCCTTGAGGGTATGGCCATCGATTCCATTCGCGGCGTCGTCGAGGCGGCGATCCAGAGCGCGTCCAACGCGACCGGCGTGGATTTCGGCTTCCTGCTGGGGACCGCCAAGCGGGAGAGCGGCTACAATCCCGGCGCCAAGGCGCAGTCGTCTTCGGCCGCCGGGCTTTATCAGTTCACCGAACAGACCTGGCTGGCCACGCTGAAGAAGTACGGTGCGCGGCATGGCTATGCCCGCTACGCCGACCTGATCCAACCAGGGTCCGATGGGCGCCTGCGGGTGGCCGGCGCCGATGCGCGCACCGCGGTCATGGCCCTGCGCATGGATCCCCGCGCCGCAGCCCTGATGGCCGGAGAAATGACCGCCGACCACGCCTCGTACCTGCGCGGGCGGGTCGGGCGCGACCCCACGGCGGGCGAACTCTATGTCGCCCACTTCCTGGGGCCGGCCGGGTCAGCCAAGCTGATCGAGGCGACGCGCAACAGCCCGGGCGCGGCAGCCTCGGCCCTGTTCCCGGATGCGGCTCACGCCAATCCAACCATCTTCTATCGCGCCGGCCGCTCGGCCACGGTGTCGGAAGTCTATGCCAATCTGACCGCCAATCCCGGCGCCAGCCGTTCCACCGCGGCGCCGCAGCAGGCCGACGTCGACGACCGCGCCTTCGTCCAGTACGCCTCGGCGCGGCGCCTGGACCGTGTGAGCGAGCAGCGGGAGATGGTCGACCTGATCCTGCGCGGACCGCAATCGGTGGACGACGTGGGCGCCAGCGCCACGACGCGGGCGACCGGCGCGCTGTTCTCGTCCGAGATGCTGCGGGTGCTATCCGAAGCCCGGGATCACAGCGGCCGCGGCGGCTAAACCACCGCGCCCTCGACGATCAGCGCGTCCACTTCCTCGCCGGAATAGCCAGCCTCCAACAACACCTCGCGGGTGTGCTGGCCCAAGCCGGGCGCCGGCCGGGACGGCCTGTGCGGTTCGCCCGGCAGCCGGGCCGGCGAAGCGGGGGCCAGGAACCGGGCGCCCGAGGCGTCCTCCACCTCGATGAAGCAGCCGGCCGACTGGGCGACGGGGTCCTGAATCACCTGGGCCGGGGTCTGCATCGGCGCCCAGATAACGTCGCCGTCGGTGAGGCGCTGCCCGACCTCCTCGAGGGTGAGGGCGCGGAAGCCGTGATCCAGAGCCTCCACCAGCTCTCCGGCGTTCTTGGTGCGGTCGCGGGGGGTGGCGAAGCGGGGGTCGTCCAACAGGTCTGGACGGCCGGCGGCGGCCGTGATGCCGGCCCAGTCCTGAGCCCCATGGCGGGTAACGGTGACGACCCAGGTCCCGTCCGCCGTCGGCCAATAGTTGGACAGCGGATTGAACAGTTCGCGCCGTGGGCGGCTGGCGGCCAGCTTGCCGTACTTCAGCTGGATCGAGGTGTTCCAGCCGTTGGCGAAGACGCCGGCGCGGATCAGGGAGGTCTCGATCTGGCGGCCGATCCCGGTCCTGGCTCGCTCGATCACCGCCGCCAGCACGGCGGAGGACGTCGCCAGGGCGCAGACCTCGTCGCCCATGCCGGCCGGGGCGGGGAAGGGCTCCACCCCGCGCGGGAAGGCGGAGGCCGCAGCGCCGGACCGGGTCCAGAAGGCGGCGATGTCGAAGGCGGGTAGGTCGGCGGCCACGCCTTCCAGGCCATAACCGGTGACGTTGCAATAGATCAGCCGCGGCGCCAGGGCGTGCACCGCTTCGAAGTCCAGCTTGGCGCGCTTGAGGGCGCGGGGCCGCAGGTTGGTGATGAAGATGTCGGCCTCGCCCAGCAGGCGCAGCAGGGCGTCGCGCCCGCCCGGTTTGGTGATGTCCAGCACCACGCCGCGCTTGCCGCGGTTCTCGAACTCGAAGACCGGGTTGCCCTCCAGGTGAGGCGAGCCGGCGAAGGTGTGGCGGGTGGGATCGCCGCCGCGGCTCTCGACCTTGATCACTTCCGCCCCCCAGTCGGCCATGACCATGGCGGCGCTGGGCCCGGCGACATAGGTGGAGAACTCGACGACCTTCAGACCCTGCAGCAACGCCGCCTCCAAACATTTGTTCGAGGCGATAATGCAGGGCCGCCTGCGCGCTTGAAAGCGGTTTCGCTTTGGAATGGCTCAGGCGACCGCGGAGGTCTCGGCGGCGGCGCGGGGGCGGGCGGCGGCGTCGGCGACGGCCCGGGCCACGCC
>DASVMY010000186.1:0-8315 GCA_036384135.1 Caulobacteraceae bacterium | reverse complement strand
GCCCCATTCCGCCAACGCCGCCCAGGGCGGCCGGCGCAAACCCTCGCCGTGCAGGATGGCGTCCACCGCCTGAGCCTGGACGAAGACGCCATAGGTCTCCGAAGCGCGCGGTGTGGTCACCACGTCCGACGAGCCGGCGCTGGTGAGGCCCACCAGCACGATCTGGCCCTTGAACAGGTCATCCGGCAGGCCCTTTCGGAGAAGGTCCGCCGCCGACGTCGTCTGGATCGAGCGCCAGTCGCCAAAGCGCAGGGCCAGCTGACCGTCCGCCGACGCCGGAACCCTTCGGTCGCCCACCTGAACCGCCTTCAGCCGGCCGCCGGCGGTGGTAAGGCCGATCCGGTCGGCGCCCTTGGCCACGCGGACCAGCTCGACGGCGAAGCCGGGCGTCGGTGTGCCGGCAACCCTGGCCACAAGCGGCACGCGCCGGACCACACCGTCGTCGTCAGGGTCGCCGTTCACCAGGCCGTGGCCCAGCGCCGCGCCGTCCAGCAGCGGCAGGTTGGCGATCGCATGGGGAAAAGCCCTGACCCCCTGCGGCACGGCCTGGGAGAACCGCGCTTCGGGGGGCAGGGGCGCGGCGGACTGGTCCAGGGCGTCGAACGACTGGGCCTGGGCGCCGGCGCGGGCCAGCACCACGGGATTGCGGCCGACGACCCGCGCGAAGACGGCGTCCATGGATGGCAGCGCCCGCACCTCCGCGGCGGCGCCCGGCGAGAGCTCCCGGTAGAGGTCGGCGAACCTGGGCGGGTCCAGCCGGTCCGGTTCGGGCATCAGCAGGTCCAACCCGATCGCGGTCGCGCCACGCCGGGAGATCTCTTCGGTGAGCCGCGCCAGGTAGAACCGGCTCCACGGCCAGCCGCCCACCGCGCGCAGGCTGTCGGCGTCGATCACCACCACGTGCACCTGGCGGGAGGCCGCCGGCGTCGGGGAGATGTTCTGGAGCAGGTCGAACAGCGGCCGGCTCAGGCGGCTGCCGAGGAGGGCGACCAGGACCACCGTCGCCAGCGCCGCCACGAGCCCCGCGAACCTCACCCGTCGCCGGGCGGCGGCGTCCAATTCAGTGAGGGGGTTAGACCGCGATCTCAAGCCCGTCATAGGCGCAGGCCACCTCGAGCTTCGGGCGCCCGCCGCGCACCAACTCCTCGTAGCGGAGGGTCTCGAAATACATCCGCTGGATATCCTCGTCGGAATAACTCGGCTCGTGGTGGAAGAGGGCGAGGCGCAGCGCGCCGGCGGCGTGGCAGAGGTCCACGGCCACGATGTTGGAGGAATGGCCCGCGTCCAGCTTCAGGCTGACCGTCTCGCCGAGTGAATACATGGTGTCGCAGATCACCAGCTGCGCATTGGCGAAGAAGGCCTCGAAGAGGTCCTCGGCTTCCATGTCGTCCGGCTTGTGCTCGGAGTCGGTGGAGTAGACCACGGCCTTGCCCGCCCGTTCGAAGCGATAGCCGAAGGATCCGTGTGCGTGATCCTGCTCCAGCAGGCTTACCGTCATTCCGGCGGCCTCGAAGGGAACCCAGGGGCGGTGCGTGACGAACTCGAAGCGGGCCCGGAACGCGTCGAAGGGGACGGGGAAGGAGATCTCCTCCTGCTGGCGGCGCAGCGCCTCCTCGGCGTCCGGGTGCCCCGAGTGGATCACGATCGTCGCCCCGGAATCGAAGGCCGGCCTGAAGTACGGCAGACCCATGATGTGGTCCCAATGCATGTGCGAGAGGAAGACGTGGTAAACGCGGGGATGGCCTTCGGCGCAGCGGCGCATGGCGCTGACGCCGAACTCGCGAAATCCCGACCCCATGTCGCAGACCACGAACGCCTCCCCGTCGGCCTCGATCTCGACGCAGGACGTGGCGCCCCCGAACGTCCCGTGCGTGGCGAACTCAAGTTCGGTCCGCGCGAAATCGGCCGCCTCGGCCTCGTTGGCGAAGCTGCGTCCCCGGGCGATCAGCAGGGCGCGGACGATCTTGGTGAGCGCGGCGTCGGCGCGCTGCGCCACCGGCAGTGAGCCTCGCGTGCCCCAGAAACGGACCAGCATTCCCCTCGCCCCTCAACTCGCCGCGTCGATGTTGTCGATCACCGGGAACAGCATGTCGTAGCGGCTGATGGACAGGATCCGGCGCATCGTCTGGTTCGGCGCCGCCAGGAAGATCGTGACCGCGCCGCGGGCCTCGTTCTTGGCCATGGTCAGCGCCCGCAGACCCTTGGAGGTCATGTACTCAAGGCCGGACAGGTCGATCACCAGGGGGATGGAGGCGGCGACGGCTTCGTTCACCGCGGCCGTCAGATGGGCGCCAAAGTCCTTCCAGCTGTCCTCGTCGACCCGGCCCGTGGGCGCGCCGACCAGTCGCCCGCCGTCATTCCGAAGCCGCCAGTCCATCTCCGCTCCCAATGGTGAGGCCCCGCCGGCCAGACTGCCGCGCCAAGCGGCGCCGTGCAACCGCAATCACGCCCGCTGAGCAAGGCGCTCGCGCCGCCGGTCAGGAATTTCGCACCCTCGCCGTCAGATCGCGAAACCTGACCCTTACGGCGAATTAATCCGTCACATCTTGCCCCGGCGGGGGCCCGTCAATACCCCTGGCGACCTCACACCCCCGGAGCATCCCTTGGCCGACCGACGTGAATTCCTGATGGGGGCCGCCGCCATTGGCGTGGTGGCCGCCGCCCCCCTGCGCGCCTTGGCCGGCCCGGCCAGCGACGCGGCCTTCAACAGCCTGATCGACGGCTTCGCCCAGCGCGACCTGATCCGCAGCCCGGAGCAGGCCACTGGCCTCGGCCTCGACACCGGCGACCTGGCTCCGCTGCGCTCGAAGCTGGCCGATCGTTCCATCGCCTCGGTGGCCCAGGACGCCGCTGAGAACGCCGCGCGCCTGACCGCCCTAAGAGGGGTCGACCGCGCCGCCCTCAGCCCCGGCGCGCGGGTTAGCTACGACACCCTGGCCTTCATCTACGGCCAGCGCGCGGATGACGACCGCCAGATCCCCTACGGCTCGGGCGGCGACGGCGCTCCCTATGTGATCTCCCAGCTCACCGGCGCCTACCATGGCCTGCCGGACTTCCTGGACAACCAGCATCCGGTGGAGACCGTCAGCGACGCGGAGGCTTACCTCACCCGTCTGGATGCCTTCGCCGCCGCCGTGGACCAGGAAACCGAAATGGCCCGCCGCGACGCGGGCCTCGGCGTCATCCCGCCCGACTTCGTCATCGACAAGGCCCTGCCTCAATTGCGCGGCCTGCACGACGTCCAGCCGGACGTTTCCACCCTGGTCGCCTCGCTGGTGCGGCGGGCCAAGGACAAGGGCCTGGCGGGCGACTGGCAGGGCCGCGCCGCCAAGATCTTCGCCGGCAAGCTGCAGCCGGCCCTGGCGCGCCAGATCGCCCTGGTGGAAGACTGGCGGCCCAAGGCCGTGCACGACGCCGGCTGCTGGCGCCTGCCGCAGGGCGAAGCCTACTACGCCCTGTCCTTGAAGAGCGGGACCACCACCGGCATGACCCCGGATGAGGTCCACCAGCTGGGCCTGGACCTAGTTAAATCCCTCACCGCCCAGATCGAGGTCATCCTGCAAGCCCAGGGCATGACCCAAGGCAGCGTCGGCGCCCGCATCCACGCCCTCTACCAGGATCCCAAGTTCCGCTATCCCGACACCGACGAGGCCAAGGAACGGCTGCTGGCCGACCTCAACAAGCAGGTCGAGGCCATGCAGGCGCGGCTGCCGCAGTATTTCGGCGCCCTGCCCAAGGCGCCGCTGCAGATCAAACGGGTGCCCAAGCTCATCGAGGCCGGCGCGCCGGGCGGCTACTACAACCAGGGCAGCCTCGACGGCAAACGCCCGGGCATCTACTGGATCAACCTGCGCGACACCGCCGAGGTCCCCACCTGGACCCTGCCGACCCTGACCTACCATGAGGGCATTCCGGGCCATCACCTGCAGCTCTCGCTACAGCAGGAGGCCACCCTGCCGCTGGTGCGCAAGATGCAGTTCTTCTCCTCCTACGGCGAAGGCTGGGCCCTGTACGCCGAGCAGCTCGCGGACGAGATGGGCGCCTACCAGGGCGACCCGTTCGGACGCATCGGCTACCTGCAGTCGGCCCTGTTCCGGGCCTGCCGCCTGGTGGTGGACACCGGCCTGCACCACAAGCGCTGGAGCCGCGAAAAGGCGATCGCGTGGATGGCCGACACCGACGGCGACCAGGTCAGCGGCGTCACCACCGAGGTGGAGCGCTACTGCGTCTGGCCCGGCCAGGCCTGCAGTTACATGGTCGGCCGCAACACCTGGACCCGTCTGCGCGAGTCGGCCAAGACTACATTGGGTCCGAAGTTCGACATCCGCAAATTCCACGACGCCGGCCTGCTCGCCGGCGCCATGCCGCTGACGGTGCTGGAAGGGCTGATCGGCGATTGGGTGAAGGCGGGCGGGTAGGGCGGTATGCGGGAACGGGTTACGGCGCGCGTTATCCTGCTGGACCCGCAACGGCGCATCCTGTTGATGAAGGGCCGCCTGCCCAGCGATCCGGATGGGCCGGGCGCCTGGTTCACGGTCGGCGGCGGCGTCGAAGCCGGCGAGACCATCCTGGAAGCCGCGGCCCGCGAGATCGTCGAGGAAACCGGTTTCCTGGACGCGGTGCTGGGGCCGGTGGTCTGGTACGGGGAGGGGACCTACCACGACCGCAAGCGTCGTCCGTTCGTCGTCAAGGAAAGCTATGTGGTCGCTCACAGCGCCGGCGGCGAAACCTCCCGCGATGGCTGGCAGCCGCTGGAGCACGAGTTGGTGGACGATATCCGCTGGTGGACCCTCGAAGAGCTGATCGCCTGCGCCGAAGACGTCTATCCCCTGGATCTGGCGAAGATGCTGCCGGACATCCTTGAGGGCCGGTATCCGGCCGAGCCCCTGCCTATCCGGTTCCGGGATTCCCAGACCCGCGAGGACGCCGCCCCATGATCCCCATGCTCGCCGCCGCCCTCGTCCTCGCCGCCGGCCGCCTGGACCCCGCCTTCGCCCCAGTGCGCTGAGGGCCGGCGCGCTAAAGGTTGGCCCAGGCTGGCGGGGGCGACCCGGGGTGCGACTCGGCGTCCGGCGGTCTCCAAAGCCGAGATTCGTAACCAATTGGTCAACTTTGCGGAGTCAACTCCTGCTGGCGCCCCTCGGCGTGAACGGAATGATTTCAATGGCTTTCGCGGCCGATCGAACGCACTGGACGGGAGAGTTGGGACTAGCCGCGCCGCAGCCGCGCCATAGTTCCGCCCGCCGTTCCAGCGACGACTCGATGATGACCGCGCTGGCCCGCATCACCGCCGAAACCGGCCTGCAGCCGATGCGCATGATGCGCGAGTTCGCGGCCCTGTCTTTCGGCCCTGGCAAGATCGCCTTCCACGACTACGTCCGCCTGCGCCTGTTCGACGACGTCTTCTGGGCCGGCGCCGACAAGCGCAGTGTCGTGGGCCGCCGCCGCTGCGCCGAGATCATGGCCCAGGCCAATCACGCCGACGGCCACGGCCTGTGCGCCAACCGCCTGGCCGCGCATGCCTACCTCTCCGCCTTCGGCTTTCCCGTGTCGGCCCCGGCGGCCATCTTCGCCCAGGACCTCGCCGCGCCCGGCGGGGCCCTGCTGCGCACCCGCGACCAGCTGCGCGAGTTCCTCAGCGACGCGGCGGTCTATCCGCTGGTGGGCCAGCCCACCCACGGCGCCCATGGCCCCAACGGCTTCGGCGAGGCGGACCTGCTGGGCGTGGACCTGGACGCCGGTCGGCTGCTCACGGCCCGGGTCGGCCATACCCTGAGCCTCGACGGCTTCATCGGACACGTCAGCGAGAACTTCGCCGAGGGCTACGTCTTCGAACCGCGCCCCGCGCCCCATCCCAAATGGCGGGCTGTCAGCGACGGCCAGGCCCTTTCGGTGCGCCTGATCACGGTGATGACCCAGGAAGGCGCGCGCCTCTTCCGCCTCTGCGCCGTCATGCCGACCCGGGACGGCGGCGAAATCCTGCTGCGGCTCGACCCGCGCAACGGCGCGGTGGTGTCCGCCAGCCGTGGCGCCGGCCTGGACCTGGAAGCCCTGGACCGCCATCCGCTCACCGGCGCGCGCTTGACCGGCCTGACCATTCCCGGCTGGCCGGTGATGCGGGCCATGGCGCTGGAGGCCTCGCGCCTGTTCGCCCCGCTGGCCCTGATCGGCTGGGAGATGACCCCGACGCCGGATGGCCCGCTGATCCTGTCGGTGGACGAGGCCCCGGACCTGATCCCGCACCAGATCGCCGACCGGCGCGGCGTGCTCACCGCCGACTTCCAGGCCTTCGTCAGCGCCCGCCGCGACGCCCTGGCCGAGGCGGAACAGATGCGCCTCGAGGGTTGAGGCGGTGCGTGAGCCGGCGCTTTCGCTGGTTCGGCGTCACCCGCTCCTGCTGTCATCCCGGAATGCGCGCCAGCGCATATCCGGGACCGCCCCAAGCACGGACGTCGCAAACATCGGCGCATGCCGCGGTCCCGGATAAACCGCTCCGCGCCTTTCCGGGATGACAGGCGTTTGGGTCAGCCCAGCTCCGCCCCGATCTGCTTCACCGCCGTCACCAGCGTGTCGAAGTCATGCGCCTCGGAGCGGTGGTTGGTGATGCACACCCGGATGGCGAAGCGCCCCTGCAGCACCGTCTGTGACGGCGCGGCGATCCCCCGCGACTGCAGGGCGATGAGGATGTCCTGGTTCAGCGCATTCAGCCTGGCCGGGTCGACGCCCCCGTCAACCCCGCTTGGCGCATAGCGGAAGCAGACGATGTTCATCGGCACGGGCGCCAGCAGCTCCAGGTCCGGGTCGGCCAGGACCAGGCGTTCGAGATAACGCGCCTGGTCGATGTTGCGCTGGATGGCGGCGCCGATGGCGTCCAGGCCCTGTTCCTTCATCGACATCCACACCTTCAGCGCCCGAAAGCCCCGCGACAGCTGCAGGCCCCGGTCGGCGAAGTGGGTGGTGTCCACCGACAGCCCGCCGGACGCCGACTTCAGATAGGCCGGCCCGCCGATCTGGTCGGGCTGGTACGCTGCGATCTGGGCGCCGCCGTCCCGGGTCAGCGCCACCCCGACCTCGTAGGGCATGTAGCCCCACTTGTGCAGGTCAAAGGCCAGGGAGTCGGCGCGCTCCTGGCCCGCCACCGTCTGCGGTTCGTCCGACCAGGCCGCCAAGGCGCCGAAGGCCCCGTCGATATGGAACCACAGGTCGAACTCGTCGGCGAGCGCCCGGCAGCCGATCAGGTCGTCCACGGCGCCGGTGCTCACCGTCCCCGAATTGCCGACGATGGCGAAGGGCCGCATCCCGGCGGCGATGTCCGCCTGGATGCGGGCGCGGCAGGCGGCCAGGTCAAGCCGGTACTGGTCATCGACGGCAATGGCGCGGAACGCCCGGCGGCCCAGACCCATGGCCTCGCAGGCCTTGACGATCCAGCTGTGGGTCTCGGTGCTGGCGTAGACGGTGAGCGGCGGCCCGGCCAGCAGGCCCTCCGCGCGCACGTCGAACCCCGCCTTGGCCACCCGCGCGGCCACCAGGGCGTTGAGATTGGCCGCCGTGCCGCCGCTTACCAGCAGCCCGCTCGCTTCGGCCGGAAAGCCCAGGCTCTCCTTCAGCCAGCTCAGGACTTGGCGCTCCACCAGGGCGGCGGATTGGTCGTAGCCAGCCAGGTGCGGGTTCATGCCCGCCGCCAGCATCTCCGCCAGCATGCCGGTCACCGAGCCGGTGCCCATCACCCAGCCCCAGAACCGGGGATGGATGTTGCCGGTGGGGTAGGGCAGGACGTCCCGCTGGAATGCGGCGTAGACCGCCTCCAGGCTCTGGCCGGCGCGCGGCAGGGGCTCGTCCAGCCGAACCTTCACCTCGGCGGGCACGGAGCGCCATACGGGCCGTTCGCGCACGCTCTGCAGATACCCGACCATGTCGTCGACCATTTTGCGGCCGAGCGTGCGGACGGAGGCCCAGTCGGTGGGATCGAGGCTCATGGGCGGAACTCCGGGGGCGAGGCGGCGCGGGATGGCGTGAGCGCCTTCGACCACGCCCCCGTGGCGGTTGTAAAGCGCCGCTGGAGACCCCACCCGGCCGCGGGCAGGTCTTGGTGATTTCACATCCTAAAATAGAATATAAATATTTCTTCACCTATAGCGTTAGCATCCGAAAAGAGCAGTGTTTTCATCGTGTTATGATTCCTTCTCGCGCGCGCGACGAGCGGCGGCGGCGGATCGGGTGTCCTCGCGATTGATGTTTCCTCGCGCGCGCGTAAGGCTGGCGTCCTCGATTTTGGGAGAAATGTCCTCGATCTTGGGAGAAACACCGTGCGCCCA
>DASVMY010000185.1:0-1947 GCA_036384135.1 Caulobacteraceae bacterium | reverse complement strand
GGGGGCGTCCAGGGACAGGTCCGGCTCCGCCTCCGGCGCGTGCAGGGCGCCGATGGCCTCGCGCCACGAGGGCCAGCCCTGCTTGGCCAGCCAGGCCGGATCCTGCCATTCGGGCAGTTGCGGCGCCCGCTCCAAAGCTTCCAAGGCAAAGCGGCGGACGCTGCGCGAGGGTAGTCCAGCCGTGGCGGGATAGATCGCTTCCACCTCCGGAATCGTGGGCGCCAGGGTGGCGGCGATCATGTAGTCGGGATGCACGATCTGCAGGCCCAGGTCGAACTCCGACCGCTCCACCTTGCCGCTCACCGCCAGATGGGCGCCGACGGGATAGCGCTGCTCCAGGTGCGGGCCGTGGCCCTTGAACCAGACCAGGCTGATGAAGCCGGTGTCGTCGCGGCAGCGGATCTTCCAGGGCTGGCTGGGGCGGCCGGGTTTCTGGTGGTCGTTGACGATCACCACCAGGGTCTGGACCTGGTCCGCCTGGGCCTGGGCCACGGTGGTCAGGCGCCGGCGCACCAGGCTCTGGGGGGCGGTGAACAGCACGTCGCGCACCAGGGCGCCCCCGGCCACCCGCTCCAGCAGGGGCCCGTTGCGGCTCGCCACGCCTTTCAGGGACGTGATCGGCGCGAACAGGGGAAAGAGAATCTCGGGGCGCATGGGCGGCAGATAGTCTCGCGCCGTGGCCCGCGCCGCAATTCTGAAGCTTTCGTAATCACCTGTTGGCGCCAAATGAGCGCACCTACATGAGAGGCTTCGGAGGCTTTCGATGACTCGTACTTCCAAGAAAACCCTGGCCGCGGCCCTGGGCGTCGCCCTCATCCTGGGCGGCCTGGCCGCCGGCCCTGCCGAGGCCCGGCGCGGCGGCAGCTTCGGCAGCCGCGGCTCGCGCACCTACAGCGCCCCGCGCTCCAGCTATATGTCCCCAACGTCGCCGGGACCGGTGCAGCGGTCGATGACCTCACCGTCGCAGTACCCAACCCAGGGCGGCGCCTATGCGCCCAGCTATGCCCCTTCCTACGGATCGCGGCCCGGCGGGTTTCTCCGCGGCGCCGGCGGCGGCTTCCTGGGCGGTTTGTTGGCCGGCGGCCTGATCGGCGGGCTGATGGGCCACGGCTGGGGCGGCGGATGGGGCGGAACCGGCGGGGGCGGCGGCCTGACGATCCTGATCCAGCTGCTGATCCTGGGCGGCCTCGCCTGGTTCGCGATCAACATGTTCCGTCGCCGGCAATCCCCGGCGGGCGAGGGCTGGCAGCAGTCCCAGGGCTTCGGGGGCTTCGGCGCGCCACAGCCTGACTATCCGCCTCAAGGGTACGGTCAGGGATTCGGCCAACCGGCGCCGGGGCCCGGCCCAGCGCTGGAGATCCCCATCACCCAGGCCGACCGCGACGCCTTCGAGCGCCTGTTGCTGGAGGTCCAGGACGCCTTTGGCCACGAGGACTACGGTCGCCTGCGCGACCGCCTGACCCCCGAGGTGATGTCCTACATGGCCGAGGAGCTCAGCCAGAACGCCACCCACGGCCGCCGCAACGACGTTACCGCCGTCCGCCTGATCCAGGCCGACGTCGCCGAGGCTTGGCGCGAGGGGCCGACGGACTACGCCACCGCAGCCCTGCGCTACGAAAGCATCGACGTGATGCGCGACAGAACCACCGGCGCGGTGCTCGAGGGCGACCCGGCCAAGGCCACCGAAACCACGGAATTCTGGACTTTCGCGCGTCCGGACGGCGGGGCGTGGAAGCTGTCAGCGATCCAGGACAGCTAGGGCAGAGGGCTGGCGCCGGCGCCAAGCGGATTTTCCTCTTGACGCCATTTGCGGATTGCTATTTGTTCTCGTTATGTTCCGTGACGCGCCACCGCCCCCAGACGCTGCCGAACCGGCCCCGGAGCCGGTAGATCCGGCCCAGGTCCAGCGCGACCACGAGCTGGCCATGCTGGCGGCCCTGGCCGACG
>DASVMY010000184.1:0-12651 GCA_036384135.1 Caulobacteraceae bacterium | reverse complement strand
CCTCCGTCAGCCCGCTGCGCGGTCTGCCACCTCCCCCGCATCGCCCTGTGGGCTCGCATGGGAGGAGTAGGGATCAGCGCGTTCTTCTCCTCACCCGCCAACGAGCGGGGGAGGGGGACCGTTTGGCTAGCAGCCAAATGGTGGAGGGGGCGCAAGGCCGCCGCGCAACACCATCAAACCCGCCCCTAAAACCCGAACGCGTCCTTTAGCCGCGCCATCTGCGCGAGCACCGGCGAGGTGGTTTCCCGGGTTTCGTCGATCTCGACGTACATCCGCTTGTCCAGATGCCGCACCCGGTCATAGAGCCGTTCCGACCGTTCCAGCAGTTCGCTGAGCGGACCCGGCAGGATCTCGCGGGCGCCGGTTTCGGGGTCGGCGGCCTCCGCGGCCAGGCGATAGCTGGCGTCGCAGGCCAGCGCCGGGGCCATGTGCCCCTCGCGCACCGAGCGTTGCACCAGCAGCCAGGACGCCACCTGCATCAGGCGCGTGGTCAGGCGCATGCTTTCGGCCGCGTAGGCCAGCGCGGCGTTACGGGACAACAGCTTGGAGTCCTGACGGCCCGACCCGTCCAGATAGGCGGCGGTCTCCTCGACCAGGTCCATGCCTTCCTGGAAGGTGCGTTCGAACAGCTCCGACCGGGCAAAATCCTGGATCACGCCTGCCCGCCACTGAGCCGCTTCGCTCGCGCCTAGGTTACTCATCCGCTACACCTCATCTTGGACCCTACGAACGGTCCGAGCCTGCGTTTGCAACCCTTGTGCCAAACGGTCGCAGGATAGAGCCCTGGAACCGGCCGACGACGGAACGTTCCGCAACTCTAGTCTTTTCTGGAGAAGAAAGCATCGGCCGCGGCCCGTCCGGCCTGCTTGCGGTCGATCTGGGCGCGGGCCCGCTCGATCTCCGCCTGCAGGGCCTCGATGCGCTCTTTCAGCTCGGCGACGCCGAACAGCTCCAGGTCCTCGCGCGCCAGATCGATCAGGCCCTGGCCGCGGCCGCGCCTGATCTCCGCCGGTTCCTCCGCCATCCTGGCCTCCGCCTGCTTCTGAGACTATCTGAACCCCACCCGCGCGGCCGCGCAAGTCCAAGGGAGCCCAGTTTGAGCCAGATGATGACCGCCATCGCCGTCGAGGGCGGCAAGGGACCCGCTGAGGCCCTGCACGCCACGCAGGTCGAGCGCCCTGTCCCCGGGCCGGGACAGATCCTGATCGCGGTCAAGGCCGCCGGGGTGAACCGTCCCGACCTGATCCAGCGGATGGGCTTCTATCCGCCCCCGCCCGGCGCGCCCGTCACCATGGGCCTGGAGGTCGCCGGCGAGGTGGTTGAAGGAGCTGGCCGCTGGAAGGCCGGCGACAAGGTCTGCGCCCTGTTGGGCGGCGGCGGCTATGCGGAATTTGCCGTCTGTGACGCCCGCCATGCCCTGCCCCTGCCGGCGGGCTTCAGCTTCACCCAGGCCGCTGGCCTGCCCGAGACCGTGTTCACCGTCTATGCCAACGTCTTCGAGCACGGGGGGCTGAAGGCCGGCGAGACCCTGCTGATCCACGGCGCCACCTCCGGCATCGGCGTCACCGCCATCCAGATGGCCAAGGCCGCCGGCGCCCGGGTGATCGGCACCGGCCGCGGCGCTCAAAAGGCCGCGCAGGCCTTGGAGATCGGCGCCGACATCTCCATCGACGTCACCGCCCAGGACTTCGAGGAAGTGGTCAAGGAAGCCGGCGGCGCAGACGTGGTGCTGGACATGGTCGCCGGCCCCTACTTCCCCAAAAACCTGGAAGTCCTCAACACCGGCGGCCGCCTGGTCCACATCGCCGCCCAGGCTGGCGGGGTGGTGGAGCTGCCCATCGCCAAGATGATGATGAAGCGCTTGATGATCACCGGCTCGACCCTGCGCCCGCGCGCCGCCGACGAGAAAGCGCGCCTGGCCGGCGAGATCGAACGCGTGGTCTGGCCCTGGATCGAGGCCGGCAAGATCAAGACCGTTGTCGACCACACCTTCCCCCTCGCCGAGGCCGGCAAGGCGCAGGCGACGCTGGAAGGCGGCAGCCACCTGGGCAAGATCATCCTGACGGTGTGATCACTCCCCCTCCCCGCTTGCCGGAATCGCTGCGCCCGCCCATAAGCGCGGCGACTCTTCGGGGGGGGGGCGCGACGACCATGCGAGGCATTGCCGTCTTCAGCGGATCGGCCCATCCCCAGCTGGCGGCGGCGATCTGCGCGGAACTCAAGGTCCCGCTCTCGCCCTCCCGGCTCAACCGCTTCGCCAACGACTGCCTGGAAGTCCAGCTCCAGGACAATTGCCGCGAGCGCGACGTGTTCCTGATCCAGCCGGTGGTCGCCCCGGTGCAGGAGCATCTGGTGGAGTTGCTCCTGATGTTGGACGCCGCCCGCGGCGCTTCGGCCGGGCGGATCACCGCGGTGATGCCTCACTACGCCTATTCGCGCTCGGACAAGAAGGACGCGCCGCGCATCTCCATCGGCGGGCGGCTGGTGGCCGACCTGCTGGTCACCGCCGGCGCCAACCGGGTCCTGACCATGGCCCTGCACTCGCCCCAGGTGCACGGCTTCTTCAGCGTGCCGGTGGATCACCTGCATGCCCTGAACGAGTTGGCCGCTCACTTCCGCGGCCAGGACCTTTCCAACACCGTCGTGGTCTCCCCCGACCTCGGCTACGCCAAGGAGGCGGCCCATTTCGCCCGCCTGCTGAACCTGCCCGTCGCCGCCGCCGCCAAGCAGCGGTTCCCGGACGACAAGGTCCGCATCAGCGCCATTATCGGCGAGGTGGCCGGCAAGGACGTGATCATCCTGGACGACGAGATCGCCAAGGGCAGCACGGTGATCGAGTTGATCGCCCGCCTGGGCGAGCAGAACGTGCGCGCCATCCGCGTGGCCTGCACCCACGGCCTGTTCGCCGACGGCGCGGTGCAGCGCATCGCCGCCGCGCCAGGCGTGGTGGAGATCGTCTGCACCGACACCGCCCCCATCCCCGCCGCCCTGCGCTCCGACAAGCTCAAGGTGCTGTCCATCGCCCCGGCCCTGGCCGAAGCCATCCGCCGCATCCACGAAGGCGAGTCAGTCAGCGCCCTGTTCCAGCCGAGTTAGGGACGCTCGCCCCTTCCCAATCCTCCACCGTCATCCACAGGCCCCGGGTCGCGCTACGGCGAGCGGGTCTGCTGGTACCCGTACTAGCCGACATGGCGTAAAACCTCTCCAGGGGACGTCTGCCCCGCGGGCCCGGCCCGCGGGGTTTTCGGAGCACTATGGATGACCTCTCGCTTAGCCCGCCTGATGATCGCGGTCGTTTTCGCCCTGGCCAGTCTCGCCATGGCCCCCGTCGCGGCCCACGCCCAAAGCGGCTCGGACCCGGACTCCGGCGACCAGTACCGCTGCGACACCAGCGGCGCCCACTGCGCCTACTACCATTGCGACCCGAGCGGCCAGAGCTGCCAGCGCAGCAGCGACTGGTCGACACGGGACTACAGCCGCGGCGTGGACGGCGCCCTGCCCTACGATGATGGGCCTTCCTACGACCAGCGGTCCGACGCCGACGGCTATGCCCGCGATGGCGACCAGGACCGGAACGACTACGACGGGGGCGCCAACAACGCAGGTGACGAAGCCCGCAACGATCAAGACGACAGCGCCCAGTACCGCTGCACCGACGACAACCAGCGCTGCGCCTACTTCCGCTGCGACCCCGACGGCGACAACTGCCACCGCGTCAGCGGCTGGTCCTCCCGCGCCGACGCCGACCGCCGCCCCGACGACAACGGTTGGTGAAAGGCCGCCCCAAAGGTCGCAGGGCGCGATTGCCGTTTCACAATCGCGCAAGACGTCCTATAGACACAGGTCTACCAGACGCCCGGCCGAAAGGCCGGGCGCCGCTGTTTTGGGGACACGCCCCAGAGGCCGAGATGAACGATATCCTGATGCCCAAAGCGACCGCCGTCTGGCTGGTCGACAACACGTCCCTGACCTTCGAGCAGATCGCCGATTTCTGCGGCCTGCACCCGCTGGAGGTGAAGGGCATCGCCGACGGTGAAGTGGCGCGCGACATCCGCGGCGCCGACCCCATCGCCAACGGCCAGCTCACCCGCGAGGAGCTGGACCGGGCCCAGACGGATTCGAAGTACCGCATGAAGGCCCAGAAGAGCCGCCATGCCGAACTGCTGAAGCCGCAGAAGAAAGCTCCGCGCTACACCCCCGTGTCGCGCCGCCAGGATCGCCCCGACGCCATCGCCTGGTTCGTGCGCAACCACCCCGAGGTGACCGACGCCCAGATCAGCAAGATCCTGGGCACCACCAAGGCCACCATCGACCAGGTGCGCAACCGCACCCACTGGAACGCGGCCAACATCAAGCCGGTCGACCCGGTGACGCTGAGCCTGGTCACCCAGCTGGAGCTGGACGCCCTGGTCAAGAAGGCGGCCGAGAAGAAGGCCAAGGACGACGCCAAGCGCGGCATCGTCGAACCCGAAGGCGCCTCCCTGCGTCCCGCCTCCGAGACCGGCGTGCTGGAAGCCGAACCGGAGATCGAGGTCGAGGAAGACCACTTCGAGGCCGAACATCTGGAAGACGACGAGGACTAGGACGCAGGCGGGCGGAGCAGCGGCCTCGCGCCCTCTCCTCACCCGCCAACGAGCGGGGGAGGGGGACCATCCGGCAGCGCCGGATGGGGGAGGGGGCGCAGGGCCTCAAGCACCGACCCCCTTTAGAAACCTTCAAATCCCGGTCAATGCACGCGGGACCGAAGCGTCTCCATCTGTTCCTTCAATCTAAGCTTCTGTCGCTTCAACTCCGTAAGCCGCACCGCGTCGGCTGATGGGCGGCTGACCTCGTCCTGGATCTCACGTTCGAGCGTCTGGTGACGCATGCCGAGTTCGCGGATACGGGCTTCGATAGCCATGGTTGGCGACTCCTCTGGTTTGGTTCGATAAGGAGCAAACACCCCTCACCGACGATAGTCAGATCACATATAGTTTCATGTGGGTTTGCATGCGGATCGGCCGCTGGGGCGCCCCACGAATGGGCGCGGGAGCCTGCAGGAATGGCTGACGGCGACCAAAGGCGTCTGGTGGTTGGAATTTCCGGCGCCTCGGGGGTGCTCTACGGGGTGCGGGCGCTGGACGCCTGCGCGGCGCTGGGGGTGGAAAGTCACCTTATTGTGAGCCGGGCGGCGGCCCTGACCCTGGCCCAGGAAACCAAGCTGAGCCTGGCGGATCTGTCGGCCAAGGCCGGCGTGACCTACCGCGTCGGCGATATCGGGGCCTCGGTGGCGTCCGGGTCCTTCTCCACCCTGGGCATGATCATCGCCCCCTGCTCGATCCGGACCATGAGCGAGATCGCCACCGGGGTGACCGCGTCCCTGCTCACCCGCGCCGCCGATGTCACCCTCAAGGAGCGCCGCCCCCTGGTGCTGATGGTGCGCGAGACGCCGCTGCACCTGGGCCACCTGCGCACCATGGTCAAGCTGGCCGAGATGGGCGCCACCATCGCCCCGCCCCTGCCCGCCTTCTACGCCCGGCCCCAGACCATCGAGGAAATGGTCGACCAGTCGGTGGGCCGGGCGCTGGACCTGTTCGGCCTGTCCTGGGATGTGGTTCGCCGTTGGGGCGAGGATCTGCCGACCATTTCGGGGCCGGCCGTTTCCGGAGAAGCCGAGTGAACCTCTGGGACTTCGCCGGCCGCGTCCACGCCAGGCCCGGGGTCGAGGCCGCCTGCCTGGCCCTGCAGGACGACCACGGCCAGTGCGTCTCCTTCCTGCTGTGGCGGTTGTGGACCCTGGCGGACGGACGGCCGGTGGATGGCGTCCTGCTGGGCGACGCGGTGCTGGCGGCCCGGTCCTGGGAGGCGGCGGCCACCGCGCCCCTTCGCCTCGTGCGCCGGCGGCTGAAGACGGCGCCGATGCCGGTCACGCCCCAGGGTCAAGCGGCGCTGCGCGAGGCGATCAAGGCCGCGGAGCTGCAGTCCGAACGCCTGCTGCTCGAAGCGCTGGAGACCATGACCCCCAAGGGTTCCGGCCTTAATCCCGGGATCGAACGGGGGCTGATGACGGCGGCCCTGGCCTGGGGCGGCGGCGGGGCGCCAAAGGCCCTGCTGCGCGTGCTGGCGCAGGCGGCGGAGGGATGAGCGCCTTGCCGCGACTCCCCCTTCTGCTACACCAAACAGCCCGAACCAGGACGGCCTGTGAAGCGTAGCGCATGAACGACGACGAACCAGACGCCCGATCGGAATCGGCGGTCCGGGCCCAGATCGCCCACCTGCGCCAGGAGCACCAGGACCTCGACGCCGCCGTGCGCGCCCTGGAGGGCCAGCCCCAGGCGGATCAGCTTCAGGTCGCCCGGCTGAAGAAGAAGAAGCTGGTCCTGCGCGACCAGATCGCCAAGCTCGAAGACGGCCTGACCCCGGACATTATTGCTTAGAATGCGCCTTTAACCCCCCCAAACCCGCTCATCCCGACGTAGGTCGGGACCCAGGCAAAAGCATCTGATTCAACGCTCCCTGGTCCCCGCATCCGGAGTGCGGAGAGTTGTGCCTAGGTCCCGACCTGCGCCGGGATGAGCGGAAATAGGGGTGGAAATCCTTAGCCCGTCGCTCACCGAAAGCTAGAACGCGCTCAGATCGGACCGCGCCTCAGGCTCAACGGCCAGCGCGGTGAGCGCCCGTTCGGCCTCCTTGGCCGTCCCGCAGGCTTCGAGCATCGCCGCGGCGGTGGAACAGCCGCTGGTGAGCAGGGCGCCGCGGTCGCCGAAGCAGCGTTGCTTCCAGTCTTCGACAAAGCCGCCCGGCAGAACGGCGATGACGGTCCCGCCCAGGTTCAGCGCCGCGAAGGGCTGGATGATGTCGCCCCCATGCGTCAGGACCCCCTCGGAGAGGAACATCGGCCGCCGCGGGCCCGAACGGGCCACCCGCCGCGCGGCGCCAGACGCGGTGGCGACCGGCCTGGCCTTCAAAAGGCTCCCCGCCGCCGCTTCGCAGGCGGTGAACAGCTCTTCTTGCCGCCAGGTCTGGACCGTGAGGCTGCCCGCCCCGTCTGGGCCATCTGGACCGTAGGACAGGACACAGTCGTCGGGCGAGCGGTCCCAGTCGGCGACATAGGGTCTGCGGCAGGGCGCGGCGGCGGCCAGGGTCTCATAGTCCTCCGCCCAACCCGGCGAGGGCCACCCCGGCTGGGCGACAACGATCCATCGGCGCACCCCCGGCAGATTCGCCCTGATGGCCGCCAGGGCCCACGCGAACCTCGCCTCGAAGATCACCGCCTCCACGCCGGCCGCGAGGTACAGGTCGGCCAAGGCTTCCGGCGGCAGGTCGATGCTGACGGCCACAGGGGTGAGCCCGGCCTTGAAGGCGGCGAAATAGGTCTCCAGCAACGGCGCTCCGCCGATCAGATTGACGGCGACCCTGGATTGGGCTCCCAAACCCGCGGCGACCAGGCCCTCGGCAAGGGCGTCAGACCGGGCGCTGAATTCACCCCATGTCAGGACCTCGTCGCCGCAGATATGCGCCGGCCATTCCGGCTGCTCCTCGGCGATCGCTTCCCACATGTCGGCAATCATCCAGTAGATCGTCGCGCCTCCGCTCAGAGTGGTCCACGCACGCCTGCCGCCTACTGAACTGGCGGCCAACTCCCCCGTCGCCGGCGTCTCCGCCGACGTCGGACACCAATCGATTCCTGGATCCCCCCGGACCTTCCTGATTATTTCAAGCTAGCAAGCTCTGCTATCGTGTCGCAGTGCCAACAGCGCCAAACAGGTGGCATTTTACGCCACATGAGACCTGTACTCTTGCCTTCCGACGTCCTCATGCCGCCACGGTACTTCAAACTACTGTTTCGGCATTTCGCAACAACGCCGGATCTTCGGGTCTCTCTACTTGAGGGAACCAGCCTCTCCGAGGACAACCTTTCCGACCCCAACCTCGAAACGACCTTGTCGCAGCTGCTTGCGCTGCACGACAACCTGGCCCAGCTGTTCGGCGACAACTGGGCGGCGGTGACGGCGGACCTGTGGACGCAGCCCACGCTCGGCGCCATGGGGATCGCCAATCAATATGCCCCCGATCTGAACACGGCCGTGTCATTGATCGTGGCCTATGGCCGCGCGGCCGGCCCCCTATGGGACCGGCGTCTTGAGCGCGGCGAGGAGCGCTCGAAGATCGTGTTCGATCTGCTCACCGACCTGCGAGAAGATCATCGGCGCCGCACGATAGAGATCGGTTTCTTCGGGCTCCGCCAGCTCCTGCTCCTGTATCTGCGGCGCGCGCCTTCCGAGGTCCGGTATCGGTTCAAGGTTGGCGAGCCGCGATACGCCCCTGACATAAGGGCCGTCCTTGGCGACAACGTCAGCTACGACACGAGCGAGAACGCCCTCGACTTTCCCACCTCTTGGCTGGACATCAAGTCGCCGCTCGCCGATCCGATCGCGTTCCGGTTCTCACGCCTGCAGCTGGAAGCCGAGCACGCCGCCCTGTCGCACGCCGTGCCCATTCGGGGCCGCGTCGAGCGCCTGCTACGCAACGCCGAGGTCTGCCCGACCCAGCCTCGGGCGGCCGACCAGTTGGGCCTGTCGCTGCGCACCCTCGTGCGGCGCCTGCACGCGGCGCGCACCTCCTACCGCGCCCTCCTGGACGCCGAGCGGCGGCGGCGCGCCGAAGCGTTCCTGCACGCGGGGACCGAGACGTCCGCCCCCGAAAAGATCGCCCAGGTCGCCGAACACCTCGGCTACAGCGATCCAGGCAGCTTCGCCCGCGCCCGCCGCCGCTGGGCGCGGACGGCCGGGTAGGGCGGACCGATTTGGATTGGCCTCAGCAGGCTGAAGTCCCCTTCTCTTCCCCCACGCGAAGCGCTACGGCATTCACACAAGTCTGGAAGTCTGCACGATTTCAGGAGGTTGGCAGAGTATCGGCGGTCGCCTCGATGCCCTTCTCCCCCTGCGGGAGAAGGTGGCCCGCGCAGCGGGTCGGATGAGGGGTCGACGAGGCCTATCGGGCTAAGCTGCTGGCATTAATCGGCAATCGCTGGTGCGACCCCTCATCCGTCTGCTTCGCAGCCACCTTCTCCCGCAAGGGGAGAAGGCAGATTTGGGCCTTCACCGGCAGTGCCTAAAGAGAAGTGTGAATCCGATAGTCACTTCGCTCGGGGAAGAGAAGAAGCGGCCCGCGCGAGAGTTCGGGAAACCTCGAAACCAATTGCCACCGGGAACGCCGTTCCGCCGAAATCTTGCCGCGCAAGCTTGCCCTCGCGGACAGGAGAGGCGCAAATCGCGGCCTTCTGCGCGGGGGCGAGGCAGGGACTTCCATGGATCACGACGCGGCGCTGCACATGGCGGCTCAGGCCGCCGCCTTCTGGGCGGCGCTGCTGCTCCTGCAGCTGCTGGTGATGTCGCTGCTGGTGGTGCGCCAGCGCCAGACTCACAAGGTGGAATTCGGCCACGGTGAAGTCCCCTCCCTGGCCCTGGCCATCCGGGCCTTCGGCAACGCCGCCGAATACGTCCCCGCGGGCCTGGGCGGCCTGATCGCCTTGGCGGCGGTCAGCGCCCCGCCGATGGCCATCCACATCGCCGGGGCCATGCTGATGCTGGGACGGGTGTCGCACGCCATCGCCATCAGCCGCTCGTCCGAAACCTCGATCCTGCGGGCCGCCGGCATGCTGCTGACCTGGCTGGCCTATATCTTCCAGATCGTGGCCCTGATGATCTTCGCCCTGATCTGAGGGCGCCCCATCTCACCGGCTTGCGGCGGCCCGGCTTGCGGTGACCCCGCTTGCAGTGACCCCGCTTGCAGTCACCTCGGGCATCCGCCATATCGCCAGCATGGATGAAAACCTGTTGCAGGACGTCGTCGCCGCCGCCTTGAAGGCCGGCGCCGACTCCGCCGAGGCCGCCTTCGCCGAGCGCGCGGCCCTTTCCGTCACTGTCCGCCTGGGCGCGCTGGAGGAAGTGGAGCGCGAGGAGGCGCGGGACCTGGGCGTGCGCGTCTTCGTCGGCCAGCGCCAGGCCTCGGTCTCCGGCTCCGACGTCTCCGCCGAAGGCCGCGCCAAGCTCGTCGAGCGCGTCGTGGCCATGGCCAGGCTGGCGCCCGAAGACCCCTACGCCGGCCTTGCCCCTTCCGACCGCCTGGCCAAGGGCCCGCAGGCGGACCTGGCCGTGTTCGACGCCACCGAAATGAGCGCCGAGGCCCTGGAGGCCCAGGCCCGCGCCGCCGAGGACGCCGCCCGCGCCACCCCTGGCGTCACCAATTCCAACGGCGGCTCGGCCAGCTGGTCGAACTCCGGCTGGCGGCTGGTCACCAGCGGCGGCTTCTCGGGCGTCTATCGCGCCTCCACCTTCGGCCTTTCCGCCTCCTGCATCGCCGGCGAGGGCGCGGGCATGGAGCGGGGCGGCGAAGGCCGCGCCACCCGCTGGCTCGAGGACCTGCCGGCGCCGGACGCCATCGGCGCGGAGGCCGGCCGCCGCGCCGTCTCCAGCCTGAACGCCCGCAAGATCGCCTCCACCACGGCCCCGGTGATCTTCGAGAACCGCCTGGCCACCTCCCTGCTCAGTCCGCTGATCGGCGCCATCTCCGGTCCGTCCGTGGCGCGCGGCGTCTCGTTCCTGAAGGACAAGCTGGGCCAGCCGGTCTTCGCCAAGGGCGTCACCCTGTACGACGATCCGCACAGGGTCCGGGGCCTGGGCTCCTCCCCCTTCGACGACGAGGGCGTGCTCAACAACGCCACGGACATCATCGACGACGGCGTGCTCACCACCTGGCTGCTCAACTCCAGCTCCGCCCGCCAGCTGGGCCTGCAGACCACCGGCCACGCCTCCCGCGGCCTGGCCGGACCCCCCGGCGTGGGCCCCTCCAACCTGACCCTGGCGCCCGGAACCGCTGACCAGGCTGCGCTGATGAAGGACGCGGGCGCGGGCATATTGGTAACCTCGATGTTCGGCCCCTCCCTGAACGCCAACAACGGCGACTGGTCGGTGGGCTGCTCGGGCTTCTGGTTCGAGAACGGCGAGATCGCCTATCCGGTCACCGAGATCACCGTGGCCGGCAACCTGATCGATATCTACGGCCGGCTGGTCCCGGGCTCGGACCTGGAGTTCCGCGGCGCCTCCAATTCACCGTCGATCCTGGTGGACGCCCTGGCCATCGCGGGCAAGTGACGCTTCCCGAGACCTTGGGCGATCCCTTGCCCCCAAGTGGCTCCTTGGACGATCTGCGCCTGATTCTGGCGGCCGCCCAGGAGGCCGGCGCGCTGATCCTGGCCCGGCGCGCGGCGGGCCTGACGGTGGAGTACAAGGCCAACCACTCGCCGGTGACCGACGCGGACCTCGCCGCCGACGCCCTGCTGACCGACCGCCTGCGTCGCGCGCGGCCTGACTACGGCTGGCTTTCGGAGGAGACCGCCGACAATCCCGAACGCTTGGCCAAACGCCGCATCTTCCTGGTCGATCCCATCGACGGCACGCGGGCCTATGTGAAGGGCCGCCCATGGTTCGCCGTTTCCATCGCGGTGGTGGAGGACGGCGTCCCGGTGGCCGGCGTGGTCCTGGCGCCGGAGCTTGGCGAGACCTACACCGCGGTCGCCGGCGGCGGAGCCTTCCTCAACGGCGTTCCCATCGCCCCCAGCGGCCGCACGGTGCTGGAAGACAGCGCCATGGTCGGCGACCAGGCCCTGTTCGACCACCCCGACTGGCCGCGGCCCTGGCCGCCGATGCGGATCGAGAGCCGCAACTCCCTGGCCTATCGTATCTGCCTGGTGGCCAGCGGCGTCTTCGACGCCGCCGTCGCCCCCACGCCCAAGAGCGACTGGGACCTGGGCGCCGCCGACCTGATCGCACGGGAGGCCGGCGCGGTGATCTGCGACCGCAATGGCGACGCTTTCGTCTACAACCGCCCCAAACCCGAGCAGGCGGGGCTGGTGGCCTGCGCGCCGGGCCTGACGGCATTGATCCTTGAGAGGCTCAAGCCTATCGAGTGGCCGCGATAGCTCCCAACCCTCACGCTTTCCAGGCCTACGCCCATGCCCGCATCCCAGCTCCTCCACCTCGTGATCGGCGGCGAATTGGAGGATGTCGGCGGCTCCACCTTCCGCGACCTCTCCAAGGTCCATCTGGTCGGCGCCTACCCCAACTATTCCTCGGCCTACCAGGCCTGGAAATCCAACGCCCAGGCCACCGTCGACAACGCCCACATGCGCTATTTCATCATCCACGCGCACAAGCTCCTCGACCCCGACTCCGACCACCACCCGGACCACGACCACTAGGTAGCCGACGCACACCCAGGCGTTTTTCCGCTTGGCCGGTATGCGAATCTGGCTTAGATGTTCTGGTTATGTTCCATTCGCCTCCACCGCCAGAAACGGCCGAACCCCTCGCCCCGCCTTGCCCGGACTCCGCCTGCCCAACCTCCGCGGACTGGCAGCGGGCCATGCTGCGCGAGCTGGCGGAGCTGGGCATGAAGGTGGCGCGGGGCATGGCCGAGGACGAGCCGGCCGCCGGGGAGGAGAACACCCCCGCCGCCCCGGCCTCCCGCCCCCGCGGCCTGGACTTCCACCGCGCCGCCAAGGCGGTGCGCCAGACGCTGGTCCTGTACCGGCTGGTCGAAGAGGGCGCCCTGGCCGAAACCCTGAAGGCCCAGGCCGAGCGCGCCGCCAGGGCCGCCGCGCGCCAGACC
>DASVMY010000183.1:0-11161 GCA_036384135.1 Caulobacteraceae bacterium | reverse complement strand
CCTGGTGTTGAAGGTCGCGCCCTTGACGGCGCCCGTTGCCAGGATGCCGGAATTGTAGGGGCCGCCGACGATCAGCGAAACGCCCTTGGCGGCGCACAGCGGCAGCAGGCCCTCCAATGCGCCCTGCTCCAACAGGGTGTAGCGGCCAGCCAGCAACACCACGTCGAACTCACCCGCCGCCAGCGCCCGTTCGGCTACTTCCGTCTCATTGACACCAAGCCCGATGGCGCCGACGCCGCCGCCGTCGCGCAGGGCGCGCAGGGCCCGGTAGCCGCCGTCCATGAACTGGGCGAACCGGCGGTCGTGATCCTCGCCATGGGTGGCGCGCCCCAGGTCATGCGCCAGCAGCACGTCGATGCGCTCGCGCCGTAGTCGCCGGCGGCTGTCGTCGAACGAGCGCATCACCGCATCGTAGCTGTAGTCGAACTCGGGCTCGAACGGCGCCGCGTCGGCAAAGCCGTGGCGCACGCCGCCGGCGGCAGCGTCGGAGATCGGCCGCAGGACCCGGCCGACCTTGGTCGACACCAGGGCCTTTTCCATCGGGTCCAGACGCGCCAGCGCCGCGCCCAGCCGCGCCTCGCTGAGCCCGAAGCCATAGTGCGGCGCGGTGTCGAAGTAGCCGATGCCCGCGGCGATGGCCGCGGCGACGGCCTCGAAGGCCTGATCATCGGTCAACGGCTTGTAGAGATTGCCGATGGGCGCGGCTCCGAACCCCAGGCGAGACAGCCGGGAAACGACCGGATTGCTTGCCTCGCCTCGCGTCGGCATGCCCTGGACCACGCGCTCCCCAACTTCATTTGTGAAAAATATATTTCATATGAAATTGCTCCGCAGGCCTGGAGGTGTCAATGGCGCGCCGCATTCGCGCGCTTGCTGTCGCCATCAGAGGGTCGCTTCGACCTCGGCGGAGATGCGTTCGGCCGCCGCGCGCAGGGCGTCGATCGTCGCCTCCAGAGTGATCGTGGCCGGGCGGCTCTGCACATAGGGGATGGTCAGGGCCGCGGCCGCCCCCAGACCGCCCATGACCGGCGCCGACAGGTCGACCACCCCATCGACGAAGCCGCTTGGCGCCTGCTCGTAACCCCGCGCCCGAATGGCGTCGGTTCGTTCGACGAAAGCCCTGAGCGCCGCCTTTCCACCCGGGCCTATTCGACCGAGCCAGGCTTGGCGGGTCGCCTGGGGCTGGAAGGCGAACAGCACCGCTCCGGACGTCGACTCAGCCAGTGGCCGGCGATAGCCGGGCCTGACGGAAAAGCCGACGTAGCCGGGGCTCTCGACCCGCGCCACCACCACCATCTGATCGTCCGAGACCACCGCCATGTGGCAGGACTGGCGCACCTGCCCCGACAACTCGTGCATGATCGGCAGCCCGGCCTCCAGCAGGGTGCGCACCGGCGCGCGCGTCATGGCCAGGGTGAACAGCTTGTTGCCCAGCTCATAGCCCTCGCCGGCCGGCGCGGCTTCGATGTAGCCCCGGTATTCCAGGACCTGGATCATGCGGAACAATTCGCTGACCGAGCGGTCCAGCGCCACCGAGATCTGCGATGTGGTCATGGCCGAACCGTGCCGCGCCAGAAGCTCCAGTATATCGAGGCCTTTTTCGAGCGCCGGCGCGCGATAGCGCCGCTCAACCTCGGCGGCGTCATCCGGATCGATAAGGCTCATGTCCCGCGCCCCAGGTTGGTCGGACCAGATGGGCTCAATTCGCCGCCTCCGACAAGCACCGGTCCAGCCTGTAGGCGCGCCTGGCGTTCTCGCCGAAAATCGCGCCCCGGGCATCGCCGAGCGAGGCGGTCATGGCCCAGGCCATGTCCAGCCAGTCGGCGTAGCCGCCGGCCAACAACACCACCGGCCAGTCGCTGCCCCAGATCAGACGCTCCGGCCCAAACGCTTCGATGAGGTGGGTCACATAGGGGGACAGCGCTGCCCTTCCCAGGCCGGGCCCAGCCTCGGTCAACAGGCCCGACAGCTTGCAATAGACCTGCGGTGACCTGGCCAGCCGGCTTATCTCCTCACGCCAAGGGTCCAACGCGCCCTCGGCGATCGGCGGCTTGGCCGCGTGGTCGATGACGATGGTCAGATCCGGTCGCCGCCGGGCCAGGGCCAGCAGGTGTGGCAGATGCCGTGTGGACACCAGCGCGTCCAGAACCAGGCAGGAGCGGGCCATGGCGTCGAACGCCGGATCCAGGGCCGGGTCGCTGATCCAGTCGTCCCGCGGCAGCGCCTGGAGCATCGGGCGCAGGCCCTTGAGCTTGGGCCGCCTGGCCAGAGCCTCGATGCGGGCCGGCGCCTCCGCGGCCTTGAGATCCGCCCAGCCGACGACGCCCTGCACAAACGGTTCGACCTCGGCAAGGCCCAGCAGGTAGTCGGTGTCGCGGTCACTGGGCTGCGACTGGACCAGCACCGAGCCGCCGACGCCCAGCGGCTCCGCGATTGTCTTGAGGTCCACGGGCTCGAAGTCGCGATGGATGCGCTCAAGCTCCGGTGGCGGCCAGGCGCAGTCGTTGCGGCCGATCCGCCAGAAATGCTGGTGGGCGTCGATCATGGCGACGACTCCAGGTCGGCCGGCGCCAGTCGAGCGTGCGCGGTCAATGCCGCCCCGGCGGTCAGGGCGAACAGGGCCACCACCCCGAAGGCGAAGGCGGGAATGATCATGGCCAGGGCGATCGAGGCGCTGTCCGAGAGCCAGCCCATGGCGGCCGTCAGCACCGCGCCGCCGATGATCGCCATCACCAGGAACGACGACCCCAGCTTGGTCAGGGGGCCGAGGTCCTTCACGCTGAGGGCGAAGATGGTCGGATACATCACCGACATGAAGAAGCTGGCCGCCACCAGGGCCCAAAGCCCCGCCACGCCGCCCGCGAAGGCGCCGACCAGGCACAGGCCCAGATTGATCGCGCCGAACACGGCGGTCAGCCGGTCGGGGCGGATGCGGCCCATCAGGGCGACGCCAGCGAAACGCCCGGCCATGAAGGCCACCAGGGAACCGATCAGATAGCTCGCCGCGGTGCGCTCGGGCGCGCCGACTTCACGCTCGGCGTAGCGGATTAGAAAACTCCACACCCCGACCTGGGCGCCGACATAGAAGAACTGCGCCGCGACGCCGAACAAGTAACGCGGCCGCGCCAAGAGGCCCCGGATATCCCCCAGGGCGCCGCCGTCGTCGACATTGGTTTCGCTGGCGGCCTTCGAAAACCGGGTCACGGCGATCAGGACGGCCCAGGCCAGGACGAACAGGCCGATAACCAAGTAGGGCGCTTGCACCGCGTGAGCCTGGGCGGCGTGCAGGGTTTCGAGCTGGCGCGGGGACATGAGGGCCAACTGCGCCCGGTCTGGCTCGGCGGCCGAGAAGATGAACTGACGACCGACGACGACCCCGGTGATTGAACCCAGCGGATTGAACGCCTGGGCCAGGTTGAGCCGACGCGCGCTACCCTCCGCCTCGCCCATGACCAGGATCAGCGGATTGGCGGAGGTTTCGAGGAAGGCCAGGCCGCCGGCGATCACGAACAAGGCCCCAAGGAATGCCTCGTAAACCCGGATCTGAGTGGCGGGAAAGAACAGCAACGCGCCAACCCCGTAGAGCGTCAGTCCCAGCACCACGGCGGCCTTGTAGCCAAAGCGGCGCATGAACAGCGCCGCCGGCACCGCAAACAGGAAATAGCCCATGTAGAAGGCCGACTGGACCAGGCCCGACTGCAGGTCGCCCAGGGTGAAGGCCTTGCGAAATTGCGCGATCAGCACGTCGTTGAGATTGTTGGCCATCCCCCAAAGGAAGAACAAGCTGACGATCAGCACGAGCGGCGCGAGGGCGGTTCTGTGCAGCGCGGTCCTGTCCGCGGCGTGCGGGACGTCACGGGGCATGTCCTGGTCCGTTTCCTGATCAGGCCGCTGTCGCCGCGGCTCCGCCGGAGCACATCAAATATAAAAAAATTGTCAAACACAAAAAATCCGGCGCTCGGCGGCAGCTGGCTGTCACGGGCCACTCGCCCGCCCTGTCCAAGCAGCGGTGCGTCCAAACCGGATCCAATTTCGGACGTCCGTCGCCATGCCGATCGTCAAGTAACGTGGTTTACGCAAGATTCAGCATAAGTCTCTGAAAAACCGTAAAAATCCCCCGACCGTTAGCGGAATCTTGGCGCCTCTGGTTGTACTGAAGGGGCCATGATCCAAGGCCCTTCGACATGCCCCGGCGTGGACTAGCTCCGGTTACCGCGCCGCTGCCGGAGGGCGTGGGTGCGCCGGCCGAGGCGGCCGGGGCGCTGACCCTGTCGGTGATCGTGCTCAGCCCTGAGAGCGACCGGGTCGGGGAGCTGGCGCTGCTGGCCAACGAGGCGGCCCAGGCGGAATACGTCATCAGCTGCGCCACCGCCGCCGAGGCTGCGTCACGGGCGGAGACGGCGCGGATCTTCGGCCGGCCGGCGGCGGTGTTCGCCTTTGATTTCCGCGGTCAGCCGGTGGGCGACCTGGCGCGTGAGGTGCGGCGGGTGGCCAAGGCCTGCCCCGAGGCCGAGCTGATCGTCCTGGCCGAAGGGCGCGATGGGGCGGCGTTCGCCGCCTGCCTGCAGGTGACCCAGGCGCCGGGGCGGCTGACCTTCCTGGCGGCGCCCCTGCACCGGGCCGAAGCGGTCGAGACGATCAGGATAGTGGTGGCCCGCCACCGCGCCCTGAACAAGCCGCAGGAAGCCCAGGACGACGACCAGAAGACCATCGACGCCCTGATGATCCAGGTGCGCGAGTTGAAGACCCGCCTGGACATCGCCCGCCACGCCGCGCGGCACGACAGCCTGACCGGCATCCTGAACCGCGCCGGGTTCCTGGACGAACTGACCAACCGGCTGACGCGCAGCCTTCAGCGTCAGACCATCCTGTTGATCGACCTGGACCGGTTCAAGCTGGTCAACGACACCCTGGGTCACCCCGCCGGCGACGACCTGGTGCGCAAGATCTGCACCGCCATGGCGGCGGTGGTCCCGGCCGGCGGCATCCTGGCGCGGCTGGGCGGCGACGAGTTCGGCATCATCATCGAAGGGGTCACCGAGCGGGGGCTGGCGGATTTCTGCAACCTGATCCTCCGGGTGTGCCACCAGAGCCGCCGGGTCTCCGGCCACGAGGTCCAGGTCAGCGCCTCCATCGGCGTCGCCCACCAGGACGCCAGCCGCAGCGACGCGGCCCTGATGCGCCACGCCGACCTGGCGCTCTATGCGGCCAAGCGCGAGGGGCGTAACCGCTATCGGGTGTTCGACGCCGCCATCGACAGCGCCGCCCAGTACCGGATGTCGATCGAAAACGGCCTGGAGCGGGCCTTGCAGGCCAGCCAGTTCACGATGGCCTACCAGCCCATCGTCAAGGCCGACACCGGGGCCATCGTCGGGGTCGAGGCGCTGATCCGCTGGACCAGCCCGGAGCTTGGCGCGATCTCGCCGGCGGAGTTCGTGCCGGTGGCCGAGGAGACCGGCCTGATTCTGCAGCTTGGCGACTGGATCACGCGGCAGGCGTTCAAGGACTGCCGCCGCTGGGAACGCGCCTATGTCTCAGTGAACCTCTCGGCGCGGCAGTTCCTGCACCACAATGTGGCCGACCGCATCCTGCAGTACGCCGAAGACGCCGACCTGCCGCCCCAGCGCATCCAGATCGAGCTTACCGAGACGGCGATCATCGATGACGTGGAGCGGGCGGCCCAGAATCTGAAGACCCTGCGCGCCGCCGGGGTGCGCGTGGCCCTTGACGATTTCGGCACCGGCTATTCCAGCCTGATGTACCTCAACCAGTTCGCCATCGACTGCATCAAGATCGACAAGTCCTTCGTCGACAACGTCACCCGGGACCACCAGTCGGCGATGATCGTCGCCTCGGTCTCGCGCCTGGCCGCGTCCCTGGGCATGAGCGTGGTGGCCGAGGGGGTGGAGACCGCCGAGCAGCAGCGGATCCTGATCGCGGCCGGCTGCGGCGCCCTGCAGGGGTTCCACTTCGGCAAGCCGATGAGCGCGCGCGAGATCACCGCACTGCTGGCGGCGCAGGCGGCGGGGGCCCGGTAGGGCGCGCTTCGTTCGGATCGCCGGCGCCGTTGCCTTGCGCCCCCTCCGTCACGTCGGGCTATCGCCCGCCGCGCCACCTCCCCCGCATCGCCCTTCGGGCTCGCATGGGAGGAGGAGGTCAGCGCATTCTTCTCCTCCCACGCCCAACGAGGCGGGGGAGGGGGACCATCCGGCTAGCAGCCGGATGGTGGAGGGGGCGCAAGGCAACCGTAGCGACTCGGCCTCCCTACTTCTCCGCCGTAAGCTCCGCCGCCAGGGCCTGGGCGCCATAGACCTTGCGCAGGGCCTCGGTGACCGCCGCGGCCGAGACGGTCACCCCTCGGTTGATGGTTCCATCGTAGCCGTAATCGCCGCCCAGGCTGTGGATGTTGCCGTCGAACACGGCCCCGATCACCTCGCCCTTGGCGTTGATCAGGGGCGAGCCGGAGTTGCCGCCGATGATGTCGTTGGTGCTGGAGATGTTGAAGATCGTCTCGGGGTTCAGCTTGTCCTTCGCCGCCGCCCAGCGCGGATCCAGCGCGAAGGGGTCCTGGCCGGTGGCGCGCTCGTAGAGGCCGCCGAAACGGGTGAAGGGCGGCGCGGTGACGCCGCGATAGCTCCAGCCGTCGATCTTGCCGTAGCTGAGGCGCAGGGTGAAGGTGGCGTCGGGATAGATGCTGTCGCCATAGGCCACGAAGCGGGCGCGGGCGATCTTCTGGGCGGCCTGGGTGGTGGGGCCGGTGACCTGTTCGTCGTACTGGCTGCGCAGCTGGCGTGCGGCCGGATCGATCTTCAGCAGGAACTGGATCATCGGGTCATCGGAGGCCAGCACGGCTTTCAGCCCGCCATCCCACAACGCCTTGCGCACCGCCGGATCGCCCAGCTTCGAGCCCTTGGCCAGGCGCTCGGACAGCACCTCGGGGCTGTCGCGGCCCAGCAGCAGCTTGGTGTTGGGATCGTCGGCGGTGAGGTACTCGCGCACCTTGGTCAGCCAGAACTCCAGGGTCACCTGTTCCAGCTCCGGGTAGAGCGGCTTGGGGTCCAGGACCTCCTTTTCCAGCAGGGGCAGCTGGCTGTCGGCGAAGCCGGGCAGGCGGTCGGCGGAGGGTTTTTCGCGTTCCTGGGCGGCGCGGACCAGGTCCTTGGCGTAGCCGAACAGGTCGGAGTCCATCGGGCCGCGCTCGATCATGCGATACGGCAGGTAGAGGGCCTGGACCGACTGCTGGGCGACGGCGAGATCGGACCAGGGATCGCCGAAGCCGGCGCCCAGCCCACCTTTTCCGCCTGGGGCGGCGTTGGCCTTGGTCCGGGCCTGCAGGTCCGCCTCGGTGCGGCGGCGGGCAGCCATGAACGTGGGATCGTTGAGGGCGAAGAGACGGCCGTAGTAGACCTTGAAGCCATTCTCCAGGCCGAACACGCTGTCGGCGGCGATGCGCTTGTGCTCGGCGCTCTCCTCGCTGAAGCGCAGCAGCCGGCCGCGCAGTTCGGACATCTGCAGCAGGGTGACGGGGATGGTCAGGTCGCGCTGGGTCTCCAGCTGGGCGACGGTGAGCTGGCGATCGGTGCCGCCTGGGTTGCCGGCCACAAACACCGGCTCGCCGGCGGTGGGCGGGGCGGCGTTCCAGTGCAGGTGATCCACGGTCGCCGCCGGCTGGCCGTTCTCGTATAGGCGCACGAAGGCGCTATCGAGGTCGTAGCGGGGGAAGTTGAAGTTGTCCGGGTCGCCGCCGAAGAAGGCCGCCGGCACGCCAGGCGAGAACACCAGGCGCACGTCGGAATACTTGCGGTACTTGTAAAGCTTGTACTGCCCGCCATGGTAGAGGTCGACCACCTGGCAACGGAACTTCGCATCGCCCGCGCAGCCTTCACCCTCGATGGTGCTGGAGACCGCCGTGCGGGCCTTGACGAGGGCCTGGCCGGAGAGGCCGGCGCCGGCGGCCTGCATCCGCGGCGTGACGTCGGTGATGCTGGTCAGGATCTCGGCCTGCATGCCGGCGCAGGTGTGCTCCTCCTGCCGGCTGGCGGCGAGGTATCCGGTCTGGAAATAGTCGTGGCCGGGCGTGGACAGGTTCTGGGCGCAGTCGGCGACGCAGTGGTTGTTGGTCAGGACCAGGCCGGTGGCCGTCACCGCCGAGGCCGAACAGCCGCTGGACAGGCGCACCGCCGCGCCGCGGACGTGGTCCAGCCAGGCGGGGGTGATGTCGACGCCGTAGGCCTGCTTCACCTTGGCGGCGGGGAAGTTGTCGAAGGTCCACATGCCTTCGTCGGCAACGGCTTCGCCGGCATAGGCGCCGGCCGCGATGACGGCGGCGACGCCGGCGAGGAGGGTCAGCTTCATGGATTTCCCTTGAGGCAGGTTCGACCGCGACCGGGCCGAACGGCGATGATTTGTGCCCGCTTATAGTCAAGACGAGGCACGGGTCAAAAGCCTGCGTCGCCGAGACGCAAGATCACGGACTAGGACTCTGGCGATCACGGCGCTTCTCCAACGTCACCGGGCCGGATATGAAACCGGTACGGATGGACGGGCCGCGGTGCGGTTGCTTCGAGGGACGGTATGGATCGCATCGCCATCACGGGCGGAACGCCGCTGAAGGGCGAGATCGTCATCAGCGGCGCCAAGAACTCTGCCATCAAGCTGATGGCCGCCAGCCTGCTCACCGACGAGCCCCTGCGGCTGACCAACATGCCGCGCCTGGCCGACACCCGCTTCCTGGCCGCCCTGCTGCGGCGGCTGGGAACCGACATCGAGGAGGCGGACGGGCCGGACGGGCCTGAGACCGTGCTCACCACGCCCGAGATCACCAGCGGCATCGCTCCCTATGGCCTGGTCCGCCAGATGCGGGCCTCGTTCAATGTGCTGGGGCCGCTGATCGCGCGCACCGGCCAGGCCAAGGTGTCCCTGCCCGGCGGCTGCGCCATCGGGGCGCGGCCGGTGGACCTGCACCTGAAGGCTCTTGAGGCCCTCGGCGCCCAGATCGACCTGCACGAGGGCTATGTCTACGCCCAGGCGCCGCGGGGCCTGAAGGGCGCCAATATCGACTTTCCGTTCGTATCGGTGGGCGCCACGGAGCACGCCCTGCTGGCCGCCGTCCTGGCCCGGGGCGAGACGGTGATCTCCAACGCCGCTTGCGAGCCGGAGATCGCCGACCTGGCCGACTGCCTGAACCACATGGGCGCCAAGGTCGAAGGCGCCGGCAGTCCGGTGATCCGCATCGTTGGCGTGGGCCGCCTGCACGGCGGGACCCACGCGGTGGTGGCCGACCGGATCGAGACCGGCACCTACGCCATGGCCGCCGCCATGGCCGGCGGCGAGGTGACCCTGAAGCGCACTCGCGGCGACTTCATCGAGGCCCTGCTGACCAAGATGGAAGAGGCCGGGGTCGAGGTGACGCGCGGCCGCGATAGCCTGACCATCCGGCGCAACGGCGCCCGGCTGAACCCCGTGGAGCTGACGACCGACCCGTTCCCGGGCTTCGCCACCGACCTGCAGGCCCAGTTCATGGCCCTGATGACCCTGGCCGACGGCGAGAGCGTGATCCGCGAGACCATCTTCGAGAACCGCTTCATGCATGCGCCCGAACTGATGCGGCTGGGGGCCGACATCTCGGTGTCCGGCGGCGAGGCGCGGGTGCGGGGCGTCGAGCGCCTGACCGGGGCGCCGGTGATGGCCACCGACCTGCGCGCCTCCGTCAGTCTGGTCATTGCCGGCCTGGCTGCGCAGGGGGAAACCACGGTGAGCCGCGTCTATCACCTGGACCGCGGCTTCGAGAGGCTGGAAGAGAAGCTCTCGGCCTGCGGGGCGCAGATTCGGCGCATCCGCGGAGAGGGCGGCCAGGAGGAAGAAGAATGACGGCGGGAGGAACGATGCTGCGCCTTCTCGCCGAGGACGAGGGCGATCTTGAGGTCATTTCGGCGGCCCTGCAGGACGCGGTGACCAAGATCGGTGACATCCGCTGGGACGCCAAGGCCAGGTCGGTGACCATCGCTTTCAACCGTTTCCGCTGGGAGGCGGAGGGGCGCGCCGGCCAGCGCGTGCGCACGGGGCTGCAGCTGGGCGGGGTGCTGGACGTCAAGTCGCGCCGCCTGCGTCGCGAAGCCAAGGGCGCGGTGCTGGAACTGCTGGCCGTGGCCTTCGAACCGGCCGAGGCGCCTGGAGGCGCCATCAGCTTCACCTTCGCCGGCGGCGGCGACCTGGAGGTGAGCGTCGAATGCATCGACGCGGCCCTGGCGGATTTGTCCGACCCCTGGCCGACGCCGAGGAAGCCGGCGCACGAGGGATAACCCTTCCCTCGGAGCCCGGCGTAGCCGGGTGAGGGGGGAAGTGTCGCCAATGCCGAGCGCAGCGAGGCGGGCGACGATGGGGGAAGTAGGCAGGTGCACTAAGCTCTGAGAACAAGCGCGGCGTCGATTGCGGCGTCCGACTGCGGCGCTGCTGGTTTACGTCGACTCTTCCCCCATCGTCGCCCGCCTTCGGCATTGGCGACACTTCCCCCGTTCCGGGGGAAGAAGCACTTTCCACTTTGCATCCGGCGCTCAAGCCGCCATCTAGCGCGCCATGCGACGCTTCCTTGCCAGCGACCCGGATTTCGACGCCGCCTTCGACGCCTTCCTGCATGAGGGACGCGGTTCGCCCGCCGATGTGGACGCCGCTACGGCCAAGGTCATCGAAGCGGTGCGCACCGAAGGGGTGGCGGCCCTGCTGCGGTTCTCCCGCGAGTTCGACAAGGTCGAGCTGACCGAGGCGACCCTGGGCCTGACTCAGGACGAGATCGACGCTGGGGCAGCGGCCTGTCCCGCCGAGGCCCGCGCCGCCATCGCCTTCGCTGCGGCCCGCATCCGCGCCTATCACGAACGCCAGCGGCCGGCCGACCAGTGGTTTACCGACGCGGCGGGGGTGCAACTGGGCTGGCGCTGGACGCCGCTGGAATCGGTGGGGGTCTATGTGCCCGGCGGCCGGGCGGCCTATCCCTCCACCGTGCTGATGAACGTCATCCCGGCCATGGTGGCCGGGGTCGACCGGATCGCCATGGTCACTCCGCCCAGCAAGCTGCAGCCGGCGGTGATGGCCGCGGCCCGCGAGGCCGGGGTCACGGAGATCTGGCGGGTGGGCGGCGCCCAGGCCGTGGCGGCCCTGGCCCACG
>DASVMY010000182.1:0-19015 GCA_036384135.1 Caulobacteraceae bacterium | reverse complement strand
TCCCCAACCCGGCGCCGGCCTGATCCTGCAGGCGTCCAAGCCCACCACCCTCACCGTGCACGGCGCGGGCGGGACGGTCTATTTCACCGCCTTCCTGGCCGCCGGTGAAGCCTGGCGCGCCCCGGCGGCGGTCAAGGGCCTGTCGGTGGATGTCGGCTCGCCGCAGGCCGTCTCGGCTTATGTGGGCGGGGTTTCCAAAGGCCCCCTGAAGGACCCCACCACCTCGCTTAGCCAGTTCGGCGGCTGACAAATCCGCGCCTGAAGCGCTCGCCCCCCTTGGGCCTGGGCGCGTTTCACCCTATCCTTGGTCCATCATGAACGCTGAAGATCACACCCACGTGCGTCCCTGGCGGGCGATCGACCGGCGCAAATCGCGCCAGATCCATGTCGGCAAGGTGCCGGTGGGGGGCGACGCGCCCATCACCGTACAGTCGATGACCAACACCCTCACCGCGGACGCGGCGGCCACCATCGCCCAGATTCGCGCGCTGGAGGAGGCGGGCGCCGACATCGTGCGGGTCTCCTGCCCGGACGAAGAGTCCACGGCCGCCATGCCGGCGATCACCCGGGCGTCCAACGTCCCGATCGTGGCCGACATCCACTTCCACTACAAACGCGGCATTGAGGCGGCCAAGGCCGGCGCGGCCTGCCTGCGGATCAATCCGGGCAATATCGGCGGCAAGGCGCGGGTCAAGGAGGTCATCCAGGCCGCCCGCGACTACGGCTGCTCCATGCGCATCGGCGTCAACGCCGGCTCCCTGGAACGCGAGCTGCTGGAAAAGTACGGCGAGCCCTGTCCCGACGCCATGGTCGACAGCGCCCTGTTCCACGCCCGCATGCTGCAGGACGAGGACTTCCACGAGTTCAAGATCAGCGTGAAGGCGTCGGACCTGTTCATGACGGTCGCCGCCTATCAGAAACTTTCCGAACTCATCGACTGCCCCCTGCACGTGGGCGTCACCGAGGCCGGCGGCCTGCGCTCGGGCACCATCAAGTCGGCCATCGGCATGGGCAGCCTGCTGTGGGCCGGCATCGGCGACACCATCCGCGTCTCGCTCGCCGCCGACCCGGTGGAAGAGATCAAGGCCGGCTTCGATATCCTCAAGTCGCTGGGCCTGCGCCACCGCGGCGTCAACATCATCGCCTGCCCCTCCTGCGCCCGTCAGGGCTTCAACGTCATCGACACCGTCGGCAAGCTGGAAGAGCGCCTCAAGCACATCTCCACCTCCATGAGCCTCAGCATCATCGGCTGCGTGGTGAACGGGCCGGGCGAGGCCCTGATGACCGACGTCGGCTTCACCGGCGGCGGCAAGGGCGCCGGCATGGTCTATCTGGCCGGCAAGCCGGACCACAAGCAGGACAACGACGGCATGGTCGATCACATCGTCAAGCTGGTCGAAGCCCGCGCCGCCGAGATCGAAGCGGGCAATGCGGCGGTGCTGGCGGCGGAGTAGGGACCCGGTTTTCGCTGCACATTTTGGATCCGGTTGACCTCCTCATCCTTCTCCCCTTGCGGGAGAAGGTGGCCTCCGCAGGAGGTCGGATGAGGGGTCGACGAGGCCTCTGAGACTATCCTGCCGGCAGGCCAATCACTGGCGTTCCGACAACCCCTCATCCGTCTGCTTCGCAGCCACCTTCTCCCGCAAGGGGAGAAGGGTGAGTCGGCGGCGACTTTTGACTTCGGGCTTCCAGTCTTGCCTGGGGGTTGCCCCCAACAACCGGCGCCCCGCGCGCCGGAATCTCAAAAGTGAACGCAGCGTCACTCTTGCTTGCCGGCCCAACCGCTGATTAGGTCGGCGCACCAACCATAACGGGAGAGGACGTCCATGTCCGCCGACGGAACCTGGAAGACCACGATCAATTCGCCCATGGGCGTGCAGCAGGGCACGCTGACCATCGCCACCAGCGGCGATACCTTCACCGGCAAGATGGAAGGCGCCCAGGGCGCGCAGGACCTGTCGGGCAAGGTTGACGGCAACACCCTCACCTGGACCGCCCAGCTGACCCAGCCCTTCCCGATCACCCTGGAGTTCACCGTCAGCGTCGACGGCGACGCCATGACCGGCAGCGTCAAGGCCGGGGCCTTCGGTTCGTCGCCCCTGAGCGGCGTTCGCGCCTAAGTCCTAACGGGGAAACGATTCAGGGGGCGCGAAGCCGTTGTTTCGCGCCCCTTTGTTCAGTCTGGGCGCCACAACTGCGACGGCAAGCCGCGGAACCCTGTTCAGCCTTCCGGTATGAAGCCGCGCTAGACTCCGCCGCGATGGAAACCGCAGTCGCCTTCAAGTCCGGCCCCCAACCCAAGGCCGCGCCCAAGCATGAGCGCGCCGCTGTCCGGCTGACCGGCCAGTTCTTCCTGCGCCAGTGCGAACTCTTGGCTTCAACCACCGGCGGCGACCTGCTGCTGGGCCTGGTCTATGTCGCCATAACCACGGCCAACACCGAGCACATGAGCGAGGCGGTGCAGGCCAGCTATGCGGAACTGGAAGAGTCACCGCCGGACGAACTGCGCCAGCCCATCTCCGTGCTGGCCCTTTCCGCGTCGCTGAAGCTGCCCTACGAGACCACGCGCCGCTACGTGGCGCGGCTGGAGCAGATGGGACTGGCGCGGCGTATGGGCCGGGCCGGCGTCATCATCCCCAAATGCGCCCACGAGGAGCCGGCCACCGTGGAGAAGATACGCCGCAGTTTCGCCGACCTGCACCGCTACGTGGCCGGCCTGCGCCGGGTGGGCGTCGACATCGACGCCATGCGCTGATCGCGCCGCTTGAGCTTGTTCTTTGGCTTGCGAGCACGATTCAGCCCACTCGACGCTTCGGTCCGCGGCGCTCTAAGGAAGGCCCGGCCTCGTACCGGCCGTGAAAGGAACATCACCCGATGGCGCTTAGCCTCGTCAAAGCCTGGGCCATGGCCAGACGCCGCCTTGAGGCGGCCGCGGTCGACAGCCCGGTGATCGACGCGCGCCTGCTGCTGGAGGTCGCCGCCGACGCCAGCCGCACCGATATCGTCACCGACCCCCACCGCATGCTCACCGAGCCGCAGGAACTGGCCCTGGAAACCTTCCTGGCCCGCCGCGAGGCGCGTGAGCCGGTCAGCCACATCCTGGGCCGCCGCGGCTTCTGGAAGATCATGCTGAAGGTCACCCCGGACGTCCTGACCCCGCGCCCGGACACCGAGAGCATCCTGGACGTGGTCCTGGGCGACTTCGCCGAACAGGTAGCCTTCACTGTCCTCGACCTTGGGGTCGGCTCCGGCGCCATCCTGCTGGCCATCCTGGCCGAGCGGCCGAACGCGCGGGGCCTTGGCGTCGATGTTTCCGAATCAGCCATTGAGGTGGCGCGGGAGAACGCCGCCACCCTGGGCCTGGCCGACCGGGCGGCGTTGGAGCACGGGACCTGGACCCAGGGCCTGGCCGACGACCACTATGACCTTGTGGTCTCCAACCCGCCCTACATCGCCACCGATGAGATCGCGACCCTGGACCCGGAGGTGCGGGACCATGAGCCGCGCCTGGCCCTCGACGGCGGCGCCGACGGGCTGGACGCCTATCGCCTGCTGGCGCCGGAGATTCTGCGGGTGCTCAAACCGGGCGGACGCTTCGCGGTGGAGATCGGCTCGGGGCAAAGGACGGCGGTCGAAACCCTGTTCAAAGAGGCCGGCGCAAAGGGGGTTCGGACGGTCCGCGACCTGGCCGATCGAGACCGCGTTGTCGCGGGTTTCAAGAAACCCCTTGGAAAATAGGCCAGGGCTCGCTAGATCAAGGGGGTCTCCACCCAAATCGCCGGAGCATTGGGTCAGGGCGCGGAACCGCAAGCGGTCCTGGCGCACGGCTCCTCCGGAAGCGCGATCGACGAATCCCTCGAGACGGCGCGCTTGAAGCCTGACGGCGGAGACGGGGAACCAAGCGTTTTCGAACACCAATCCGGGCGATCGGGCCCGCACCTAGAAGAGCAGCAATCGCCCCGACGAGATCATCGTCCGGCTGGCAAGTGACTGCAGCAGGCCGTTAAAGCATGAGAGATTTCAAGGGTATGAAGCGTCAACGGGGCCGGAATCGCGGCGGCGGTGGCGGCAACACGGGCGGCGGTGGCGGCGGCGGCAAACCGCAGCACAACGCCAACCGGGCCTTCGATTCCAATGGACCGGACGGGGTCAAGATCCGCGGCGCCGCCCAGCACGTGTATGAGAAGTACCAGCAACTTGCCCGGGACGCCGGTTCCGCCGGCGACCGCGTGCTGGCTGAGAACTATCTTCAGCACGCCGAGCACTATTTCCGCACCCTGCGCGCCATGCAGCCGCAGCGCCCGGTCTCGGAAATCGTCGGCCGCGACCAGTTCGTGTCCGGTTACGACATCGATTTCGAGGACGAGTCCGGCGCCAACGAGGCCGCCGAGTCCGAATCGGAAACCGAATCGAACGAGAACGAGCAGCCTCGCGGCGAGAACCGCGGCGACCGCCCGGATCGGGATCGCTCAGATCGGGATCGTCAGGATCGCGACCGTCAGGATCGCTTCGAAGGTCAGGGTCAGAACCGCGACCGCCAGGACCGCTACGAAGGTCAGGGTGGGGGCCAAGGCCAGAACCGCGACCGGGACCGTAATTTCCGCGATGATCGTCCCCAGCGGGATGACCGCCCCAGAGACGATCGTCCCCGTGATGATCGTCCCCGTGACGACTACCGCACCCGTGACGATCGCCCTCGCGATGACCGTCCCAGAGATGACCGTCCCAGAGATGATCGGCCCAGAGATGACCGGCCCCGCGACGATCGCCCCCGCGACGACCGTCCCCGCGACCGGAACTTCCGGGATCGCGACCGCTTCAACCGTGACGACCGGCCCGCGCGGCCGGAAAACCGCGACCAGCAAAACCGCGACCCCCAAGCCCGTGACCCTCTGGGGGTGATCGAGCCGGAATCGACTCCGCTGACACAGCCGCGTGAGCCGGTTCCCGCCCGAGCGGTTCCTGTTCGGGACGCGCCGGTGGCCCGCGAGCCGCGCGAGCCCAGGACGCCGAGGGAACCCCGCGAGGCGCCCCCCCGCGAAGTTCCGGCCCGGATGCTGCGCGCGGACGACGGCGATGTCAGCCACACCCCCGCCTTCCTGCAGGCCCGCCCTGTGGAAGCCGCCGACGAGACGCCCGCCGCCGAGGCCAAGAAGCCCCGCCGCCGCCGCGCCCCGCGCAGCTTCGAAGGCGGCGAGGGGGCCCCAGCCACCGTAGACGCCGACGAGGGTTGATCGAACCGCGTTAGCTGAACGCTCTTGGCCTCGGCGCCCGCCGAGGCCATGCTCCCCTCCGACTCTGGAGGGTTGCATGAAGCTATCATTTGGGGCCGTCGCCCTGTCGGTGTCCCTGTCGTTGATGGCGACGGCCGCCCACGCGGACGACGCACCCGTCAAATCCCTGCGCCTGATCGGCGAGACGCCGCCCCCCAAGGAGGCTGAGGGCATGGACTCGGATGGCAAGCCCGGCCCGGCCCGGCGCTTCGTCATCGACGCCACCGTCAAGCCCGGCGACGGCGAGTTCCAGTCGACGCTGGGGGGCTGGTTCGCGGGTCTGGACGACAATCCGCCCACCGGCGAGATCGAAGGCTCCTGCGTCGAGAAGCATTGCGCCTTCACCGTCTCGGTGGAGGACGGCAAGATGGCCTTCACCGGCGACCTGCTGAACGCCGCCGGCCCGGTGACCGCCCATTTCACCCTCAAGGACGAGGACGACAAGGTCACCAGCCAGGGCGCCGTCACCCTGCGCCCGCTGGCCGGTCCGATCGCGGGCCTGGGCGCCCTGGCGGCGCCGGACGCCATCGACGCGGCCGCCTTCTCCGAGCTGCTGATCTGGAACCACCAGAGCGCCCCCAGCGGCATGCGCGGCGGCGAGCCGGTGGACGACATGCAGCGCGAGGCCTTGGCCGACTGGCAGAAGAGCAAGGGGCGCACCGGCACCGGCCTGATCTTCGCCGCCGACCTGGTCCAGCTGCGCGCCGACACCGCCGAGGCGAAAAAGGCCGCCGGCTGGACGGCGCTGGGCGACGCCGGCCATGGTTGGAGCGCCGGCTATCCCGCCGCCCTGTTTCCCCACGCTGATCATGACGCCGGCCAGCCGCGCTTCGCCAGCGCCGACGGCAAGGCCGCCCTGGCCTTCGCCATCGAGGCGCCGATGACCGACGCCGCCTTCGACGCCCTGGTGGAGCGCGAAACCGGCGACAACCCCGCCCGCTCCAACGTCGGCTACAACCGGGTCAACGGCGACATGGATCTGCACTACGAGGAAAAGGGCGTCTTCCACGTCCTGGCCTGGCACAACCGCGGCGGCGCCCTGGCGCGAATGAGCCTGACCTATCCGCAAGGCGCGGCGGACACCTACGACCCGTTCAGCACTATCCTCACCAGCTCGTTCGTGGTGAGCGACGACCTGAGGCGGTAGGGGAATCCCTCCCTCCCCTTCATGGGGGAGGGAGGTTCTACGCCGCCACCAGGTCCTCGCCCGACTCCGGCTTGGGCGCCGCCCAGACCGGCCATTTCAGGGCGAACGCCGGCTTCGCCGCCGGCAGGCAGGTTTCCAGGGCAGCGATCAGGATGTCGGGGCCGTCGTTGAGGAAGTGATTGGCGCCGGGCACCCGTTCGAAACGGATCGGCGCGCGGGTGCGGGTTTCCTTGACCAGGGTCTCGGCCAGGGTGATGGGGGCGAAGTCGTCCTGGTCGCCGTGGATCACGTGCACGGGCACGCGCAGGCGCAGCAGGCTCTCGCGCATATGGGTCAGTTGCCCGGCCTGGCCGGTGACCTCCATCACCGCATGGCGCAGGTCCCGAGGGATGACGTTCAACACCTTGCTTCCCAGCTGCACCAGCCAGCGGGCCGTAGGTCCGAATTCGCCGAGGAAGCTGGACAGCAGCACCACCCCGGCCAGCTTCTTGGGCGCCATGCCGGCCATCACCGTGGCGATGGCCGCGCCATAGGACTGGCCCACCAGCAGCACCTTCTGGCCGGGCGCGGCGTCGATGGCCGGCAGCAGCGCCTGCGCCTGCAGGCGGATGTCGGGAACGCAGGTGGCCGGCTCGCTGGCGCCGAAGCCTGGGCGGTCCACCACGATCATCTCGCGGTCGGCGGGCAGGGCGGCCATCACCGGCGCCCAGTACTCCGCCCACGATGGCGCCCCGGTGATCACCACGATCTTCCAGGGGGCGGGGTGTTCGCGTGGGGTTTCCAGGGCGGAGATTCTCCAGCCCAGGCCCGCGCCGGCAAGGAAGCTGGTGCGGCGCACGACACTTTGCGGATAGTCCGCGGACGTCGGCCGGTGCTCGGTGCGCCCGGTGGCGGCGGATTCGAAACAGGCCCAGCCCAAGGCCAGAATCCCCGACGCCCTCTTGGGTGACACCCTGTGAGCTCCCTTTTCCCTGGCCTTCGTCTTCATGGTTCCCAACGCGGATCGAGCCTTCGGGTTCGGTCTTGGACTGCGTCTCCCTGGTTAATGACGCGAGCGTACGGCCGGGCCGCTGAAGCAGGTCTGAAGACGGCGGTAGGGTTTTCGTTCATCTGCCGCGACAAAGGCGCGCGCCTGGCCGCAGACAACGCGTCAGCCGTGCGCCAACATGCCGCGCGCGATACTTTTGGTTGTTTACTTTTCGGCTGACCAAGCCATCTAGTGATGGATGGACTACAGGGGGTCCGACGAGTTGAGCCCGAAGCGAGTACCCGCACGCACCGCGCCACTAGCTGCCACCGACGATGGCGAGGCGCGCTATAGGGCCATTGTGGACACGGCGGTGGACGCCATCGCGGTAATCGACGAAGCCGGCTGCATCTCGGCCTTCAACCCCGCCGCCGAACGGCTTTTCGGCCACACCGCCGCCGAGGTCATGGGCCTGAACGTCAAGGTTCTGATGCCTGAGCCTCACCATGGGGCGCATGACGGCTATCTGAGCCAATACCGCACCACCGGCGAGCGGCGCATCATCGGCATCGGCCGCCAGGTGGAGGGCCTGCGCAAGAACGGCAGCACCTTCCCGCTGGAACTGTCGGTGGCGGAGTGGTGGTCCGGCGGACAGCGGTTCTTTACCGGCATCATGCGCGACATTACCGAGCGCACCAACGCCGAGCAGCGGCAGCGGTTGATGGTCAACGAACTCAATCACAGGGTGAAAAATACCTTGGCCACGGTGCAGGCCGTGGCCGGTCAGACCCTGCGCAGCGCCACGGACCTGGAGCAGGCGCGCTACTCGCTCACCAGCCGCCTCCTGGCCCTGGCCAAGGGCCACGACGTGCTGACCCGCGAGAGCTGGGACGGCGCCGACCTGGCCGATATCGTCCGCGAGGCCCTGCTGGCCGGCGACCAGCGGCGGCTCGTCATCGAAGGCCCCTCGGCCCGGCTGACGCCCAAATCAGCCCTGGCCCTGTCGATGATCCTGCATGAGCTGTTCACCAACGCCGCCAAGTACGGCGCGCTATCCAACGAGCAGGGCCGTGTCAGCGTCCTGTGGACGCGTGAGGCCGGCGCGCTTGAGCTCTGGTGGCGCGAGTCCGGTGGCCCCCCCGTGTCGCCGCCCACCCGCCTGGGCTTCGGCTCGCGCATGATCGAGGCCCTGGCGCGCGACCTGGACGGCGTGGCGCGGCTGGACTTCCAACCCCAGGGCCTGGCCTGTGGGATCACGGCGCATCTGCGGCGCCACAGTGTCGAGGGCCGTCAGGAGGCCGCCGATGCCTAGGCGCGTGCTGGTGGTCGAAGACGAGGCGATGGTGGCCATGCTGATCGAGGACCTGCTGACCGACCTCGGCTGCGTCCTGGCCGGCTCTGTGTCCACGGCGGAGGAGGCCATGCGCCTGGCCATGGCCCAGGAGTTCGACCTGGCCCTGCTGGACGTCAACCTGGGCGACGGCGAGACCTCGTTCGAGGTGGCCGACCTGCTGCGCGAGCGGACCGTGCCCTTCGCCTTCCTCACCGGCTACGGCTCCGGCGGCGTGCGGGCGGACCTGCGCGACGCCCCGATCCTGTCCAAGCCGGTGGACCCCCAGGAACTGGAACGCCTGCTGAAAAGCTGACGTCGGTCTTTCCCGTCCCCATTGTGTGACGCAATTGCCACACCTACATCCGCGTCAGGCGGGTTGCGCTTGGTCAAGGCAACCTGCTCCGGCCCGTATAGGGTCCAGTCCGCCTGATCAGGGGAAGCCATGAACGTCGATCTCTATTCCGACCGCGCCAAGCAGGCGATCCAGTCGGCCCAGTCCCTCGCCCTCGCGCGCCGCCACCAGCAACTGGCGCCCGAACACATCCTCAAAGTCCTGCTTGAAGAGAAGGACGGCCTCAGCCGCGCCCTGATCCAAAGCGCCGGTGGGCGGCCCGACGCCGCCGACCAGGCCGTCGAAGCCCTGCTGGCCAAGATTCCCAAGGTCGAGGGCGGCTCGGGCCAGCTCTATATGAAGCCGGAAACCGCATCGGTCTTCGCCGCCGCCGAGGCCGGCGCCAAGGCCGCCGGCGACGCCTTCGTCACCACCGAACGCCTGCTGATCGCCACCGCCAAGGAGGGCGGCGACGCGGCCAAGGCCCTGACCAGCGCCGGCGCGACCCTCAAGGGCCTGGAAGAAGCCGCCACCGCCATCCGCAAGGGCAAGACCGCCGACAGCGCCAGCGCCGAGGAGGGCTATGACGCCCTCAAGCGCTACGCCCGCGACCTGACCCAGGCCGCGCGCGACGGCAAGCTCGACCCGGTGATCGGCCGCGACGAGGAGATCCGCCGCACCATCCAGGTCCTGGCCCGCCGCACCAAGAACAACCCCGTCCTGATCGGCGAGCCGGGCGTGGGCAAGACCGCCATCGTCGAGGGCCTGGCCCTGCGCATCATCAACGGCGACGTGCCCGAGTCCCTCAAGGACAAGAAGCTGATGGCGCTGGACATGGGCTCCCTGATCGCCGGGGCCAAATACCGCGGCGAGTTCGAGGAGCGGCTGAAAGCCGTGCTCACCGAGGTCACCGCCGCCGAGGGCTCGATCATCCTGTTCATTGACGAGATGCACACCCTGGTGGGGGCCGGCAAATCCGAAGGCGCCATGGACGCCTCCAACCTGCTCAAGCCCGCCCTGGCCCGGGGCGAGCTGCACTGTGTCGGCGCCACCACGCTCGACGAATACCGCAAGCACGTGGAAAAGGACGCCGCCCTGGCCCGGCGGTTTCAGCCGGTATTTGTCGGCGAACCCACGGTCGAGGACACCGTCTCCATCCTGCGCGGCCTGAAGGAGAAGTATGAGGTCCACCACGGGGTGCGCATCTCCGACAGCGCCATCGTCGCCGCCGCCACCCTCTCCAACCGCTACATCGCCGACCGCTTCCTGCCCGACAAGGCCATCGACCTGGTCGACGAGGCGGCCAGCCGCGTGCGCATGGCCGTCGACTCCAAGCCCGAGGAACTGGACGAGATCGACCGCCGCGTCGTGCAGCTCAAGATCGAGCGCGAGGCCCTGACCAAGGAGACCGACAACGCCTCCAAACAGCGCCTGGAAAAGCTCGAGGACGAGCTGGACGAGCTGGAAGGCCAGTCCGCCGAAATGACCGCCCGCTGGAAGGCGGAAAAGGAAAAGGTCGGCCAGGGCGCTCAGACCCGCGAGGCCCTCGACCGCCTGCGCGCCGACCTCGCCGCCGCCCAGCGCCGCGGCGACCTGCAGCGCGCCTCCGAGATCGCCTATGGCGAAATCCCGGCTCTGGAAAAGCGCCTGGCACAGGCCGAGGCCGCCGAAGCCACCGACAATCCGCTGACCCCCGAGGTCGTCGACGCCGAACAGATCGCCCAGGTGGTCAGCCGCTGGACCGGCGTGCCGGTGGAAAAGATGCTGGAGGGCGAGCGCGACAAGCTCTTGCGCATGGAAGACAGCCTGCGCGGCCGCGTGGTCGGCCAGGAAGAGGCGCTGGAGGCCGTCTCCGACGCCGTGCGCCGCGCCCGCGCCGGGCTGCAGGACCCCAACCGCCCCATCGGCTCCTTCCTGTTCCTGGGCCCCACGGGCGTCGGCAAGACCGAGCTGACCAAGGCCCTGGCCGAGTTCCTGTTCGACGACGAGGCCGCCATCACCCGCATGGACATGAGCGAGTACATGGAAAAGCACTCGGTCAGCCGCCTGATCGGCGCCCCTCCGGGCTACGTCGGCTATGACGAAGGCGGCGCCCTCACCGAGGCCGTGCGCCGGCGCCCCTACCAGGTCGTGCTCTTCGACGAGGTGGAAAAGGCCCACCCGGACGTGTTCAACATCCTGCTCCAGGTGCTGGACGACGGCCGCCTCACCGACGGTCAGGCCCGCACCGTGGACTTCCGCAACACCCTGATCATCATGACCTCGAACCTGGGTTCGGAGTACCTGGCTGCGCCCAATACGCGAGAGGGGGGTGAAGGCGACGATGTCGAGGCCGTGCGCCCCATGGTCATGGACGTGGTCCGCCGCCACTTCCGGCCCGAGTTCCTCAACCGCGTCGACGAGATCATCCTGTTCAAGCGCCTGGGCCGCCGGCAGATGGACAGCATCGTCACCATCCAGCTCAAGCGCTTCGAAAAGCTCATGGCCGACCGCCGCCTGACTCTCAGCCTCGACCCCTCCGCCCTCCACTGGCTGGGCGACAAGGGCTACGACCCGGTCTACGGCGCGCGGCCCCTCAAGCGCGTGATCCAGAAAGACCTGGTCGACCCCATCGCCCGCAAGCTCCTGGCCGGCGACCTCGCCGACGGCTCGGTGATCCACGTCGCGGCCGGCTCGGACGGTCTGACGATCGGCAAGCCGACCGTGAACTAGGGCGCTGTCGGGCTAGGTTGGCGCGGTTGCCTTGCGCCCCCTCCACCCCCGAGCCTGCCGGCTCGGCGGTCCCCCTCCCCCGTTCCGCTGCGCTCCACGGGTGAGGAGACGTTCGCGCCGCCATTCCTCCTCCTCCATCGCGAGCGAAGCGATGCGGGGGAGGTGGCGCTCAGCGCGCCAGCGCTGAGTGACGGAGGGGGCGCAAGGCCGGCGCACCGCCGATTCAATCAGATTTGACTTCGCTTCAATTCGGCGACGGTTCGCTGGTCCGCACCCCATCGCCAAACGGCGAGCCTCAGGAACAGTAGGCGCCCCTCAGGCCCGCCCAGACCCCGTCTTCATAGGGCTTGGCGTCATAGTCCGGGTGCGCCTTGAGCCAGGGGACGACGCGGGCCAGGCGTTGCATGAGCTTTTCAATCAGCTCGGCGTTCGACGCGCTTTTCACCAGCTCATTCAGACCGCCGTCGCAGGTCGCGTTGGGGGTTTCCCAGTTGTCGATCACTTCCTCGACGTGGGAGATGGCCATCGCGCATTCCTCGGGCGGTGAGGAAACGTCGCAGTCGCGGACAAAGTCGGCGGTGGTGGTGAAGGTATAGTCGCCGGCCGCCGCCGCGGGTTGGGCCAGGCCGGCGCCCAGCGCCAGGGCCGCGATGAACGCCAGGGCGATCGATTTCATGCCCGCCGCCTCAATTCACGTGATGCCATACTTTGACTTCGTACAGCGTCTTGCCCGGGTGGTCGTCAACTTCACCCGGTTCCTTTTCAACCACCTCCACCAGGATGTGCGGTTTGGATGGAGCGTCCCAAGTTAAATCCAACCCCATATCCCCAAGGCTTCCGGACGGCTTGTCCTGATACCCATCAGCCTTGAGCATCGGAGTAAGCTGCTTGATGATCCAGTCCGCCGTCTCGTCGGCGTCCGCGCCTGGATATGTCTCATCAAACTTGATGAACCAGACTTCCTTATCTTGAGCCGTCGCCGGCACGTCTCGCGTGATGAAGACATTCGGGCAGAATTGCTCGGCAGCCGCGTTCCAGGCCGTGAAACTCGCCGGCAGGTCGTCCATGGCGAACTTCAACAGCTCCGTGACGCCCTTGCCGCAGTGCGCCTGCGCGGGGGAAGCCGAGAACAAACCCAGGGCCAGCAGGAGTCCAAAACCGGCCGACATCCCCAATCGGCGAGGCCGTGAGAGCGAGTCAGCATTGGTCAGGGTCGGCTCCTGTAACACAATCAAGCAATATTCTTATCAGGGGGTTGTCCGGGTTCAATTGTAAGGATTTCCGATAATCGTCGATAGCATTGGCGCTTTCTTTTCTCAAATCATGGGCTAGTCCACGATGTCCGTAGTAGTCGCTACGGGTTTGTGTGTCTCCTTGACCTGAGTCGATGAGCGCCGTGCACGCGGCTATCACGCTTTCCATCCTGTCAGGGTCGCGGCTGTGCGTGTGAAGGCATGTCTGGACGTTCGCTTCGGCCGTTTGTGCATTCACCCCGCTGGTGCTGAACGTCAGGGCTAGGATGCTCGCGACCAATATCCCCTGAAGATTCCGCACCTTTCCGTCTCCCATTCGCCGTTATGCACACACCCCGGCTTTGGAAGGCGCGGGTCCAGGGGACACGATACCTACCCCCTTCCGAAGGAAGCAACAGGTTAACCTGGCCCTCCGACACCGATATCCCCCACACACCCGCTCACCCCGGCGAAGGCCGGGGCCCAGGCAAAAGCCTCGGCCGCGAACGGTGCGCCGGTGGTCCACGGCCGCTGCTGGTCGTGGGAACGTTGCTCCGGTCCCCGCATTCCCGATGCCCGTCTTCCCCATGCCTCAGAGCCTTTCCATCGCCGCGGCGGCCACCGAAGTGGGCAGGAAGAGCCGGCCCGGCCGCGAGGGGAAGGGCGTGAAGCCGAACGCACGGTAGAACCCGGCCGCCGCGTCGTCCTTGGCGTCGACCACGATGGCGAAGACCGCCAGTGACTGCGCAACGCCAAGGACGCGGCGGATGGCGTCGGCCAGCAGCAGCTCGCCGATCCCCTGGCCACGGACGCGCAGGTCCCGGGCCGGCCGGCCGATCAGGGCCGCGGAAATGGCGTCGTAGCGAGGTAGCTTGCCGGCCAGGGCCGGGGGCAGCTCGTCCAGCGCCAGGGTGAAGGCGCCCAGGCTATAGAACCCCACCACGCCGATCTCCCCGTCCAACGCCACGAACACCCGCGCGACGTTGCGGCGGGCGTCCTGGCCGGCGCGCCGCTGGAACCAGGCGTCGAGGTCTGCCTGGCCGCATTCGAAGCCAGAGCGGTCGTGCTCGGCGCCCAGAGCCTCGATGCTGACCGCCAAGCGTCAGCCCAGCTGGTCGCGGCGCCGGCGCAACGCCGCCACCAGCTTCCCGGTGGGCTGGGGCGGGGCTGTCATCGCCTCGAGGAAGGCGTCGCGGTCCGCGCCGGTAAGGACCATCCGCTCATGCTCGTCCAGCACGCGGCGCGCGCCCTCGTAGGCGAGGTCCCCGGCCGTCAGGCCGCTGACCGCCATGGCCCGCTGGATGAGCGCCTTGGCCGAGGCGGCGACCCGCAATTCGAGGCGCTCCTTCTTCAGTTCGCGCGGAGCGGGGCGGTGTGGGGAGGCGGCGGCCATCAGCATGTCCCTTCGCTGGAATTGTACGGTGTAGTGCCGTGCGTTTCAATGGGTGGCCTGGGGGTGGGCTATGTCGGCGCATTCCGGTGGCGCGCTGGTGGCACAAGGCTGCCGTTGGGCGTGGGGACGTTGCTCCTGTCGCTTTACTACACCCCCCACGCAGGCAAGAGCCTCCGCTGCGAGCGGAGCGCCGGTGGCCTACGGCACCTGTTGGTTGTGGGAGCATTGCTCCTGTGCCCGTATTCCCAGCGGCCCGATTCACTCGGAGAGCATCGCCGCGTCGGTGAGGATCGTGTCCATGAAGATCAACGCCATCTTGGCGAGCCCGACAGGTGACCGATCCACGATAGGGCGTCCGCCATGCATCTGCGGCGGGTCCCAGCGGTCTTGCGGAAACCTATCATCATAGACGGTGACGAGTTCCGCTCTGGCGTTCCACAACTCCATGTCGGTGAACTCGCCGTGCTCGGTGACCACCTTCGGATTCTTGACATCCATCGACCCATCTTTGTTGATCCGCATGCTCATGCTCAGCTTCACCTCTTTCGACGCGGGAAAGCGCATCCGACCGGCGTCAGCCGCTAGCCGGGCTACATCGCCAAGCCCGTGCTCGGCAGCGTTCCGAGCCTGGAATAGGTAGGCCATGAGCGGATCGTCTCGGCATTGGCGCTTCAGGCCGCCGTACCACTGGCGGCTCTGTGGATTCACCTTAGAGCCCGTTTCCAGCTTGGACAGGAAGCGCCCGTACTCGGTCAGGAAGTCGCCCCAGGCTTCTTCGAACACATCAAACCTTTTCGTGCGTTCAAAATCCGCCAGCGCGCGCTTCGCCTTCGCGAGGTGGGCAGCCGCCTTCTCGACTGCTATCTTTTTCATATGACCGACATAGCTCCCAAGGTCGAAGACGAGCGGGGTGCCGAAGAACGTTTCGACCGGGCGATCGAGAACGCGCTGGCGACGCCGCCAAAGCCTCGCCATCAGCACGCATCGGAAGGGGTCTCGCCTCGGAAGGCGCGAACCTCGCCCGGAAGTTCGAAGACATAGCGCAAAAACATTTCGGTGAAGAACCGAAGTGGCTTGGCGTCTTCCTCGGCGAACTCGTCAGGGTCATGAAGGGCCTCGTTTCCCTCAACCCGCACGTGGTCTGCCCAAGAGCGAATGTCTGGCGTGATCCTGTGGTTGTCGTGAAGCCACGTCAGCCGCTGAAAGAAAGATTGCCCCTTTGGAACATCTGGTAACCCCTTAGTCCCGATATCCAGAGCTGAGCGGTACATCGCCACGGCGGCATTCCAATCGCCCCGCCTGAACGAGTTCTCTCCTTGCACAAAGCGGCTCGCCACCGAGAGGGGCGTGTGTTGGGGCGCCCTAACCGGTTCGATGCTCGGCCAAGTGTACGGTACGATCCAGGCCGGCTCGATGAAGCCGCCAATCGCGGCAGGGCCTTGGCCCGGAGTGGAGTTCGATGCCCAAAAGCATATTGGGCCGCCACAGCCGCCGCATATCGCAATGCAGTTCCAAGTGATGGGCTGCTTGCGCTGGCCGCCCCAGACAATCCGAAACTCGACATTCTCAGTAAAGCAGTGGGGGCAAGTTCTACGAATGGACGCCATCAGCACCCTCCAGCCAGCTCGCGACTCGAGGGCGCGCGCGGAAGTCCGAATCCGGGATGCGTCCAACCTCTCGTCACCAGGCCGGTGCGCCGCCTGTATCTGCCACGACTATCGGTTGCTGTCATCGAACGAGGAGCGCGCCGCCTTCGTCGCCGTGCTCGCTACTCGGTTGTCAGTCCAGCAGGAAATAGCCAGCACGTTGGCCTGTCCCCCAACACGCGTAACTGACTGAGCCTTCAGACTGGCGTGGAGTCCGCAGCCGTCAGATTAACGCGGGCATACCGCAGAACAACAGGATCCTTGACAACCGGCATTTCAGCAGGGATGGCGGCGGCTGCCTTGAGCGCGTCTCCTGATCCGGCAGAGACGTCCAAGCCTCGCCAGATCGTCAGGCCGATCACAGAGCAACCAAAGAGGGCGAAGAATGTGCCCGGCGCGGCATTTGCGAGCGAGAGGTTAGCTGACCCGTTGGCGGCTTTCAGATCAGCGGGCGCAAGGACGCCCGCCATGAAGAGGTCATAGCCCATGAAGACGCAGGCGATACCTACGCCGAGGCAGGCGAGCTTGTAGATCAAGAGAAGGCCCAGCGAACCTCGATCGACCATTGGTCGCCCCATCGCTACACGCGGCTAATGCGCGCCAAAATCGCGGAAAGTGTAGCTGACCGATCCCGCCGCCCTACCGATATTTGGCCGCCGCCGCGAAAACGGTAGCACGTTAACCTGTCCCTCCAGGCTCACGGGCGCTGCTGGTTGCGGGGATATGGCTCCTGTTCTCTTGTTGCGGCGTGACGCACTGCCGCCCTGCGCATTGCTCCTAGGGAAGGGGTAACGAATCGCTATCGCTTTCCGTGTATTCGACTCTCCTAGCGCGCGCCGGATAGGCTGGCGCAGCAGGGGCTGATGATGTGGGCCAAAGCAAAGCCTTGGGCGAAGATCGCGTTTGTCGCGCCCTTCGTTTTGCTTCTCTGCGGATTTGGGATCGGCACGCTAGTTTCGGCGCCGAGCTATGCTGTCGTCTACGTCGATGACGCGGCGAAGACGACCCTCGCACCGCAATGCGCAGGTGCCTGGAAGCGGGCCGCGGGCTTCGGTCTGTTGAGGCGAACTACCTTAGGCGAGGCGAACGCGCGCCGCTATAAACTCGATCATGATTGCATCGAGGCTGGCGCCTTTTCCCAGGACGGCCCGTCGGTGACTGGCCTGATCCTGCAGTATATTGGGTTGCTTCCCCGCAGGACTTATTGGTGGGACCAACCCTTTCGCACGGAAGCAGGGGTCATCTATCCGGGCAAGTCGGGGCCGCAGGTTACAATCGCCGCTGACCCGGATGGTGAACCAGTGTTCTGTTACCAGGGCCTACCCGGGAAATCAGGCGTGGAGAAATTCAATCTCACGCCAGAGCAACTCGATATCTGCGCTCACTTCGCCCAGCAACACATGAAGGCCGCAGGCGTCGTCCAGACCGAGACGCCCGATCAACTGATAGGCCGATGGAACGACGAGAACGGTCTGTGCTCGGTCCCCGCCCGGGACACCAGTGGCGCTATGCGAAAGCCGACCAGCGATGAAGTGAGTCAGTGCGTGGTGAACCACGAGATGGCGCGCATCGAGGCTGAGGTTGCGAGAAAGAGGGCCGAAGCTAAGCGTTGAGGCCGTTCCGGCGACGCGATACCTATCCCCTTCCGAAGCGAACTGACCAACCCCCCCCTCACCAAAACCCATGACGTCGCCCCTGCTCTGACGGACGGGCTGGTCAAGGACCGCCCACGGCGACCGCGCCGCGGCGCCTCCTCAGGCGCCGTCCTTGACGAGCCCGGCCGTCAGGGCTCCACTTCCACCATGGCCTTTTGGTGAAGTGGATCGCTCCCCCCCATGACCACGATCACCATCTCGCTCCCCAAGGCCCTGAAATCCTTCGCCGACGAGCAGGTCACCCGTCGCGGTTACCGGAACACCGGTGACTACGTCCGCCACCTGATCCGCAACGATCAGGATCGCCAGCGCTTCCGCGGCCTGCTCCTGGACGGAGCATCATCACCGCCGACGGCCGCGGTCGATGCGGCCTACTTCGACGCCCTGCGCTCGCGCGTACGCGGCCAATAACCCCCATGCCCCATCCGCCCTTCACCATCGACGCCCTCGTCTCCGGCAGCGCCCCGGCCTTCTTCCGGTTCTTCGACGAGGAGGCGTTCGCCGATAACCCCGCGTGGGCCGGCTGCTACTGCCGCTTCCCCTTCGTCGACCACGCGGTGGAGGCGTGGGATGGCGATGCGGCGGAGAAGAACCGGGCCGGTACGGCCATGCGCATCGCCCGGCGCGGCATACAGGGCTACCTGGCCCGCGCGGAGGGCAGGGTGGTGGGCTGGGTGAACGCGGGGCCGGGCCGGCTCTACCCGGCGGCCAACCTGGGCGGGCCGGAACTCACCGGGCCGCGCATCGGCCACATCCTCTGTTTCGTGGTGGCCCCGGCGTGGCGCCGCCGCGGGGTGGCCCGCGCCCTGCTAGGGGCGGCGTGCGAGGGCCTGGCCGCCCAGGGCATGACCCACGCCCAGGGCAATCCTCGGGCCGGAGCCAAAACCCCCGCCGCCCTGCACCACGGCCCCCTGGCCCTCTACCTGGAGGCCGGTTTCGAGATCCACGCCCAGGACCCGGACGACGGCAGCGTGTTCGTCAGGAAGGCGCTGTAGGGCGGGGGCGCATTTTCCGCTTGACCCTGCTCCCGAATTCCTATCTGTTCTCGTTATGTTCCAGGACTCGCCGCCCCCAGAAACTGCTGAATCGCCGGACCCCGCCCAGGTCCAGCGCGACCACGAGCTGGCCATGCTGGCGGCCCTGGCCGATGCGGCCATGGCCCTGGCGATGAGTTTCCAGAAGAAGGCGATGGCGGCGGTGGAGACCGCCGCCACCCGCGAGGAAGACGCCGCGGCGGCGGGCTACGGCCGCGCCTTCGACCGCGCCGCCCGCACCGTGCGCCAATGCCTGGCCCTGAAGGCCCGCTTCGCCGCCGAGCATGAAGCG
>DASVMY010000181.1:0-3457 GCA_036384135.1 Caulobacteraceae bacterium | reverse complement strand
GGCCACGCATGTCGCCGGCGTCCTCGAACAGCTCCTCCGGCGCGGGCAGGCGCGAGCGGTGCAGGCGCAGCAGGGCGGTGGCCACCTGTTCGGCGGTGCGCTCGCCGACCACGGCGCGGGCCAGGACCAGTTCCTCTTCCGAAGGCGGCTCGTTCAGGATCGGGTCTTCCAGCAGCCGGACCTGGTCGCGGGCGCGGATCTCGTCGGCGGTTGGCGGGCCGCTCCATTGGGCATCGATATTGGCCTGGGCCAGCATGCTCTCGGCCAGGCGCCGGCGGCTGTAGGGGACCAGCAGCACCGAGGTCCCCTTGCGCCCGGCCCGGCCGGTGCGGCCGCTGCGGTGCAGGAGGGCGGCCTTGTTCTGCGGCAGTTCGGCGTGGATGACGACGCCCAGATCGGGCAGGTCCAGCCCCCGCGCCGCCACGTCGGTGGCCACGCAGACCTGGGCGCGGCCGTCGCGCAGCGACTGCAGCGCCTCGGCCCGCTCCTTCTGGGTCAACTCGCCGGAAAGGGCGACGACGGAGAATCCCCGCTCTCGCAGGTTCACATACAGATGCCGCACCGCCTCGCGGGTGGCGCAGAACACCAGGGCGCCCTGGGCCTCGAAGTGGCGCAAAACATTGACCACCGCGTGCTCGATCTCGTGCGGGGCGATGCGGATCGCGCGGTAGTCGATGTCGCCGTGCGGCTCATTGCGGTTGACGGTATCGATCCGCACCGCGTCCTTCTGGTAGCGCCGGGCCAGGGCCGCGATCTCCCGCGCGATGGTGGCGGAGAACATCAGGGTGCGCCGCTCGGGCGGGGTGAAGTCGAGGATCAGCTCCAGGTCCTCGCGGAAGCCCAGGTCCAGCATCTCGTCGGCTTCGTCCAGCACCACCACGCGCAGACTGGCGAGCTTCAGGTGGGCGCGCTCCAGGTGGTCGCGCAGGCGGCCGGGCGTGCCGACCACGATATGCGCGCCCTCGGCCAGGGCCCGCTGCTCGCGCCGAACGTCCATGCCGCCGACACAGGAGATGATCTTGGCCCCGGCCTCGGCATAGAGCCAGGTGAGCTCGCGGCAGACCTGGATGGCCAGTTCGCGGGTCGGCGCCACCACCAGGGCCAGGGGCGCCCCGGCCGGGCCGAAGCGCTCCGCCTCGCCCAGCAGCTGGGAGGCCATGGCCAGGCCGAAGGCGACGGTCTTGCCCGAACCCGTCTGGGCGGAAACCAGCAGGTCCTTGGCATCGGCGATCGCTTCGAGCACGGCGGATTGCACGGGAGTCGGCTCAAGGTAGCCCTGAGCGAAGAGCGCGCGCTCGATGGCGCGGTTGATAAAGGGGAAGGGCATCGGAATCCTGGTTCGACGGCCCGTTCGCCGTCGCAAGCGGCCCTACATAGTGCAATGCAGCGCAAAAGACGACTGGCGCGTGGTCGCGGTCGTGGTTGCGCCGAGCCGGGCGCGGGTGTTTCAAGAGTTCATCGCTCCATCTCACCCCCAAAATAAAGAGCGGCGGAGGCTACGCGCATGAATCTCACCTGGACCATCGGCGACGTCCGCGTCACCCGAATTGTCGAACTGGAGATGTCCAGCAGCGGCAAGTTCCTGATGGACGAGGCGACGCCGGACGCCATCCAGGCCATTCCATGGCTGTCGCCCCACTTCGCCGAGCCCGACGGGCGGCTGAAGATGAGCATCCACGCCCTGGTGGTCGAGACGCCGGCCAAGCGGATCGTGGTCGACACCTGCATCGGCAACGACAAGCCGCGCCAGATGCCCGCCTGGAGTCACATGCAGACCCGGTTCCTGGACGACATGCGCGCCGCCGGCTTCCCGCCGGAGAGTATCGACGTGGTGCTGTGCACCCACTTGCACGTGGACCATGTGGGCTGGAACACCATGCTCGTAGACGGCAAGTGGGTCCCGACCTTCCCCAATGCCCGCTACCTTATGGGCAAGGCCGAGTTCGAATACTGGCGGGCCGAGACCGGCGACTCCGACGTGCAAATCTTTACCGACAGCGTCCAGCCGGTGTGGGACGCTGGCCTGGTCGACCTTGTGGCGCCGGACCATCAGGTCTGCGACGAGGTGCGCCTGGTTCCCACCCCCGGCCATACCATCGATCACGTCAGCGTCGGTATCGCCTCCGGCGGCCACGAGGCGATCATCACCGGCGACTTCATCCATCACCCCTGTCAGATGGCCCACACCAACTGGGCCAGCCATTTCGACTACGACAAGGCCGCCTCCAGTCGCACCCGCGTGCGCATGTTCGAGACCTTCGCCCGCGACGGAACTCTGGTCATCGGCACCCACTTCGCCGCCCCGACGGCGGGGCGGGTGGTGAAGGACGGGGCGGCGTTCCGGTTCGAGGTGGCCTAGCTCCGAATCCAGGGCCGGGTTCGGATCAAGTGTCGGGCTTGCATTTATGACTAAGCCGTTCAATAATGACTAAATGGTCAATTTGAACCCGGTTCCCCGCCCCGACCGACGCCGCGAGCGCACGCGGACCGCCCTGCTTGAGGCCGGCGAGTCGCTGTTCGCCGCGCGCGGCGCCGAGGGCGTCACCATCGACGAGATCACCGCCGCCGCCGACGTGGCCAAGGGCAGTTTCTACAACCACTTCCAGGACCGCGACGCCCTCGCCCACGAGATCTACCGCCTGGTGCGCCAGTCGGTGGAGGATCAGGTGGACGCGGCCAACGCCGGTATCGCCGATCCCGCCGCGCGCATGGCCCGCGCGGGCTGCGTCTATGCAGCCTTCGCCCTGAGGGCGCCGCGCCGCGCCGGCGCTCTGTTGCGCCTTCAGGTCGGCAAGGCGCGCCGGGAGGACGCCTTGAATCGGGGCGTCCTCGCCGATCTGGAGGCTGGGTTCGCCAGCGGCCGCTTCAACGGCCTTAGTCTCGAGGCCGCCCTGCTGCTGATCTTCGGGGTCGCCCAGGCCAGCCTGGGGCGGGCCATCGACGCCGACCTGCCGCCGATCACGGTAGAGACGGTGGCGGACCTCCACGCCGGCCTGTTGCGCGGCCTGGGCGTCGCCCCGGCCGACGCCCTTCCGATCGCCACCGCCGCGGCCCGGGATCTGGTCGCCCCCATCACCCAGGCTGGCCCCATCACTCAGGTCGCCCCCATCACGAGAAGCACGCCATGAGCCTGATCAGGATCGAAGACATCGCGCACGTCCGTTTCCGGGCGCCGGACCTTGCGCGCCTGACCGCCTTTCTGCTCGACTTCGGCCTGACGCCAACCGGCTCGGGGGACGGCCGGGTCTTCATGCGCGGGGCCGGGGCCAGTCCCTTCCTCTACGCCGCCGAGGCCGGGGCGACGGGCTTCGCCGCCCTGGGCCTGCGCGCCTCCGGCCGGGCCGACCTCGAGATCCTGTCCAAGGCCGAGGGCGCTCCGATCGTACCCCTCGACGCACCGGGCGGCGGGGAAGTGGTTCGCCTCACCGACCCTGACGGCTTTCTGGTGGAGGTGGTG
>DASVMY010000180.1:0-2259 GCA_036384135.1 Caulobacteraceae bacterium | reverse complement strand
GCCCAGGTCGCGGACCATGGTCACCCCCCCTCGCAGGGCCTCCAACGCCGCGGCCCGGTCGGCGCCCAGGCTGGCCCGGTCCGGCCCCCGCGCGTCCATGTCGATCAGCCCGGGCAGGACGAAGCAGCCGCGGCAGCGCAGATCGTTGCGCGACACCTCCGGCGTGGTCGCGGCAATGGCGACGATCAGTCCCCCTCGGATGGTGATGTCCATATGGGCCGCGCGGCCCAATCCCGGATTGACCAGGGTGACGTCCTTGATCACCACCCCGCCGCGCGGCGGCATCGGATAGGGCGGCGGGACCAGCAGGCTCCAGGCCAGACAGGCCAGGGCGACCAGGGCCACCAGGGCTGTGGCGAGGGCGTAGCCAATCCTGCTCAGCACGCTCGGCTCATCCCACTTCAGCCAGACCCGCGGTCATTCGCCTGGATGTTGATGCCGTCTGCGCCGATCCACCGCAAGACGCGATCTGCGGTCGCCTCAGCGTTCGGCGACCAGGCGGGTGATGTCGGCCCAGCGGTAGGCTGTCTCCTTCAGCCCGCCGCCCCAGCCGCGCACGGGCCGCTCGCCGAGCACCCGGCCGCCGAGATGGGCGTAGAAGCCCCGTGCGGCGGCGTTGTCGCTCAGCACCCAGATGACCATCGACGTCGCGCCCTGGGCCGCCAGGACGCTGGCGGCGGCGCCCAGCAGCCGCGCGCCCAGGCCCCGCCCCTTGGCGGCTTTGAGCAGATAGAGGGTGAAGACCTCCGCGTCGGCCAGCTTGTCGGGGCCCTTCAGCAGGCCGCCGGCGCAATAGCCCACCAGGCCCCGCGCGCCCTCCACGGCCAGGACGATGTCGCCCGGGGTGTCACGGGTGAGCTGCCGGCGCCAGCGGGCGGCGTGGACGCCGGGGTTCATGGCCGCCAGATAGGCCTGGGGCAGCAGCCCCTGGTAGCTTTCGCGCCAGGCCTGCACATGCACTTCGCCAAGCGCGGCGGCGTCGGCCGGACCGGCGGGGAAGATCACATGCTGAGCAAGACGCTCCATAGGTAAAAGCTTGGGTTTGCCGACTGAGTCGTCAAGGGGAGCGAGCGTCGCACCCCTCCGTTCCCTGACATATGCGCGCCAGGATAGGGGTTTGCGGTCGATTCCCGTGGAGGACCGTCCGAATCCTGTTCTAGCTGACCGCGCGCCGCTCTAGCCTGATCCTGATGAACGCGCCGATTCTCCGCCCCGAAACCGCTACGCCCGATTCGGCCGGGGCCACGCCGGTGATGGCGCAATATTTCGAAGCCAAGGCGCGCCAGCCGGACGCCCTGGTGTTCTTCCGGATGGGCGACTTCTACGAGCTGTTCTTCGAGGACGCCGCCCGCGCCTCGGCCGCCATCGGCATCACCCTGACCCATCGCGGAACTCACGCCGGGGCGCCGATCCCCATGGCCGGGGTGCCGGCTCATGCGGCCGAGGCCTATCTGGCCAAGCTGATCCGCGCCGGCTTCAAGGTCGCCGTCTGCGAGCAGATGGAGGACCCCGCCGAGGCCAGGAAGCGCGGCGCCAAGTCGGTGGTCCGCCGCGACGTGGTGCGCGTCGTCACGCCGGGCACCCTCACCGAGGACGGCCTGCTGGACGCCCGCGGCGCCAACCGCCTGGCGGCCGTCGCCGTGCGCGGCGGCATGGCGGCGGTGGCCAGCGCCGAGCTTTCCACCGGCGAGGTGGAGTGCCTGCTGGTCCAGGTGGGCGGCCTCGCCGCGGCCCTGGCGGCCATCCAGCCGTCCGAGACCCTGGTCCCCGACCGCCTGTTCGCCGACGAGACGGTCAGCGCGGCCCTGAAATCGGCGGGCGGCGTCATCCAGCCCATGGCCAGCGCCCTGGCCGAGCCATCGGCGTCGGAAGCGCGGCTCAAACGCCTCTATGGCGTCGACACCCTGGATGGCTTCGGCGCCCTGGCCGGGGCGGAGATTTCCGCCCTGGGCCTGATCGCCGCCCACCTGGAGACCACCCAGGCCGGCAAGCTGCCGGCGCTCAGACCCCCGCGCCGGGCGGGCGAGGCCGACGTCATGGCCATCGACCCGGCTACCCGCGCCAGCCTGGAGATCGAAAAGACCCTGAACGGCGGGCGCGAGGGCTCGCTGCTGTCGGTGATCGACCGCACCGTCACCGCGCCGGGCGCCCGGATGCTGGCCTCACGCCTGGCCCGGCCGTTGCTGTCGCCCGCGGCCATAGACGAGCGCCTGGACGCCATCGGCTGGCTGCTGGAGCGACGGGTGCTGCGCGAGCGGC
>DASVMY010000179.1:0-7780 GCA_036384135.1 Caulobacteraceae bacterium | reverse complement strand
CCCCGCCGATCCCCGGCGGGCCGAGGAACTGCGTCTGCTGGAGGAGATGACGGATGGGGCCATGGCCCTGGCCCGCGCCTTCCAGGCCGGCGCCCTGGCGGTGCTGCAAACCGCCAAGACCCCCGAGGAGCACGCCGTCGCCGTGAGCCACGGCCGCGCCTTCGACCGCCACGCCCGCACCGCCCGCCAGTGCATGGCCCTGCGCGACCGCTTCGTGCGCCAGGATCGGAGCGAACAGCGCAAGGCCGACGAGGTCCGCAAGGCGGAAGAGCAAGAGCGCGCCGAGGAGGCGGCCGTGCGCCGCGCCCTGGTGGGCCACGCGGTCCAGGACGCCATCGAGGCCGATCCCCGCCCCCAGCCGGAGCGGGAGAACCTGCTGGGCCAACTCAACGACTTCCTCGACATGGCCGACGACCAGTTTTTCCTCGACTTCTCCGTCGGCCAGGCGGCTGAGCAGCTCTGCCTGGGCTACAAGCTCGCCGTCGATCTTGGCCTCTGGCAAAACAAGAACTGGGCCCTGCACGAGGCCATGGCCCGAACCCCCGGCTCCCCCTTCGCCGCCCGGCTGCCCCAGATCGAAGCGGGCGATCCGCTGGCAAGACCGCCGTGATCCGCCGTCCAAACTAGCCGCTCCCGAAACACCTGAAATCCACCCACAAACCCCGCTCATCCCGACGCACGTGGCGATATTATACTTGCCGTACCCAAATGGCGTGCTAAGGTAAGCGCCATAAGGGAACAAGCCATGTCGATCCTCTCCGCCCCGCACTTTCACAACGAAGAAGCCGCCTACGCCTACGTGGAAGCGCGCCTGTGGCCGAACGGCCCGATCTGTCCCCACTGCGGCGGTTTCGAGCGCATCGGCAAGATGGGCGGGGCTTCCACCCGGATCGGGACCTACAAGTGCTACCAGTGCCGCAAGCCCTTCACCGTGAAGGTCGGGACCATCTTCGAAGCCTCGCACGTGCCCATGCGCCATTGGCTCCAGGCGATGTTCCTGATGGCGTCGTCCAAGAAGGGCATCAGCGCCAACCAGCTTCACCGGACCCTGGGCTGCACCCTCAAGACCGCTTGGTTCATCGAACATCGCCTGCGCGAAGCGATGCGCTCGGGCGACCTGACCCCGTTCGGTTCGGGCGGCGGCGCGGTGGAAGCGGACGAGACCTTCATCGGTCGCCGCAAGGGCGTGCCGCTGCCCAAGGGCGGCATCGGCCACAAGATGAAGGTGCTGTCCCTGCTGGACCGTGACACCGGCGCCAAGCGTTCCGTCGTGATCGACAACATGGAAGTCGCCACCATCGCCGCCGTGGTCAACGCCAACGTCGCCAAGGAAGCCCACCTGATGACCGACGAAGCTTACCACTACGGCAAGATCGGCGAGGGCTTCGCGGCCCACGGCGTGGTCAAGCACAAGGCCGAAGAGTACGTCTCGCGCTCCAATCCCTTCGTCCACACCAACACCATCGAAGGGTCGTTCTCGATCTTCAAGCGGGGGATGCGCGGCGTCTACCAGCACTGCGAAGAACAACACCTGCACCGCTACCTCGCGGAATTTGACTTCCGCTACACCCACCGCATCGCGCTGGGCATGGACGACATCGCCCGCTCTGATACCCTCCTGGCCGGTGTGGTCGGCAAGCGCCTCACCTACCGAACGACTGCTGGGCAAGCCTGATGGCAACACCAAAGATCCCGAAACCAAAGACCCGGCTGGAGGACGAGGCGCAGAGCCGAAGGTTCCTCGACCTCGCAAACGAACTCGAAGCCGCTGGCGACCTAAACCCCACAGAGGGCGAAAGGGCGCTGGACGGACTTCTGAAGAAGGTGGCTAAGGCGAGCCCTTCGTGACGGATGCAGAACGCATTGCCGCGCTGGAAGGGCAGCTCCGTCTATTGGCGGATCGCGTCAGGATTCTTGAGGAGCGAGAGGCGCAGACACTTGAGGGCCAGAGACGACAGGCGGCGGAACGTAAGACCCGAACGAGGGGATTTCAGTCAGGTCCTCCTGAATAACATAGTCCTCGATCAAATTCAGATACATGTAAGCATCGCGCTCAACGTCTCGATCAATTGGGCGCATCAAAGCAGCATGCATCGCAAGCGCTTTACACATCTGATGAACATCTTTGGAAATGGACATAGGCCACCTTTCGCGTAGAATGATCAACGCGATAGCCGTGGCGGCTGCCCTCAGGACGTGGCGGGGGTCGCATCCCCGCCCGTCACCCCTTCAGAATTATCAGAACCGTGCGCGTTGCGCCAATTCGTATAAGCCGACCACAGCATTTCCCTTGCGTAGTCGGCCTCTTCTTTGCAACCCAATCCGTACTTGATGGCGTTTTCTCCGCCGCCGCGGCTGCCAAACGAGAGGCATTCCCGCCCTTTGTTGATGGCGACCCAAGTCATGCCGCTCATGAGTCGGCCGCGCTCCAGATGCCAGGCTGCAGGCTCTCGATCGATCGCATAGGCCACCGCATTCGCTGCCGTCAGCACGCGCGCAATCCGACGAAAGGTCATCGCAATATGCCGCATGCCATTCGCGGCGCCGCGCCCGGAGGAATCGACAGAACCATCTGGTAGCGTGTTCTGAGCGATGGCGTTTGCAGCAAAGGCGTCGAACTTTTCCGCCTGTTCCCATTCATATATGGCGGCTCCGGGCGCCCCGGCCGCCAGTGGGGCGCCCGGATCACCACCCTCTAGCGTCATCCGCATGACCATCATATCGGCGGCTTGGGTCGACTTCGGGTCTCGCTCCATAGCCGCTTGCTCGGCGTCGAGGTCGTTATAAGCGAACCAGGGAACCGACAGCGGGCGCGGCGCCGAAGCGATTTGAGACTGTGCGTGCTCCTGCGTGTCGGGCGTCTTGGCCCCGCACGCCGCAAGAACAAGTGCGCCAATGAGTACGAATGGCCGCATTCAACTTCCCCCAATTAGCCGGGGAGTTGGAAAGCCTCACGAGGAAAGCCGCACACGCCTTTAGGCTTGCGCCCTGGACATGCGCGTGTGCCTCCCCGACCGAATGGTCAGGAAGTGCTTTGACGGCGCACTGGCCGCCTCATGCGGGGTTTCCACGCCCCAGGCCGCTGCGCGGCCCCGGTGGCAACCTAGTCTTACGCTTATGAGAAGTGAAGGTTGCCCGTCGTGACGAAATAGGGCTTCAGCGAAATCGTCATCACCAGCCTCGCATCATTCGGCAGGTCGCGCCCTTTCGCGGACGGCGTCGGTTCCAAGAGAACGTCCGTCTCTACGGAGAGATGGGAGATCAGGCGGTCATCCTCCAGCAGGACAAAGAATGGCTCCTCGCCTTCTGCCGGGGTGTGGCCACCCAACTCATCCGCGCTTGTCGGCATCCGAAGGCCGTCAAACAGGGTCTTCAGCCGATTGTCGATGTCCGCCGACTTGATCAGGCCACCTGGCAGCTGGGGTCTGAGAAACAGAATATCGATTCCAACCGACAACATTGCCTGCTCGGTAACGAGAGGGACAAAGGAAAATCCGTTCCGCTGGTACAGCTCCGCCAGGGCTTGGGGGACGGGTCTGCCGCGCTCTCCCGCCTCCGTGGGATTTCTAAGCGGCGGCTCTTTAGAGTAGTCGCGCCAGCGCATCAAATTGGGCTCGACCTGCCATAGACGCTTAAGTTGCGGATGAAGCGCCTTGCGGATTTCATGCTTGTGGCGGGGCGATCCATTCCCCTCTAGCCGCCCCTCATATGTCAGGCGAAACCGCATCGGACACCCATCGGGATCGAACTCGGGATCGTGCGCCAGAATCAGCGCGCGGCTAGTCATCTAGCACCTCCCGACCCATTTGGGTACGCGAAGTATAATATCGCCACGCACGTCGGGACCCAGGTTGGCCTCTCCGCCACCGAGACTCGATCGTGTTCTGGTGAACCGCGGCGCCGCCCTGGGCCCCGACGTGCGTCGGGGTGAGCGGGGGTGGGGGATGTGAAGTGAGGTGGGGAATGTTGCCCAATCCCGTTCGTGTGCGTTCGTGTCGTTCGTGGTTCAAACCTTTTCGGCCCATCGGCATCCCGGTGCTTCACCGGACTTCCCCACCCTGATCGCTGCGCGATCTGGCCCTCCCCATGAAGGGGAGGGAGGGCAGACGCGCGCGTCCCATCAAAAAACACCGCTCATCCCGCCTTGCGTTCGATAGCACTTAGATATATCAAATAATAGATATATCTAAGACGCTCTCAGGAGATCCCCCCAAATGACCACCCCACCCGAACCCCAGCCCTTCCGCCGCCCGCCGATGCCGGTGTGGCCGCTCACCGTGGTCGACGCCCTTGACGTCACCCCGCGCATGCGGCGCGTCCGCTTTGTCGGTGAGAACCTCGACGCCTTCGTCTGGCGGCCTGGCCAAGACCTGGTCCTGACCATCCCTACCCCGCGGGGTGAAGCGCGGCGCCATTACACCGTCCGCGCCTTCGACCGCCGCGAACAGCTGATCGACATCGACTTCGCCCTGCATGGCGCCCAGATCGGTGACAGCCCCGCCACCCGCTGGGCCCGCGCCGCTAAGCTGGGCGACACCCTCACCGCCCAGGGCCCGCGGGGCCGCACCGTGGTCAACGACCGGGCCGACTGGCACCTGTTCGTCGGCGACGAGACCGGCCTGCCCGCCATCCTGGCCATGCTGGAAAGCCTGCGCCCCGGCGCCCGCGCCATGGCCATCCTGGAGGTCCGCGACGAGGCCGAGCGCCAGGCGCCGGCCGCCGTCGCTGACATTGATATCCAGTGGTTCCACCGCGGCGGCCCCGCCGTGGCTTCCAGCCGCGCGCTGATCGACCGGCTGGGCCTCTTCGCCCCGCCGCCGGGCGTGGGCCAGGCCTATCTCACCGGCGAGACCTCCACCGTCCGCGCCATCCGCCAGGGCCTGATCGCCCGCGGCTTCCCCCGCGAGCGTATCACCGCCGAGGGCTACTGGCGCCCCGGCCGTGTCGGCGGCCACGACCATGTCATCGATCCCTCGGAGATCATCGACCGCGTCGCCGCCAAAGTCTCTGGCCGCCTGGCCGACGCCATGGGCCGCCGCTTCAGCCCTTCAGCCGGGCGATGAGGTCGGCGGTGGAGGGGTCGTGGTCGCCCGCCGGCCCACCCTCCAGCTCCGCCAGCACCTTGGTCGCCAGGGTCTTGCCCAGCTCCACCCCCCACTGGTCGAAACTGTCGATCCCCCACAGCACCCCCTCCACGAACACCTTGTGCTCATAGAGCGCGATCAGGGCGCCCAGGGCCTGCGGGGTGATCTGGGGCAGCAGGATGAAGCTGGTCGGCCGGTTGCCTGGGAAGGTCCGCTGCGCCGCCAGGGCGTCGATCTGGTCCGCTGGCGTCCCCTTGGCCTCCAACTCGGCGCGCACCTCCGCCTCGGACCGCCCGTTCATCAGCGCCTCGCCCTGGGCGATGGCGTTGGCCAGCAGCTTGGCGTGCATGCCCGCCGGCCCTTCGTCGCTCTTGGCCACCGCGACGATGTCCACCGGGATGATGTCGGTCCCCTGGTGCAGCAACTGGAAGAAGGCGTGCTGGCCGTTGGTGCCCGCGTCGCCGAACACCGCCGTGGCCGTGGGCCGGGTCAGGGGCTTGCCGGCGCCGCTGACCCGCTTGCCGTTCGACTCCATCTCCAGCTGCTGCAGGAACGCCGGCAGCAGGGTCAGGCGCCGGGCGTAGGGCACGACGGCGCGCACCGGCCGTCCCAGGCCGTTGCGGTTCGCCAGGTGCGCGAGCGCCAGCAGGACAGGCCCGTTCCGCCCCAGGGGCGCCCTCAGGAAGTGCTCGTCCAGCACCCGTCCACCCCCCAGGAACCCCTCGAACACCCCCCATCCCAACCCCACCGCACACGACAATCCCACCGCCGACCAGATCGAATAGCGGCCGCCCACCCAGTCCCAGAACGGAAACACCCGCGCCGCCGCGACCCCGAAATCCCCCGCCGCCTTGACGTTGGCGCTGACCGCCGCGAAGTGGGTTTTCGCCCCCTCGACCCCCACGGCCGCCTCCAGCCAATCCCTCGCGGCCTGGGCGTTCGCCAGGGTTTCCAGGGTGGTGAAGGTCTTCGAAACCGCGATCACCAGGGTCTCGCGCGGGTCCAGCCCCGCCAGGGCCGCGGCGATCTCCGCCCCGTCGACATTGGCGACGAAGCGCAGCTCCATCTTCGAATCCAGGGGCTTGAGCGCCTCCCAGACCAGCCGGGGGCCCAGGTCCGAGCCGCCGATGCCGATGTGCGCCACCGCGCGGAACGGCTTGCCCGTCGCCCCGGTGATGGCCCCCGACCGCACCCCCTCGGCAAAGGCCTTCATCGCCGCCCTGGCCGCTTCCACCTCGCCCGACACCGGCTTGCCCGCCGCCCGGTAGTCGGCCCCGTCCGCCGCGCGCAGGGCCATATGCAGCGCCGGCCGGCCCTCCGAGGCGTTAACGATCTGGCCGCCGAACAGCGCCGCCCTGGCCGCCTCCAGCCCCGCCGTCTCCGCCAGCGCCAGGCCCGCCGACAGACCCGCGGCGCTCAGCGGCTGTTTGGACAGGTCAAGCCTCAGCCCGGCCCCTTCCAGGGTAAGGTGTTGCAGCCGGTCAGGCTCGGCTTCGAACAGGGCGGCGATAGGGCCGGCGGCCCGCGCCGCTTCCTCGAAACGGGTCCAGGCAGTGTCCAGGTCCGGCATCAGTCCTCCACGAGATTCGGTAGGCGCTCGCTAAGCTCTTGGTTTAGCGGCGTCATTGAGCGCGTCGACGACCAGGGCCGGCGTCAGCAGCTGGGGCAGCACCTTGGGCGCGCCGCCGCCGGCGCCGTAGACCAGGTACAGCGGCACCCCCACCCGGCCCTGATCGGCCAGGGCCTTGGCGATCACCGCGTCGCGGTTGGTCCAATCGGCCACCAGATAGACCGCGCCGGTCCGCCTGAACGCGGCGGCCACCTCGCCGGTGGAGAAGGCGACCTTCTCGTTCAGTTGGCAGGTGACGCACCAGGCGGCGGTGAAATTGACAAACACCGGCTTGCCCTGGGCCTGCAGGGCCGCCACGCGGTCCGGCGACCAGGGCTCGGAGGGCACGCCCTCCGCCGGGGCCTCCACCGGCGCCGAGGCTCGGTCAGCGGCTTTGGGACGGTCGTAGCGGCCCGCGGCGATGGCGGCGATGGAGAGGGCCAGGGCCAGTCCCGCCAGACCGTACAGGGCGAGGGGCCGGCCGCCGGCGACGTGGCGGCGCTGGGCCGCGCCATAGACCCAGGCGGCGAAGGCCAGGATCACAGCGGCGGCCAGGATCCGCGCCAGACCTCCACGGCCGGCCTGCTCCGCCAGCACCCAGGCCAGCCATGCCGCCGCGCCATACATCGGGAAGGCCAGGCCCTTCTTCAGCACCGCCATCCAGGCGCCGGGCTTTGGCAGGCGCTGCATCAGCGCCGGGGTGAAGGCCAGCAGGGTGAAGGGCGTGGCGAACCCCAGGCCCAGGAAGGCGAACACCGCCAGGGCCTCCGGCTCCGGCTGGGTCAGGGCGAAGCCCAGGGCGCCGGCCATGAAGGGCGCCGTGCAGGGCGCCGCCACCACCACCGCCAGCACGCCCGTGAAGGCCGAGCCGATCAGGCCGCCGCGGCTGGCCAGGCCCTGACCGACCCCCTGGACCGAGGTCCCGATCTCGAACAGACCAGACATGTTCAGGGCCGCCGCCAGCATGATCAGGGTCAGGCCCGCCACCACCGGCGGAGACTGCAGCTGGAAGCCCCAGCCCACCGCCGCCCCGCCGGCGCGGGCCGCGATCAACACCCCGGCCAGGGCCAGGAAGGCGGCCATCACG
>DASVMY010000178.1:0-3480 GCA_036384135.1 Caulobacteraceae bacterium | reverse complement strand
GCGTCTGTGGTTCTACCACCAGCCCATCGGGCTCATCGACCACCTCGGCCGAAAACTGTCACCCATGTGTCCGGGCTAAACTGTCACCCATCTCTCCACTGGACACCGCGCAGCGGGTCGGATGAGGGGTCGACGAGGCCTCTCGGGCTAAGCTGCGGACAATAATCGGCAATCGCCGGTGCGACCCCTCATCCGTCTGCTTCGCAGCCACCTTCTCCCGCAAGGGGAGAAGGCAGATTTCTAACCTCCGCTGGCAGTGCCTAGAGAGAAGTGTGAATCCGGTAGGGCGAAGCGTGGGGGAAGTGGATGCGCCCCGCCGGCCTCTGGCCGGCGAACTACAGAAGGTTTGGGGCGCGAGACGATGGGGGCTTCAGCAGAGAACCAGCGCCAGCGTCAAGCTGGAGCCCCCATCCCCCGCTTTGCGGGTACTTCCCCACCACTGCGTTCGGGGGAAGAGAACGGTGCGGCGCCCGAAAACCTCCCACCCCGGCGTCACCCCCCCGCCGCCGCCGCCTTCTCCGCCGCCAGCCGCTGCTTCTTCAGCCGCCTGCGCCAGGACACGATGGTGCCGCCGACGATGCAGATGATGATGCCTAGGGTGTCGAGGTTGTTAATCCGGGCGAACGTCAGGTCATGGGGCAGGTCGCCGACCATGTAGTAGGCGTGGAGGCTGAATTGGACCGCTTGCAACAGCATAGCCACGCCCAGCCAAAGGCTGGCGAAGCGTATGGCGAGAAACAGGAATCCGGCCGCCAGGGCCGCGTCCACCACCAGCTGGGCGATCGGCTGGACGTCCGCGTCGAGAAGAGGGTGAAGAAACATGGCGAACAGGCCGGCGGCCAGATTCAGCCCACCGCCCATACGTTCCGCTACGTCGCCCCGCCACAACGCAAAGGCGAATGTTGCCACCAGGACAACAGTTCCGAGTTGTGAGTAGATAGTTGCAAACATGGATCACGCCTCTGACAGTTATCAGAGGCGTGAAACAAGTTAATCTTCCGCAACCAGGTCGCGGAGATCGATATCTTTAGCTGGCCACCCGCAGGCTCGCACGCTCTTCAGTGTGCGTCAGGTGGGCCTTGTCTTCGAAACCGGCGAGCTTGGTGCGCACGCCGATGCGAAGCTTGGCTTCGTCGAGTTGGTTGTGAGCGGCCACCATCGCGGTGCGGGCGACGCTGAGCGCCGAGATCGCATCCACGACACGCGCCGCGGCGGTGTCGCCGAAAGTCGCGGCCAGACCGAGGTCCTTACGCGCCTTCAACATATCAGCCATCAATTCTGAGGCTTCGGCCAGGGCCGCATCGACCGCATTCTCGGTCGCGAAGAGCTTAGTAGCAACGCGTTGAGCAACGAACACTTTTTCCACGTAACACCCTCCGACAGTCCTCTACAGGAAGCTGTACGGTAAACGAAACCTTAAAGTGTGTCCATGGAAAAGAATCGCCGTTCGTTCGCCTGAGAAGCGAAGCGTTAGGAATGGACAGGTATTAAGGCCAACGAACGCGGTTATCCGCGCCCTTATGGTTAATATCGAGCTGACGATGGGCAAAGCAAATCACCCGCCGTTTCAGGCGCGTGTCGCGAGTGTTGCGATCGTCACAACGGTCGCCGTACTCGTGGCGGCCTGCGTCAGCTTCATGCTGCAACAATGGAGCGTTGCACGCCAGGAATCCAAACTCTCATATGCCACTCTAGCGAATGTGGTCGCCAATGCGGCAGCCCCCGCGCTGGCGATAAGCGACGCCCGCGGCGCCGAGCGCACCCTCGCCGCGGCCGGTCAGCAGCGCGGTCTGATCGAGGCCACCCTTACCGATTCCAAGCTGCGGGTCCTGGCCCGCTACGCCCCGCCGCCCTCGCGGGAGACGCGAGGCGGCGGCAAGGAGGCTGTGACAATTCGCCCCGTGGTCTGGGGTGGCGAAAAGGTCGGCGAACTGCGGATGCGCTCGGCCGAGCCGTCGCTGGCGGCCCTGCTGCCCCGGTTCCTGGCCCTCACCGGCGCCCTGTTCTTCGGCGCCAGCGGCATCGCCCTGTTCGTGGCCCAGGGTCTGGCCCGCCGCGTCGCCGCCCCGATCGAGCGGCTGTCCAACGCCATGGCCGAAGTCGCCGCCAGCGGCGAGTTCAAGCCGGTGGCCGAAGAAACCGAGGACGATGTGTTCCATCGCCTGACGGAAAGCTTCAACGGACTGCTCGCTCAACTGGACCGCAACCACAAAGAACTTCATCAGACGATGTCCGACTTGGTGGAAGCCCGCGACGCGGCTGACGCGGCCAATGTCGCCAAGTCCCAGTTCCTGGCCAATATGAGCCACGAGATCCGCACGCCCTTGAACGGGGTGCTGGCCATGGCCGAGGTCATGGCCCGCGGCGAACTGGCCGCACCGCAGCGCGAGCGCCTGGCCGTGGTCCGTCAGTCCGGCGAGCAACTGCTGTCGGTGCTCAACGACGTGCTCGACCTCTCCAAGATCGAGGCCGGCAAGCTGGAGCTCGAGGTCAGCGACTTCGACCTGGAGCGCGTGGCCCAGTCCGTGCGCGACGCCTTCACTGTCGTCGCCGTCGGAAAAGGCCTGACGCTGGACGTCGAGGTGACGCCCGAGGCCGCCGGCGTCTGGCGCGGCGACGGCGACCGCCTGCGCCAGATCGTCAACAACCTAGTGTCCAACGCCCTGAAGTTCACCCCGACCGGTTCGGTGACCGCCCGCTTCGAACTGGCGGACGCCGGTGGCATCCGCCTGGCCGTGATCGACACCGGCATCGGCATTCCCGCCGACAAGATGGGCGCTCTGTTCGAGAAGTTCACCCAGGCGGATTCCTCCACCACCCGCCGCTATGGCGGTACGGGCCTGGGCCTGGCCATCTGCCGCGAGCTGGCCCAGCTCATGGCCGGCTCGATTTCGGTGACCAGCGAAGAGGGCAAGGGCTCGACCTTCTACGCCGAACTGCCCCTGTCGCGCGGCGGCGCGGCGGCCGCGCCCGAGGCCTCATGCCCCGCCGAGGAGCTTGAGGGCCGCAGCATCCGCCTGCTGGCCGCCGAGGACAATCCGGTGAACCAGAAGGTGCTCCAGGCCATCGTCGAGCCCATGGACGTGGACCTGCACATCGTCGCCGACGGCCGCGCGGCGGTGGAGGCCTGGCGCCAGGACAACTACGACCTGATCCTGATGGACATCCAGATGCCGATCATGGACGGCATCACCGCCGCCAAGGCCATCCGCGCCGCCGAGGTCGCCGAACAGCGCCCCCGCACCCCGATCCTGGCCCTGACCGCCAACGCCATGGTCCACCAGATCGAGGAATACCTGGCCGCCGGCATGGACGGCCACGTCTCCAAACCCATCGAGATCGCCAAACTCTACGACGCCCTGAACCGCGCCCTCGCCGGCGAGTCCCACGCCAAGGCGGCTTAGGGGGCGGGAGCCCTCCTTCCCCCTCTTGCGGGGGAAGTGTCGCCAATGCCGAAGGCGGGCGACGATGGGGGAAGCG
>DASVMY010000177.1:0-3073 GCA_036384135.1 Caulobacteraceae bacterium | reverse complement strand
GCGTCTGTGGTTCTACCACCAGCCCATCGGGCTCATCGACCACCTCGGCCGAAAACTGTCACCCATGTGTCCGGGCTAAACTGTCACCCATCTCTCCACTGGACACCGCGCAGCGGGTCGGATGAGGGGTCGACGAGGCCTGTCGGGCTAAGCGGCTGACAATAATCGGCCATCGCCGGCGCGACCCCTCATCCGTCTGCTTCGCAGCCACCTTCTCCCGCAGGGGGAGAAGGACCGCTCAAAGCCCCGCAGACAGCTAATGACGAGATGTGTGCATCCCCTAGCCGCTGTGCTTCGGCCGGGGTGACGAGAGGTGGAGGTTGAGCGCCGATTCGTTCTACATCGCCCCCAGCCGGTCCAGCGCCCCCTGGAGGATGTAGGCCGCGGCCATCTTGTCGACGAGGTCGGCGCGGCGGGCGCGGGTGATGTCGGCTTCTGAGATGAGGACGCGGTTCACCGCGGCGCTGGAGAGCCGTTCGTCCCAGAAGGCGATGGGCAGGTCCTTGAGGCGCAGGATATTGCGGGCGAAGGCGCGGACGGACTGGCAGCGGGGCCCCTCGGTCCCGTCCATGTTCACCGGCAGGCCGATGACCATGCCGGTGGCGTTTCTTGAGGCCATCAGCTTGAACAGGGTCTCCGCGTCCTTGGTGAACTGGGTCTTGCGGATCAGCTCCAGCGGCGAGGCGATCATCAGGGACGAATCGGAGACGGCGACGCCAATGGTCTTCTCCCCCAGGTCCAGGCCGACGACGGGGGCGCCTCTGGGCAGGGCGGCGAGGAAGTCGAAGATGTCGAGAACGGCCATGGCTTGCCTTCTTCCGCCCTGATGCACTTGTCAAACAGGCCCCCTTGTCAAACGGGGGAGCGGGCGAGTAACCCCACGCCTTCTCAAAGGTTGGAGCCATCATGGCCATCGACGCCGCCACGGTCCGCAAGGTCGCCAAACTGGCCCGCATCCGCGAGCCCGAGGAACGCCTGGAGCCCCTGGCCCGGGAGATTTCCGGGATCATGGCCTGGATCGAACAACTGAACGAGGTCGACACCGATGGGGTCGAGCCGATGACCTCGGCGGTGGACGTGCCCATGCCCATGCGCGAGGACGTGGTCACCGAGGGCGGCAGCGCCGCGCGGGTCCTGGCCAACGCCCCCAAGGCCGACAAGGGATTCTTCGTGGTGCCCAAGGTGGTGGAATAGTCATGAGCGACCTGACCGACATCACCCTGAAGGACGCGCTCGACGGCCTGAAGGCCAAGCGGTTCTCCGCCGCCGAGATCACCAAGGCGCATATCACCGCCATCGAGGGGGCGCGGGCGCTGAACGCCTATGTGCTGGAAACCCCGGACAAGGCGATGGAGATGGCCGCCGCCGCCGACGCCCGCATCGCGCGGGGCGAGGCCGGGCCGCTGGAAGGCGCGCCGCTGGGGATCAAGGACCTGTTCTGCACCGAGGGTTTCCGCTCGGCCGCCTGCTCGCGCATCCTGGAGGGCTTCAAGCCGCAGTACGAGTCCACCGTCACCGCCAACCTGTGGCGCGACGGGGCGGTGATGCTGGGCAAGCTGAACATGGACGAGTTCGCCATGGGCTCGTCCAACGAGACCAGCGCCTGCGGCCCGGTGATCAATCCCTGGCGCTCGCACGGCAGCAACCGGCAGCTGACGCCGGGGGGGTCGTCCGGCGGCTCGGCCTCGTCGGTCTCGGCCAATCTGGCGCTGGGCGCGACGGCGACGGACACCGGCGGGTCGATCCGCCAACCGGCCTCGTTCACCGGCACCGTGGGCATCAAGCCGACCTATGGCCGCTGCTCGCGCTGGGGGGTGATCGCCTTCGCCTCGTCCCTGGACCAGGCGGGACCCGTGGCCAAGACGGTGGAAGACGCCGCCATCCTGCTCAAGTCCATGAGCGGCCACGATCCCAAGGACTCCACCAGCCTGCCGATCGAGGTTCCGGACTTCCCCAGCTTCGTGGGCAAGTCGGTGAAGGGCTTGCGCATAGGCGTGCCCAAGGAATACCGGGTCGAGGGCATGCCGCCCGAGATCGAGGAGCTGTGGGCCCAGGGGATCGCCTGGCTGAAGGACGCCGGCTGCGAGATCGTCGAGGTGTCGCTGCCGCACACCAAATACGCCCTGCCGGCCTACTACATCATCGCCCCGGCCGAGGCGTCGTCGAACCTGGCCCGCTATGATGGCATGCGCTACGGCCTGAGGGTCGGGGATGGGGCCAGCCTGACCGAGGTCTATGAGGAGACCCGCGCCGCCGGCTTCGGCGACGAGGTCAAGCGCCGCATCCTGATCGGCACCTATGTGCTCTCGCACGGCTATTACGACGCCTATTACCTGAAGGCCCTGAAGGTGCGGCGGCGGATCGCCGACGACTTCACCCAGGCGTTCGAGAAGGTGGACGCGCTGCTGACCCCGACGGCGCCGTCGGCGGCGTTCGGGCTGGGCGAAAACAGCGCCGATCCGGTGGCCATGTACCTGAACGACATCTTCACGGTGACGGTGAACCTGGCCGGTCTGCCGGGGATGAGCCTGCCCGGCGGTGTCGACCACCAGGGCCTGCCCTTGGGGCTGCAGCTGATCGGCCGGGCCCTGGACGAGGGGACGCTGTTCTCGCTGGGCGGGGCGCTGGAGAAGGCGGCGGACTTCAAGGCGCGGCCGGCGCGGTGGTGGTAGGGGGCGGCATTCGAACGCCCTGACTAGCCAAGACGCCCCTTCTCTTCTTCTTCTTCCCCCGGAACGGGGGAAGTGTCGCCAACGTCGAGCGCAGCGAGGCGGGCGACGTCGGGGGAAGTGGGCCGGTGCAGTAGCGTCTAAGGACCCAGCGCGGCGTTGATGACGGCGTCTGACTGCGGGGCGGCTGATTTACGACAACGCTTCCCCCATCGTCGCCCGCCTCGCTACGCTCGGCATTGGAGACACTTCCCCCGCAAGCGGCTAGGGGATGCACACATCTCGTCATTAGCTGTCTGCGGGGCCTTGAGCGGTCCTTCTCCCCTTGCGGGAGAAGGTGGCTGCGAAGCAGACGGATGAGGGGTCGCGCCGGCGATTGTGGATTGGCGTCAGCAGCTTAGCCC
>DASVMY010000176.1:0-12056 GCA_036384135.1 Caulobacteraceae bacterium | reverse complement strand
GCGAGCGGAAACCCTCCAGCGCCGCCACCGCCCCGGCCCGGCGCATCGGCCCTTCCATCAGGCTGGCGTCCAGTTCGTAACGGCCGGCGCTGTTGGGCGAGGCGCCCCGGCCGGCCACATAGAGCCCCGACGCCTCCAGCGCCGCCACCGTCTCCACCGCCACGTCCAGGGCGCTGGCCCCGGCGCGCAGGCGATCCCGCCCCGCCTCCGCCAGGCCGCGCATGTGCGCCACCTCGGCGTCGTAGTTCCGCTCTGGAACCGCCCCCGCCCCGCCGTGCAGGGCCAGGGTCAAACATTTGTTCGTCATGCCGCCGTCCCGCCCTTTCGCGCTTCGCGGCCTTCCGATAGCGTCCCGCGCGAAAAAGACCATGCCCTGAAAACGAACGCGCGGGAGAAGACCATGAAGGCTTTGCTGAGCAAGAGCGCCGGCGGCCCCGAAACCCTGGTGCTGGAGGATGTCCCCAGCCCCGCCGCCAAGCCCGGCTGGGCCGTGGTGTCGATCAAGGCCATCGGGGTGAACTATCCCGACGTGCTGATCATCGAGGACAAGTACCAGTTCAAGCCAGCCCGCCCCTTCGCCCCCGGCGGCGAGGTGGCGGGGATCGTCAAGGAAGTCGGCGAGGGCGTCACCCATGTGAAGGTCGGCGACCGGGTGCTGGGCAACACCGGCTGGGGCGGCATGGCCGAGGAGCTGGCCCTGGAGGCCTCGCGGCTGATCCCGATCCCCGACGCCATGCCCTTCGATGAAGCCGCCGCCTTCATCATGACCTACGGCACCAGCTACCACGCGCTCAAGGACCGCGGCCACATCAAGCCCGGCGAGACCCTGCTGGTCCTGGGCGCCGCCGGGGGCGTCGGCCTGGCCGCCGTGGAGCTGGGCAAGGCCATGGGCGCGCGGGTGATCGCCGCCGCCTCCAGCCAGGAAAAGGTCGACCTGGCCATCGGCCGCGGCGCCGACAGCGGCGTGGTCTATCCCACCGGCCCCTTCGACCGCGACGGCCAGAAGGCCCTGGCGGAGATGTTCAAGGCCGCCTGCGGGCCGAACGGCGCCGACCTGGTCTATGACGGCGTCGGCGGCGACTATGCCGAGGCCGCCCTGCGCTGCACCGCCTGGGAAGGCCGCTTCCTGGTGGTGGGCTTCCCCGCCGGCATCCCGCGCATCCCGCTGAACCTGCCCCTGCTCAAGGGCTGCGATATCGTGGGCGTGTTCTGGGGCGCGGCGGTGGCGCGCGATCCCCAGGGCCACCAGCAGAACGTCAAGGAACTGCTGGACCTCTACGCGGCGGGCAAGATCAGGCCGCACGTCTCCGAACACTACCCCCTGGCCCGCGCCGGCGAAGCCATCAGCCACCTGGCCAGCCGCAAGGCCATGGGCAAGGTGGTGGTGACGGTGGACTGACCTAGCGCAAAGCTGCCAAGCGCTGGGCGTCACTTCTGGAGGATCAAGATGACGGGACGTTTGGACGGCAAGGTGGCCGTGATCACCGGCGGCTGCTCGGGGATCGGCCTGGGGACGGTGGAGCTGTTCGTGGCGGAGGGCGCCTGCGTGGTGGCCGCCGACGTGCAGGACCAGAAGGGCGCCATGCTGGAGCGCCGCTTCCCCGACAAGGTGCGCTACGCCCACTGCGACGTTACCCTCGAGGCCGACATCGCCGCGACCATGGCCCTGGCCAAGTCAGCCTTCGGCGGCCTGGACATATTGTTCAACAACGCCGGGACCGCCGGCCTGCCCGGCTCCGTCGAGGCCATCGAGGCCGAGGGCTGGGACAAGGTCTTCGCCCTGCTGGTGCGCGGCCCGGCGCTGGGCATGCACCACGCCCTGCCGCTGATGCGCGAGCGCGGCGGCGGCTCGATCATCAACACCGCCTCAATCGCCGGCCTGCAAGCCGGCTGGGGGCCGCTGGCCTATTCCACCGCCAAGGGTGCGGTGATCCACATGAGCCGCTGCGCCGCCGCCGAACTGTCGCCCCAGAAGATCCGCGTCAACGCCATCTGCCCGGGCCTGATCGCCACCTCGATCTTCGGCGACGCCCTGGGCCTGCCCCGCGAGGTGGCCGACCAGATGGCCGCCCGGGTGGCCCAGAACGCCGCCGTCGCCCAGCCCGTTCCCAAGCCCGGCCTGCCCGAGGACATCGCCCGCGCCGCCCTGTACCTGGCCAGCGACGACTCCGCCTTCGTCACCGGCACGCACATCGTCGTCGACGGCGGCATCACCATCGGCAGCCGCCACGCCTGGGACCCGGCGTCCGGCTCGCCCTTCGCGGCGATCATGGGCGTCTCGCCGGAAGAGGTGGCGAACCTGACCGCGGGACGGGCGTAAACCCTTCCCCCACTTCCTTTCCTTCACCCGCTTGCGGCTAGGCGATTCACACATCTCAGAAACACCCAGGACTTCAGCGTGTTACGAGATGACTGAGGCCGCCCCTCCTCTCCCTTCTCCCCCTGCGGGAGAAGGACCGCTCAAGGCCCCGCAGACAGCTAATGACGAGATGTGTGCATCCCCTAGCCGCTTGCGGGGGAAGTGTCGCCAATGCCGAAGGCGGGCGACGATGGGGGAAGCGTTGTCGTAAACTAGCGGCTCCGCAGTCAGACGCCGTCATCGACGCCGCGCTGGGTCTTCAGACGCTACTGCACCGGCCCACTTCCCCCCTCACCCGGCTGCGCCGGGCTCCGAGGGAAGAAAGGCGCGTTCAGCCGTTCGGGCCCCGCCGGTTGACTCCGCCGCCCTCATCCCGTATCTCCGCGCGCTCACTGCTCAGGGCCCTCGCCTTGGGCCGTAACGCCTTTTGTCTTGGAGCCTTCCCGTGAAGCGGACTTATCAGCCGTCGCGTCTTGTTCGTAAGCGCCGTCACGGCTGGCGCTCCCGCATGGCGACCAAGAACGGCCAGAAGGTCATCGCCCGCCGCCGCGCCCGTGGCCGCAAGCGCCTGACCGCCTAGGACTCCAGGGTCCCCATCGAAAGGTTTCGGCCTGACCGAAGCCGTCCCCCCAGAAAACGTTCCGGCCATAGAACGTCTCAAGATCCGCCCCGATTTCCTCGCGGCGGCGAAGGGCTGCGCCTGCGGGCGCGGCGCGGTGATGGCCCAGGCGCGCGACCGGCGCGACGGGCAAAGCCTGATCCGCATCGGCTTCACCGCCACCAAGCGCATCGGCGGGGCGGTGGAGCGTAACCGCGCCAAGCGGCGCCTGCGCGAGGCGGCGCGGCTGGTCGCCCCCCTCCACGCCCGGCCCGGCTGCGACTATGTCTTCATCGCCAGGGGCGGCACGCGGGCCCGGCCCTGGGACCGTCTCCTTGACGATATGAAAAGCGCGCTGATAAGGCTCGCGGCCGACCTCGCGGCCAGTTCGAGCGCATCCCCGGGCGAGCCCTCCTCCTGACAATTCCCGGGCGCGTATCGCCCGTAAGCACAGGCGCCATGAACAACGACACCCGCAACACCGTCATGTTCCTCGTCATCGCGGCGATCATCTTCTTCGCGTACGAGCGGTTCGTGATCATGCCCCAGCAGGCGGCAGCCGAGAAACGCCACGCCGCCGAGGTCACGGCCGCCGCCCAGGCGCCCGCCGGCCCCGCCTACCTGACCCGCGCCCAGGGCCTGGCCCAGGGCCCCCGCGTGATCATCGACACCCCGGCGCTCGAAGGCTCCATCGCCCTTACCGGCGCGCGCTTCGACGACCTGTTCGCCAAGCAGTACCACACCGAGGTCTCCAAGAGCTCGCCGCCGGTGGAGCTGCTGCGCCCCGACCACACCCGCTACGCCTATTTCGCCACCATGGGCTGGGTGGGCGCCAACCTCGCCGGCCTGCCCACGGACAGCAGCGTCTGGACGGTATCGTCGGGCGCGGTGCTGTCACCCGGCCACCCGGTCACCCTGACCTATGCCGGCGGCGGACCGCTGACCTTCCACCGCACCATCGCCGTGGACGACCAATATATGTTCACCGTCACCGACGCGGTGACCAACGCCGGGACCATCCCGGTGTCCTTGACCCCCTATGGCTCGGTACAGCGCCAGGACGTGCCGCCGACGCTGGGCAAGATCAACATCGTCCACGAGGGCGCCATCGGCGTCATCGGCCACAAGCTTCAGGAACAGAAGTACAGCAAGTGGAAGAAGGAGGAGTCCAAGGACCTCGATGTCGGTCCCGGCTGGTTCGGCATCACCGACAAATACTGGATGACCGTGCTCATCCCCCCCGCCGGCGAGAGCATCCGTCCCAACGCCAAGGTGGCCCCCGACTCCGGCGTTGACGTCTATGCCGCCTCCTACACCGGCGCCCAGCCGCTGACGGTGCAGCCCGGCGCCACCGCCAGCCAGGTCACCCACATGTTCGCCGGGGTGAAGACCGTGCCCCTGCTCAACGCCTACAAGAAGAGCCTTGGGGTGACCAACTTCGAGGACGCGGTGGACTGGGGCTTCCTGTGGTTCCTGACCAAGCCGATGTTCTTCCTGCTGAACTGGTTCTATCACCACGCCACCGTCGGCGGCGTCGGCAACGTCGGCGTCGCCATCCTCGCGCTGACCATCGTCATCCGCGTGGTCACCTTCCCCTTGGCCCTGCCCGGCTATGAGATGGGGGTGAAGATGCGCAAGATCGCCCCGCTGCAGAAGGAACTGCAGGCCAAGTACAAGGACGACCCCCAGGCGCTCCAGAAGGAGACCATGGCGCTGTATGGCCGCGAGAAGATCAATCCGGTCACTGGCTGCCTGCCCTCCCTGCTGCCGATCCCGATCTTCTATTCGCTGACCAAGCTGTTCACGGTCACCATCCTGATCTGGCACGCGCCGTTCTTCGGCTGGATTCATGACCTGTCGGCGCGCGATCCCACCAGCATCGTCAATCTGTTCGGCCTGATCCCCTGGAACCCGGCCGCGACGCCCCTGATCGGCGGCTTCCTGGACGGCCCGCTGCACATCGGCGCCTGGCCGCTGCTCTACGGCCTGGTCACCTGGATGAGCATGTCCATGACGCCCCAGGCCGGAGTCGATCCCACCCAGCAGCAGATCATGAAGCTGATGCCGGTGGTGTTCACCTTCATCCTGGCCCAGTACACCGTCGGCCTGCTGATCTACTGGACCTGGAGCGGCATCTTCACCATCGTCCAGCAGTACATCCTGATGCGGCGCTACAAGTCCCCCAACCCCATCGACGACTTCATCGCCCGCCTTCAGGGTAAGGCGCCGGCGGCGGCATGACCGACAATGACACCTTCTCAGCCGAAGAGATCGAAGCCGCCCGGGTGACCTTCGCCCACGAGGCGACCTTCATGATGGGCGCGGCGGCCATGGAGGGCCTGCCGCCGCCGGACCTGCCGGAGGTGGCCTTCGCCGGCCGCTCCAACGTCGGCAAGTCGTCGCTGATCAACGGCCTGGTGGGGCGAAAGGGCCTGGCCCGCGCCTCCACCGAGCCCGGCCGCACCCGCGAGGTGAACTTCTTCGTCCTGGACGAGCGCCTGCGCCTGGTTGACCTGCCCGGCTACGGCTTCGCGCGGGTCTCGCGCACCACCGCCAAACAGTTCCAGAACCTGGGGCGCGACTACCTGCGCGGCCGGCCGAACCTGAAGCGGGTCTATCTGCTGATCGACGCCCGCCACGGCCTCAAGGAGCCGGACGCCGAGGCGCTCAATGCGCTGGACACGGCCGCGGTCTCCTACCAGATCGTGCTGACCAAGGCCGACAAGATCAAGCCGCACGAGGCCGCCGCCACCGTGGCCCGCACCCTGGCCGCCATCGCCAAACGCCCCGCCGCCTTCCCGCGCGTGCTGGCCACCTCGGCGGAAAAGGGAACGGGCCTGCCGGAACTGCGCGCGGAGATATTGGCGGCGGCGTTCGCCTAGGGGCTCATACGGCGGCCCCCCCCGGGATGACAACACCCCCCTCGTTCGCTAAGGGGGGCGCCCTCAGGGAGCCTCATGTGACCGACATCCGCGAAGAACAAGGCTGGGCCACCGCCAGGACCCTGGCCGAGGCCCTGCCCTATATCCAGATCTACGACCGCGAGATCGTGGTGATCAAATACGGCGGCCACGCCATGGGCGAGGAAGCCCTGGCCAAGCTGTTCGCCGCCGACGCGGTGCTGCTCAAGCTCTTGGGCCTGCACCCGGTGGTGATCCACGGCGGCGGGCCGCAGATTTCGCGCATGCTGGAGAAGGCCGGGGTGAAGTCCACCTTCATCGACGGCCTGCGGGTCACCGACGCCCCGACCATGGAAGTGGCCGAGATGGTCCTGTCGGGGGCGATCAACAAGGAAATCGCCAGCTGGATCACCCAGGCCGGGGCCGAGGCCGACGTTCGCGGCGTGGGCCTGTCGGGCAAGGACGCCCGCCTGATCACCGTGGAAAAGGCCACCCGCACCCGCAAGGACCCGGGCTCGAACATCGAACAGGTGGTGGACCTGGGGTTCGTGGGCGAGCCCACCCGCGTCGATCCCAAGCTGATCCAGGACCTGATCAACTCCGAGGACGACTATGTGCCGGTGATCGCCCCCATCGGCGTCTCCGCCGACGGCGCCACCTACAACATCAACGCCGACACCGTGGCCGGCGCCCTGGCCGGGGCGCTGCGGGCCAAGCGCATGCTGCTGCTCACCGACGTGGCCGGGGTTCTGGACGCCAACGGCGATCTCATCCGCCAGCTCAGCGTCGCCGAGGCCAAGGCCGCCATCGAGACCGGCGTCGCCACCGGCGGCATGATCCCCAAGCTGGAAACCGCCATCGCCGCCGTGGAAAGCGGCGTCGAAGCCGTGGTCATCCTGGACGGCCGCCGCCCCCACGCCATGCTGGTGGAACTGTTCACCGAGCACGGCGCCGGCACCCTGGTGAGCGCCTAGAACGTGGTTTTTGACCGCTCGCGGGGCTCAGATGTCGCCCTTCTCCCCTTGCGGGAGAAGGTGGCCCGCGTAACGGGTCGGATGAGGGGTCGCGCTGGCCTACGAGAGTATCCTGCCGGCAAGCCAATCACCGACGCTCCGTCGACCCCTCATCCGTCTGCTTCGCAGACACCGTCGAGGAGGCGACGCGCGTTCCGCGCGCGGCGATGCGGAGCGCCAAATGCTTGGCGATCCGCCCTCCTCGACCCCGCAAGGGGAGAAGGAACGTTTGGGGTGACTGACGAACAATGGCGATGGGCAACGTGATGACCGGCGCCGCCGACCTCTCCGCCATCGACACCTGGCTCTTCGATCTCGACAACACCCTTTATCCACTCGACTCCGGCCTGGCCCTGCACATCGACCGCCGGATCACCGCCTATATGATGCAGGTCACCGGCCTGCCGCGGGACGAGGCCTATGTCCTGCAGAAGCGCTACCTGGTGGAGCACGGCCTGTCGCTCACCGGCCTGATGCTGGACCATGGCGTCAGCCCCGAAGAGTTCCACGCCATCTTCCGCGACCTGCCGCTGGAGATCCTGGCCCGTGACCCGGCCCTGAAGGCCGCCCTGGCCCGCCTGCCCGGCCGGCGGCTGATCTTCACCAACGCCGACGGCGGCCACGCCCGGCGGGTTGCCGAGCACCTGGGCCTGGCCGAGCTGTTCGACGCCATCTTCCACATCGGCTCGGCCGACCTGGCCCCCAAACCCTCGATGGCGTCGTTCGAGCGGATCATCACCGCCCATGCCCTGGATCCGAAGACCACCGCCTTCTTCGAAGACGCCGAACGCAACTTGAAGCCGGCGGCGCAGCTTGGCATGACCACCGTCCTGGTGGGGCCGCACGCGGTGGCCTCTACCGCCGATTTCGTCCACTACCGCACCGAGCGCCTGGCCCCCTTCCTGGCCGCCGCCCGGATCAAGGAAGCCTGATGACGCAGCTGACCACCGCCGACCTGCAGACCGAGATCGAGGCCGCCTGGGCCGCCCGCGACGGGGTCAACACCGACACCAAGGGCCCCGTGCGCACCGCCGTGGAGGAGACCATCCGCCTGGTCGACTCGGGCAAGCTGCGGGTGGCCGAGAAGATCGACGGGACCTGGGTCACGCACCAATGGGCCAAGCAGGCGATCCTGCTCAGCTTCCGCCTCAACCCCAACACCATCATGCGCGCCGGAACCCTCGGCGGGGGCGTGGGGCCTTGGTGGGACAAGGTTCCGAGCAAGTTCGACGGCTGGGAGGAGAAGGACTTCGAGGCGGGCGGCTTCCGCGCCGTGCCCGGCTCCATCGTCCGCCGCGGCTCGTTCATCGCCCGCAATGTCGTGCTGATGCCCTCGTTCGTGAACATCGGCGCCTATGTGGACGAGAGCACCATGGTCGACACCTGGACCACGGTGGGCTCCTGCGCCCAGATCGGCAAGCGCGTGCACCTTTCCGGCGGCGTCGGCATCGGCGGGGTGCTGGAGCCCCTGCAGGCCAATCCGACGATCATCGAAGACGACTGCTTCATCGGCGCCCGCTCGGAGGTGGCCGAAGGGGTCATCGTCGGTGAGGGCGCGGTGATCTCCATGGGCGTCTATCTCAACGGCTCGACCCCGATCATCGACCGCAAGACCGGCGAGACGCACCGCGGCTACGTGCCGCCCTGGTCGGTGGTGGTCTCCGGCAGCCGGCCGGACCCCCACGGCGTCGGCCCCGGCCTCTACTGCGCCGTCATCGTCAAGACCGTCGACGCCCAGACGCGGTCGAAGACGTCGATCAACGAGTTGCTGCGGGATTGAGGGCCGGCGCTCCAACTCCAAATCCCTGTCATCCCGGAAGCGCGGAGCGCTATCCGGGACCGTGGCAAGCGCTAACGCCCGCTACCACCCGCAACCATCAACGCTTCCGGCGGTCCCGGATATCCGCTGCGCGGATTCCGGGATGGCAGTAGGAGGAAGGCGCCCCCTACGCCGCCAAACTCTCCCCGCGCAGCAACCTGGGTAGATCCCCCACCGCGCCGCCGGCTTCGTGCATGAAGAACCGGCGCGCGGGGCCGATGCGGTTGATCAGGGCCATGCCGGCACCGCGGGCCAGGCGCAGGATCGGGTTGTCGTTGGAATAGATCCGCACGAAGGCGTCGAAGGCGAGCGCGTTGCTCACCGTGTCCACCCGCCGCCAGCGGGCGTAGCGTTCCAGCACCGGCAGCGAGCCGATGTCCTCGCCCAGCCGCACCGCCTCGCTCAGCACCTCCGCGAGAGCCGCGGCGTCCTTCAGGCCCAGGTTCAGCCCCTGGCCGGCGATGGGGTGCACCGCGTGGGCGGCGTCGCCCAGCAGGGCCAGCCGGCCCACGGCGAAGCGCTCGGCCAGCTGCAGCGAAAGGGGATAGACGAACCTTGGCCCCAGCACCTCGACCTTGCCCAGGAAGTCCCCGAAGCGGCGCATCAGGTGGGCGTGGAAGGCTTCTTCCGAGGCGACCCGCAGGGCCTCGCCCCGCGCCGTGCTCTCGGTCCACACCAGGCTGGCGCGGTCGCCGGTGAGCGGCAGGATGGCGAAGGGGCCCGAGGGCAGGAAGTGCTCGTAGGCGACGCCCTGGTGGCCATGTTCCAGCCCCACCGTCGCCACCACCCCGCTCTGGCCGTAGCCCCAGCCGATGGCGCCGATGCCAGCCGCGCGCCGCACCACCGAGCCGCGCCCCTCGGCCCCCACCACCAGCGGCGCCTTCAGCACCCGCCCATCCGACAGGGTGACGCTGGCCACGCCGACGCCCGCCTCCACCCCCGTCACCTTCACCGGCGCCAGGACCTCGACGCCCTGGGCCTGGGCGGTGGCGGCCAGGGCGGCGCGGATATGACGGTTCTCGATCAGGTAGCCCAGGGGCTCGCCCTCGCAGCGGTCGGCGATCTCGGCGGCGTCGAAGCGCAGGTAGGCCGGCAGGGGCGCGGGGCTGGCGGCGCCCGGCGTGCGCCCGTCCGTCACCAGGATCTGCTCGATACGCTGGGCGTGCGGCTCCAGCAGCGGCGCGGCGCCCAGCGCCCGCCACTGACGGAAGGCGGAAAAGGAGATCGCCGAGGCCCGCCCATCGAAGGTCGGCGCGATCTGGGCGTCGAAGGGCATGGGGTCGACCAGCACGGCCCTCAAGCCCCCGTTGGCCAGGGCCAGAGCCAGGGTCACGCCGGTCATGCCGGCGCCGGCGATGATCACATCGGGCGCGCTCATGCTCTTCCTATGAGCGCCGTCGCCGCCCCGGTCCAGACCCCGCGAAACCCTAGAGCCTGTCCCGTTTTGATGGAATCATCAAAACGGGATGAACAGGCTCGATTCTTGAGTTTGCGAGCACGATTCAGACTTTTGTCGGTTCCGACAAAAGTCATCGTGCTCTTGCCGCCTTCCGCGACGACACCGGTTGCAATCTGCGCCGACGCGCCACCATCCTGCAAAGGTTCGGAGGAGTTGAACAGAATGCCGCGCATCGCCGGCCAGATCGATCTGGCCAAGACCGAGGCTATCCTCGAGGCGACGTCCGAGGCGATCTACGAACGCGGCCTGAACGTCTCCATGGACGAGATCGCCCGCCGCGCCGGCGTCTCCAAACAGACCGTCTACAACCACTACGGCTCCAAGTCCGACCTGGTCCGCGCCCTCATCGACCGGCGCGTGGAGCTGATGACCGCCGCCCTGGAGGTGCCCGGCGCTCTGAACCGGCCGCAGGAGGCCCTGGCGGACTACGCCCGCGCCCTGCTGGAAACCATCAACATGCCCCGCGGCGTGACCCTGTTCCGCCTGATCATCGCCAGCGTCACCGCCGATCCGGACCTGGCCCAGACCGTGCTCAAGGCCGGCCTTCGCGCCTCGCGCCTGAAACTGGCCGACTTCCTGGCCCGCGAGACCGCCGCCGGCCGTCTGGCTATCGACGACGTCGACGAGGCCGCCGATTTCTTCGCCGGCATGGTGGTCAGCCACCGCCAGATCTCCGGCCTCCTGGGTCTGCCCAGCGACCTGTCGCCGGCCCGGATCGAACGCCTGGCCACCGAAGCCGCGCGGCGCTTCATGCGGGCGTACCGGCCTTAGAAGGGGCCTACGCCTCCTCGTCCTCCGGCAAGCCCATCATGTGGAAGCCGGCGTCGACGTGGATCACCTCGCCGGCCACGGACTTGCCCAGATCGGACAGCAGCCAGAGGGAGCAGCCCGCCACACCCTCCATGGAGGTGTCTTCCTTCAGGGCCGACAGGCTGCGGCCCTTGGCCAGCATGCCCCGGCCGCCGGAAATGCCGGCCAGGGACAGGGTGCGCATGGCGCCGGGCGAGACCGCGTTGACCCGGATGCCCCTGGGGCCCAGATCGCGGGCCACATAGCGCACGCAGGCCTCCAGCGCCGCCTTGGCCACGCCCATGGTGTTGTAGTTGGGGATGGCCCGCTCCGAGCCCAGATAGGTCATGGTGATGATCGAGCCGCCGTTGGGCATCAGGGCCGCGGCCCGGCGCGAGGCGTCTACGAAACTGTAGGCCGAGATGCTCATGGCCTGCAGGAAACCTTCCCGCGTGGCGTTCTCCACGAACGAGCCCTTGATCTGGCTGCGGTCGGCGTAGGCGATGGCGTGGACCAGGAAGTCGATAGTCCCGAATGCCGCCTCCACCTTGGCGAACATCGCCGCCATGCTGTCGTCGTCGGTGGCCTCATAGGTGGCGTAGACCTTGGCGCCGATGCTTTCGCCCAAGGGCCGCACCCGCTTTTCGTTGTTCTCCATGTAGCCCAGCGCCAGTTCCGCGCCCTGGGCGGCCAGCTGGGCGGTGATCCCCCAGGCGATGGAGTCGCGGTTGGCGATGCCCATCACCAGACCCTTCTTGCCCCGCATCAGCTCGCCCTTAGGCAGGTTCCAGTCGTCGGCCATGGGTCGGCGGTCCCCGTCTGTTCGTCGTTGACGGACTTTGTGGACGGGCCGGAGGGCGTGGGCAAGCGCGCCTTCTTCCCCCGCTTGCGGCTAGGGGATGCACACATCTCAGAGTCACCCAGGATTCCAGCGTGTCACGAGATGGCTGAGGCCGCCCCTCTCCCTTCTCCCCTTGTGGGAGAAGGTGGCCCGCGCAGCGGGTCGGATGAGGGGTCGACGAATCCTCTCGGGCTAAGCTGCTGACGCCAATCCACAATCGCCGGCGCGACCCCTCATCCGTCTGCTTCGCAGCCACCTTCTCCCGCAAGGGGAGAAGG
>DASVMY010000175.1:0-4814 GCA_036384135.1 Caulobacteraceae bacterium | reverse complement strand
AACCCGATCCGCGAACCCCTTGCGGGCCAGCGGTCATCCACGACCGCAATTAAAGGCCGGATACATGACCGCTCCTAACTACCCGCCAAAACAGCCCAATGCCCCCTTGCCGGGAAGGGGCCGTCCATACATGACAGAAGGTTGTTGGGGGGGTAGCCCGCCCCCTAAGTCCTCACCTCCAGCCGCTCCAGCCCCCGGAAGAACGGCAGCGTGCGCCACACCGGCGCCGCGTCCGGATCGGCCAGCCGCAGGTTCGGGAAGCGCGCGAACAGGCGGCTCAGCGCCACCTGGGCCTCGATCCTGGCCAGGGGCGCGCCGATGCAGATGTGGGCGCCGCCGCCGAAGGATACATGAGGACTCTTCTTGCGGGTGATGTCGAAGCGGTTGGGGTCTTCGAAGGCGGCCGGGTCGCGGTTGGCGCCGCGCAGGGAGACCAGCATCGACTGTGTGGTGTGCACCGGACAGCCGCCCACCTGCATCTCCCGCGAGGCGATGCGGCCGGTGATGTCCACCGGCGGCTCATAGCGCAGCACCTCCTCCACCGCCGCCCCGATCAGGGCCGGCTCGGCGCGCAGCTTGGCCAGCTCCTCCGGGTGGGTGAGGAACAGGCGCACGGCGTTGCCGATCAGGTCGGTGGTGGTCAGGTTCCCGGCGACCAACAGGGCGTTGAGGTTGGTGATCAGGTCGTCGTCGGTGAGTTGCGCGCCCGCCGCCTGGAGCTGGACCATGTCGGTGACCAGGTCGTCCTCGGGATTTTCGCGCCGGGCGGCCAGCATGCCGGCCATGTGCGCGCGCAGGGCCTCGCCGGCCTTGAGCATGTGGGCGGTCTGCTCGGAGGTGCGCAGAGGGTTGAGTCCCTGGATGACGCCTTCGGACCAGTCGCGAAACTCCGGCAAGCGCTCGTGCGACACGCCCAGGATCACGGCGATGACGTCGATGGGGATCGGCAGGGCGTAGGCGCTCATCAGGTCGAAGCTCCCCTGACCGGCCACCGCGTCCAGGGCCTCGTCGACGATCCGCTCCACCTGCGGCTTGATCCTGGCGGCGCGTTTGTACAGCGCCTGGGCCAGGGGGCCGCGGATGCGGGCGTGGTCGGGGTCGTCCTGCAGCAGGATCGAGGGATTGCGCGAGCCGCCCGGCCGCGCGCCCTCGGGCTCCTCCAGGATGCGCCGGGTGAGGACCGCCGCCTGTTCGGCGCGGTTGGGGTCGCGCCAAAGGGTCAGGTCGGTGAGGATGCCGCGCACGTCCTCGTGCCGGCTGATGAAGAACACCCCGGCGCCCTCGTCGCGCATCACCGGGCAGTTTTCGCGCAGGCCGGCCAGCAGGCTGTAGGGGTCTTCCCGGAACCGCGGGTTCAGCGGCGTCAGGGCCAGGACGGGAAGCAGGGCGGCGTCGGACATCGGAGACTCCTGACACTTTGGGAGCCGATTCCTAAACCTGGCCAGACCCTGGGACAACGGCGCCCTAGGGTCAAAGGGCGACGCCAAAAGCCCCTCCCCCTCGCGGGGAGGGGTTGGGGTGGGGGCGTCAGCGCGAACGTCCGCCGACTGTTCACATCACGCCTCGCCAATCGATCAGCATCGGCGTTCCACCCCCATCCCCTGCCCCTTCCCGCAAGGGGGAAGGGGTTCACCGGCGTCAGCCTGGATGGAGACTTTGAAACCCTAGCCCTTGACCTCCGTCGCCGGGCGGTCGTCGCCGTCGGCGATCTCCTCGTGCCAGCGGCCGCTGGCGTCTTCCCAGGTGATGCCGCGGGTGACGCCGGGCGCGAGCTGCTCACGGGCGGCGCGGGTGGCGGCGGTCTTGGCGGCGTCGTGGGTGCGGAAAGTCTCCGAATAGACCCCGTCCACACGGTAGGCCCAGCCACCGTCGTGCTCGACGATCTCGTAGACGATCTTGTTCAAGGGGGCCTCCGGAGCAGTGTGGTCTTTAGAACCTAAGGTGGAGAGATACAGCCGCATGGCAAGGGCGGCTTGGCAAGAGGACCTCGCCAAGCCGCCCCAAGTCGTGACCAGGAACTAAGCCGCGTCGACCAACACCACTTCGGCGTCATCCAGCGCCGTGATGGTCACCGACGTCTCGCCGGAGATGGCGGCGCCGTCGCGGGCGTCCAGGCGCACGCCGTTGACTTCCACCGCGCCGACGGCCGGGACCAGATAGCCGTGGCGGGTCGCGCCCAGCGGATAGTCGACGCTGTCGCCGGCCTTCAGTGTCGCGCCCAGGACGCGGGCGTCGGTGCGGATGGGCAGGGCGTCGGTGTCGCCGTCGAAGCCGCTGGCCAGGGCCACCAGCTGGCCGGAGCGCTCGCCCTTGGGGAAGGGTTTGGCGCCCCAGGACGGCGCGCCGCCGGTGCGCGACGGCTCGATCCAGATCTGGAAGATCCGGGTGGTGTCCGGCTCCAGATTGTACTCCGCATGGCGGATGCCCGTGCCGGCGCTCATCACCTGGACATCGCCCGCCTCGGTGCGGCCCTGGTTGCCCAGGTTGTCCTGGTGGGTGATCGCCCCTTGGCGGACATAGGTGATGATCTCCATGTCCTTGTGCGGATGGGGCGGGAAGCCGGAGTCGGCGGCGATCTCGTCGTCGTTCCAGACCCGCAGGGCGCCGTGGCCCATGTTCTGCGGGTCATAGTAGCCGGCGAAGGAGAAGTGGTGCTTGGCCTTGAGCCAGCCGTGGTCGGCGCCGCCGAGCTGGTCGAAGGGTTTGCGGACGATCATGGTCTTGCCTCCTGTGGGGCCCCGGCGAGAACCGCGGGGCGCTGATCTGTTGGCCACATAGGTATCGACGGCGTGGTCGATCAGAAATAGAAACGATCGAAATTCATCGTTTCGGAAATCGCGATGTCAGAGTTACCGGATTTCGAGGGCATGGCGATCTTCGCCAGGGTGGCGCAGGCCCGCTCCTTCGCCGGCGCGGCGCTGGCCCTGAAGCTCTCCAAGGCCACGGTGTCCAAGGCGGTGAGCCGGTTGGAGCAGAGGTTGGGCGCGCGCCTGTTCAACCGCACTTCGCGGCGCCTGGCCCTCACCGACGCCGGCCAGAGGCTGGCGTTGCAGGCGGAGGCGATGGTGGCGGCCGCGGAGGAGGCCGAGCGGGAGGTGATGGCCCAGTCGGCGTCGCCGCGCGGGCTGATCCGGCTGGCGGCGCCGATGTCCTTCGGCCTGACGCGGATCACGCCGCTGTTGCCCGACTTCCTGAAGGCCTATCCCGATATCAGCATCGACCTGCACCTCAGCGACGCCCAGGTCGACCTGATCGGCGAGGGGTTCGACGCGGCGCTGCGCATCGCCCAGATGCCGGACTCCTCCCTGGTGGCGCGTCGGCTGTGCGGGGTGTCGCGGTTCCTGGTCGCCTCGCCGGCCTATTTCGAGCGACGCGGCCGGCCCACGCATCCGGCTCACCTGGCCGAGCACGACTGCCTGGGCTACGCCTACCTGACCACGCCGGACATCTGGCGGTTCCGCAACGCGGCGGGCGAAGAAGTCTCTGTGAGGCCCGCCGGCCCTCTGCGCGCCAACAATGCCGACGCCCTGACACCCGCCCTGCTGGCGGGGCTGGGGATCGCGGTGCAGCCGGACTTCATCGTCGAAGAGGCGCTGAAGGACGGGCGGCTGGAGGCGGTGCTCACCGACTGGTCCTGGCCGCTGGGCGGCCTGCACTTCGTCACCCCGCCCGGCGGGCCCAGGCCGGCCCGGATCGCGGCGCTGGCGGACTTCCTGGCGCAGCGGCTTGGGGGAAAGGGCCCGGCGCCTTAGTCAAACCCCTACGGCGTCGTGGGCAAGCTCTTCAGCCAATCGATGACCAGGGTTTCCAACGCGATCCTGTGGTCCGACCAGCTGTGATCGGTCGGCACGTTGCGGGACGTGACCCTGGTCCCACCCGCCGCCCTGATCCCCGCCACCAGAGCCTCTGAGTTCGATTTCACGAAGTCGTCGCTGTAGAGCACATACAGCCGCCGGTCCTTCAGCTTCGGGGCCAGGGTGGCGAAACTCCATTCGCCGGCGTGGGCGGCGACCTCGTCGGCCATGGCCTCGGCGGTGGCGTTCAGGGACTCGCGGTTCTCGGCCATCAGCTTCACCGCCGCGGCGTGGTCGGCGCGGCTGAGCTGGCCAAGGCCGCCCATGTCGCCGGCGGAGATGGTCACCGCGCCCAGGACACCGGTGTCGTGCGCCAAGGTCTGCACGGTTACCCAGCCGCCCATGCTGTGGCCGCCAATGGCCAGGCGAGCGGTGTCAATCTGCAGCGCCTTGGCGTTGGCCGGATCGCGCACGAAGGCCAGCACCGCGTCGGCGTCCTGAAGGTTCTGGGCGAAGCTGAAGGCGCCGGGACTGCCCCAGGAGCCGCGGTAGTTCACCGCCACCACGTTCCAACCCGCCCGCCGCACCGCCTGGGCCAGGTCCAGGTTGCGCTCGTTGCCGGGCAGGCCGTGGAACAGGACGAAGGTCGGGTGCGGCCCCGCGCCGGCCGCCACATAGACGATGCCGTTGATGTTCACCCCGCCGCTGGGGACGTGGATCACTTCCAGGCGCGCGGGGTGGGCCGCGTCCGCCGGCGGGTCGGCGGCGATCGCGTCCGCGGTGGTTTGAGCGAAGGCCGCCGGATTGAACACCGGGGCGGCCAACAGGGCGGCGCAGAACGCGACGGCGGCGGCAAGGCGCATCAAGGATTCCCCCCAACTCAAGGAAAGGCAGAGCTTAAGGCCCTCGCCGCCGGCGCGAAAGCGCCCACTTGGCGCTATATCGGGGTTTGGCGGGCGGCGGCGGATCGGGAACTCACCGCGCGCTCGCCACCTTCGCTGCCGTCTCCGCCTTCCAGCC
>DASVMY010000174.1:0-20839 GCA_036384135.1 Caulobacteraceae bacterium | reverse complement strand
GGGCAAGACCTGGCCGGTGGAACGGTTCGCCCAGGTGACGCGGCGACTTCTGTCGCCCTCGGGCCCCATGGCCGGCGGGCGGCTGATGGTGGTGGGGGGACCGGAGGACACCGCCGGCTGCGAGCCCCTGCGCGCCTCGGTGGGCCGTGACCGCTGCATCGACCTGGTGGGGCGCGAGCCGCTGACGGTGGTCTATGCGGCCCTGAAGCGGGCGCGGCTGTTCATCGGCAACGACTCCGGCCTGATGCACATGGCCGCCGCCGCCGGGACGCCGACGCTCGGCCTGTTCGGCCCCTCGGACGAGAGCCAGTACGCCCCCTGGGGCCCCAATGGCCGGGCCCTGCGCGGCACGCGGACCTTCGAGGAGATCAAGGAACTGGACCCCACCCTGAGCCAGGCCATCACCCACATGATGGACCTGTCGGCCGACAGTGTGTACGGCGCCGCGGTCGCCCTGCTGGACGACACCGAGGCGGCGGCGCCCGCGCAGGAGGCTCAAGGGGCGTGAGCGAGACCTTCGACCTGATCGTGCGCGGCGGCGAGGTGGTGAACCACGCCGGCCGCGCCATGGCCGACATCGGCGTCCGCGGCGGCAAGTTCGCAGCGGTGGGCGACCTCAGCCGCGCCTCGGCCGGCGAGGTGTTCGACGCGACGGGCCTGACCGTCATGCCCGGCGTCATCGACAGCCAGGTGCATTTTCGTGAGCCCGGCCTGGAGTGGAAGGAAGACCTGGAGACCGGTTCACGCTGCGCGGTGCTGGGCGGCGTCACCGCCGTCTTCGAGATGCCCAACACCGAGCCCACCACCACCGACGCCGCCGCCCTGGCCGACAAGCTGAGCCGGGCCAAGGGGCGGATGCACTGCGACCACGCCTTCTATGTCGGCGGCACGCATGACAATGCGCGGTTCCTAGGCGAGCTGGAGCGCCTGCCCGGCTGCTGCGGGGTCAAGGTGTTCATGGGCGCCTCCACCGGCAGCCTGCTGGTGCCGGACGACGAGGGAGTGGGCGAGGTGCTGCGCCACATCAACCGGCGGGGCACGTTCCACTCCGAGGACGAATACCGCCTGGCCGAGCGCCGGCCCCTAGCGCGCACCGGCGACTGGACCAGCCATCCGGAGGTGCGCGACGCCCGCTCGGCCCTGCAGTCGACCCAGCGCCTGGTCCGCCTGGCCAAGGGGCTCGGCAAGCGCATCCACGTGCTGCACGTGACCACCGCCGAGGAGATCGCCTATCTGGCTGACCACAAGGATGTGGCCAGCGTCGAACTGACCCCCCAGCACCTGACCCTGACCGCGCCGGAAGCCTATGAGCGGCTGAAGGGCTATGCCCAGATGAACCCGCCGATCCGCGAGGCCATGCACCAGGCGGGGCTGTGGCGGGGGATCGCCATGGGAGTCGCCGACGTTCTTGGCTCCGACCACGCCCCGCACACCAAGGAGGAGAAGGCCCGGCCCTATCCGGCCTCGCCTTCGGGCATGCCGGGGGTGCAGACCCTGCTGCCGGTGATGCTGACCCACGTCGCCAACGGCCGCCTGACCCTGGAGCGGCTGGTGGACCTGACCAGCCACGGCCAGCAGCGCGTCTTCGGCCTGGCCGACAAGGGCCGCATCGCCGAGGGCTACGACGCCGACCTGACCATCGTCGATCTGAAGGCCCGCCGCACCCTGCGCCACGAAGACATGGCCACCCGCTCCGGCTGGACCCCCTTCGACGGCATGGAGGTCACCGGCTGGCCCAAGGCCACCATCATCCGCGGGACCGTGGTCATGCGCGACGACGAGATCACGGCGCCCCACGCCGGGGCGCCGGTGCGGTTCCTGGAGACGTTGGGGGGGTAGGGCCTCTACCCCACCCGCGCGCCCGGGAATATCCGCAGGAAGTTCTCGGCATAGAACTTCTCCCGCACGGCCTCGTCGCGGTCGCCCAGCGCGGTCTCGAACCGGCCGATGGGATTGCGGCCGCCTTCGACGTGCGGATAGTCGCTGGAGAACAGGTAGAGGTCCGGGTTCGACTGGTCGATGAACCGGCCCACCTCCTCGAACACGAAGGGGGTGAAGGCCAGTTGCTGGGTGATCTGCTGCGATGGCGTGCGGCTGAGCCCCTGCAGGTTAGCGTCGTTGCGGCTCCAGTGCTTGACCACCCAGTCCAGGCGGCGGAGCAGCTCGGGAACCCAGCCGGCGCCCAGCTCCACCGCCGCGCCGCGCAGGGCAGGGTGGCGTTCCAGCACCCCGTCCAGGACCAGCATGGTCAGGAAGGCTTCCGGACCTTCATGCAGCAGAGCGATGTCCTTGGTGCGCAGGTTCTCGCCGCCGCCCAGCCAGTCCTTGGTGAGCGGGCGGCCGTTGTTCATCCAGGCCTTGGCCAGCTGCAGCGGCGCCCCGCCCACGTGCAGCAGGAACGGCGTGCCGCTCTCGGCCAAGCGGGCCCAGAACGGGTCGAGGTCCACGTGACCGGGGGAACGGTCACCGCAGGGCCGGTGCGGAATCCAGACCGCCTTGTGGCCCTCGGCCAGGACCTGGGTCAGTTCGGCCATGGCCTGGGCGGGATCGTCCAGCGGAATGACGGCGACACCCATCAGCCGGTCGTCGGCGCCGCAGAAGTCGGCCATGTGCCGGTTATGGGCCCGCGCCGCGCCATAGCGCAGCCGATGTTCGACCTTGGAGCTGGCGGAGAACGGCAGGGCCACGCTGTGGGTGGCGAAGACCAGCTGCTTGCGGAAGCCCAGCAGGTCCAGGGCCATGGTCCTGTCGGCGCCGTTGAAGGCGCCCAGGGCCTGGATTTCCTTGGAAGACTCGATCAGCCGGTCGCCAAGGGCGATCTGGGCCGCCACATGCTCGGGGCTGTGGCGCCCGCCCTGGTTCACAATCACCGCCACCTCCTCGTCGGTGACGATGGAGGCGGAATAGGAGACCTCCGGAATCTCGTCGCGCAAGGCCGGGTCGGCGTACTTCTTCAGGAAGTCGGGCAGCTCCATGATGTGGCTGTCGGCGTCGTAGAAGGCGCGCGTGGCGGGTGCATAGGTCATGGTTTCCTCCCGTGTTCCGCGCGGCTTCTCCGCCCTCTTTGGGCCGGGCCGGGCATGGTTGAAGGAGAGTATCGGCCAGGGCTCCGGCGGAGTCACGCGTGCGGCCGATGGGCCCAAGCTCTACGGGAGCTTTTCGCGGCCTTTCGCGTTGTCGCCTTGAGGGGTGTGGTGGAGCTATCGATGACCAGCGCAGACCAGTGCCGCAAACGCGCCAACCGCCTTCTGAGGCGGGCGGCGAAAATCACCGATCCGGAGGCGCGCGGCGCCGTTCAGGCGCAGGCGCGATCATGGATGTCGCTGGCCCGGGTGGCCAGGTGGGGTGAGTTCTTCGTCGGCGAAGAGTCCGGATCCAGGATCCTGAACTAAGTCGGTCCCGCGCAACCGGAAAACCGGTTCCGCTCAGGCGCAAACCGGCTAGCGGAGCTGACCGCTCCGCGGACTTAGCGTCAGCGACGCTTGGATCCCGACCGAACCCCCAAGGGTCCGGCCGGGCCTTCAAGTCAGGCTAGATCGCTTGAAGTTGCGAAGCGGCCATCTTGCCGCTGCGGCGATCTTGTTCCAGTTCGAAGGAGACCTTCTGACCTTCATTGAGGCCCGAGAGTCCGGCGCGTTCCACGGCCGAAATGTGCACGAAGACGTCATTGCCGCCTTGGTCGGGCTGGATGAAGCCGAAGCCCTTTTGGCCGTTGAACCACTTAACGGTGCCGGTAGCCATAGTATGTCGTTCCTTAGTCATAGTGTTAGTCCGCGAGCCGACGGCTCACGTCATCAGAATTTCGAAAGATTTGGGAGCGAGTCCGGAGCTCGATCCTTTGGATGGAGCAGGGGAAAGCGGCCGAACCGTGTCGATATTTGACGCTATAGACCTATAGATTTTGGGCTCGGGTGGCAAGGGCTTTTGACTTGAGGTGTCGGGGCGGCGACTTCCCTTGGCGAAGCTTTCAAGGGCCCCGGGGCCGGGACCGCGGATGTGTAGACCTGATCGGCCCTGGAACCGCCGCCAGAAACGCTCCTAGATGGGAACCATGGAAGACACACCGGATCGCGCCACGGAAGACCCAGCCGCCGCCGGGGACGCGCCGCCAAGGCCGGCCGATCCCCCGGGTTCCGTGACCGCCCGCAACGCCTTGGTGGCCGTCGCCGTGGTGACCGTGGGGGCGGCGTTGAGATGGATGGGCGGGATCATCACCCCCCTGCTGCTGGCCCTGTTCCTGCTGATCATGGTCGACGGGCTGGCCAGGGCCCTGCGGCGGCGGGCGCCGGTGATCGGCCCCGGCGCGGCCATGGCGGCGGCCCTGGTGCTGGCGGCCAGCCTGTTCGCCCTGGCGGCCTGGATGGTAGGCGCCTATGCCGGCGACTTCGTGGACCGGCTGACCGGCTATGGGCCCAAGCTCGACACCCTGCTGGCCGACATCGCCAGGCAGGTTGGGGCGCCGGCCCCGCCCAGCATCGACGTGCTGTTCTCGCAGTTCGACCCGGGCAACTACATCGGCGCCGTCGCCGAGGGCTTGCAGAACTTCGCCTCCACCGCGGTGCTGGTGCTGATCTATCTGGGCTTTCTGATCGCCTCGCGCGCCGCCTTCGAGCGCAAGGCCGTGCGGCTGTTCCCGGATCGGGCGGAGCGGCGCGGCGCCATGCTTCTGGTCCAGCACGTGCGCGACAGCGTCGAACGCTACCTGTGGATCCAGACGGTCACCGGCCTGATGATCGCCGCCGCGTCCTGGGCGGTGATGGCGGCCACCGGGTTGGACAACGCCTTCTTCTGGGCCTTCCTGATCTTCGTGGTCAACTATGTGCCCATCGTCGGGGCCGCGGCGGGCATCCTACTGCCGGCGGTCTTCGCCCTGGTGCAGTTCGACAACTTCGGCCAGGCGCTGGTCCTGCTGGCCGGCCTGTGGGCGATCACCTTCGTGGTCGGCAATGTGGTGCTGCCCCGGATGCAGGGCGACAGCCTGAACATGGATCCGGTGATCGTGCTGCTGTCCCTGGCCTTCTGGGGGGCGATCTGGGGGATGCCGGGGATGTTCATGTCCACCCCGCTGACGGTCCTGGTGATGGTCATCCTGGCCCAGTTCGAGGGCACCCGCTGGATCGCCATCCTGCTGTCGGCGAACGGCGACCCCGACCGATGGCGCCGCGGATCGGCGCTCACGCAAGCGTGAAGCAATTCGCGCTTTCTAGTTGAGCCAATAGGTCTATCTAAAACTCATCCGGTACTCATTCCGGGTTCGACGTGGCGGTCGTCCCCCCGCCCGCCCGTCGAGGAAACAAGGGCGTCGGCCGCACCCCCCCGCGGCCGGCCCCCACCGCCGCCGGACCTAGTCCGGCGGCGGTCTTCACATCTTGAGGGCGCCGGACCTAGTCCGGCGGCGGTCTTCGCGTCTTGAGGGGGTTGCATCCAGATTCGGCGGCGTTTTTCCGTTTTTGGCGGCCGATTGCGTTCGAAACGGCATCGAATGGCGCGAAATGTCACCATTCGGCGATGATTCCGGCTTCGGATCGGACTAGGTTCCGCGCCATGCCGTTGGATCAAGACATCGCCGCCTCCGGCCCGTTGGCCGATTCCTTTCACCGCCAGATCGCTGCTCAGGGCCTGCCGACCGTGGGCGCCGAAGCGTTCATCGCCAGCGTCGCGGCCGATTACCGGCCCGAGGAGTTGCCGGGACTGGCGACCGAGGACCTGGCCAGGTCGCTGGCCGGGTTCTGGGCCTTCGCCGCCGCCTGGGACGGCGGCGCGCCGGCCGTGCGCATCACCCCCCGGACCACCTGGGAGGGCGAGGCGGCGGATGTGCTGGAGATCGTCCAGCGCGACGCCCCCTTCCTGGTCGACAGCGTCATGGGCGAGGTCAGCGAGGCGCGGGCCAGCGTGCGGGCCATGTTCCACCCGATGCTCGCCGTCGGCGAGCGGCGGACCTCGATGATCCAGGTCTGGCTGGAGCCCCTGCCCGAGAGCCGGCATGCCGGCCTGGTGGAAGGCGTCCAGGCCGCCTTGGCCGACGTGCGCGCGGCGGTGGACGACTTCCCGGCCATGCTGAGCATGATGGAGCGCTCGATCGGCGACCTGGAAGCGGCCAAACCGCCGGGGACGGACGCGGAAGCCCTGGCCGAGGACCTGGCCTTCCTGCGCTGGCTGGACGCCGGCCACTTCGTGTTCCTGGGCAGCCGGAGCTACGAATACCCGCGCACCGCCGACGGCGGCTATGCGGCCGAGGAACCCCTGTACGAACCCCAGGGCAGCCTGGGGGTGTTGCGCGATCCCAAACGCACGGTGCTGCGCCGCGAGAGCGAGCCGGCGGTGCTGTCCCCGGCGCTGCGGCGGCGGCTGGAGCGGGCCGAACCGGTGATCGTCGCCAAGGCCAACCTGCGCTCGCGCGTCCATCGACGCGGCTACATGGACTATGTGGGCGTGCGCCAATACGGGCCCGATGGGCGGGCGTCCGGAGAAGTGCGCTTCGTCGGCCTGTTCACCGCCGCCGCCTATGACGCGCCGGCCCACGAGACGCCGATGATCCGCCGCAAGCTGGCGCGGGTGGTCGCGGCGGCTGGCCAGGCGGCCGGCAGCCACAACGCCGTGCGCCTGGCCAACATCCTGGAGACCTATCCCCGCGACGAGCTGTTCCAGATCTCGGAAGACGAGCTGCTGGCCACGGCGCTGGGCATATTGCACCTGTCGGACCGGGCGCGGGTGAAGCTGTTCGTCCGCTGCGACCCCTTCGACCGCTTTGTCTCGATCCTGATGTACGTGCCCCGCGAACGCTACGACCAGCGCCTGCGGGAAAGGGCCGGCGAGCTGATCGCCAACGCCTGGGGCGGGCGAATCTCCGCCTACTATCCCAATTTCTCCGACGCGCCCCTGGCAAGGGTCCACTTCGTCGTCGGGCTGAACCCCGGCCGCCATCCCGAGCCGGACATCGCGGCGCTGGAGGCGGCGGTGGGCCTTGCCGCCCGCACCTGGGAGGACGATTTCGAAGACGCGGCGCGGCGCAAGGTCAGCGACCCCGTGCGGCTGGCCCAGATGCTGGCTGACTTCGGCGACGCCTTCGCCCCCGGCTACAAGGACCGCTACGACGCCGAGGAGGCGGTGGCGGACGTGGCGGCCATCGAGGCCCTGTCGGGGCCTGGCGAAGTGGGCGTGCGGGCCTTCCGCGACGGGGTCGAGAACCCCCTGCAGCTCCGCCTGAAGCTCTATCGCCGCGACCCGGTCCCGATCCCCCTGGCCGAGGTGCTGCCGATCCTGGACAACATGGGCCTGCGCGCCCTGGTGGAGGACGGCTACGCCCTGCGGCCCCGGCTGGGCGACGGAACGGTCAGCGACGTGTGGGTGCACGAGTTCCTGCTCGAGGACGAGCGCGGCGAACGGCTGGTGTTCTCCGAGGTTCGCGAGCCCTTCGAAACCGCCTTCCGCGCCGTCTGGAACGGGGCGGCGGAGAACGATCCCTTCAACCGCCTGGTGCTGGAGCTGGCCGTGCCCTGGCGCGAGGCGGCCCTGGTCCGCGCCCTGGCCCGCTATCGCCAGCAGTCCGGCCTGGATCCCAGCCAGGCGGTGCAGGAAACCGCCCTGGCCGAGCACCCGGGGGTTACCCGGCTGATCCTGGATCTGTTCAAGGTCCGCTTCGACCCGGCCATCGCCGTCAGCCTGGAGCAGCGGCGCGAGCGCACCGCCGCAGTGCAGGCCGAGATCGAGGCGGCGCTGCAGGCGGTGGACAGTCTGGACGCCGACCGCGCCCTGCGCCGCCTGGCGGCCCTGGTGGGGGCCATCACCCGCACCAACTATTTCCAGCCGGGCGAGGACGGCGCCGACAAGCCCTACATCAGCTTCAAGATCGCCAGCCGCGAACTGGCCGACCTGCCGGCGCCCAAGCCGTTCCGCGAGATCTTCGTGGCCGCGCCGCACGTCGAGGGGGTCCACCTGAGGTTCGGCCCTGTGGCCCGCGGCGGCCTGCGCTGGTCCGACCGCCGCGACGACTTCCGCACCGAGGTGCTGGGCCTGGTCAAGGCGCAGCAGGTGAAGAATGCTGTGATCGTGCCGGTGGGCTCCAAGGGCGGGTTCTTCCCCAAGCACCTGCCCCGCGGCGGCGCGCCAGACGCCGTGCGGGCCGAGGCGGTGCGCGCCTACAAGACCTTCCTCTGCGGCCTGCTGGACCTCACCGACAACATCGACGCCGAGGGCGAGGTGGTCCACCCCGCCAGCGTGATCCTGCACGACGCCGACGATCCCTATCTGGTGGTGGCCGCCGACAAGGGCACGGCGACCTTCTCCGACATCGCCAACGGCGTGGCCGAGGACTACGGCTTCTGGCTGGGCGACGCCTTCGCCTCCGGCGGCTCGGCCGGCTACGACCACAAGGTCATGGGCATCACCGCGCGGGGCGCCTGGGAGGGCGTAAAGCGGCACTTCCGCGAACTGGGCAAGGACATCCAGAACGAGCCCTTCACCGCCGTCGGCGTCGGCGACATGTCCGGCGACGTGTTCGGCAACGGCATGTTGCTGTCCAGGGCCACGCGCCTGCTGGCCGCCTTCGACCACCGGCACATCTTCCTCGACCCGGATCCCGACCGGGCCGTTTCCTGGTCCGAGCGCAAGCGATTGTTCGACCTGCCCCGCTCGTCCTGGGACGACTATGACCGCACCGCCCTCTCGCCCGGCGGCGGGGTGTTCGCCCGCACCCTGAAATCCGTGCCGATCAGTCCTGAGGTGAAGGTGGCCCTCGACCTCAAGGCCGACGAGATGGCGCCGGCGGAGCTGATCGTGGCGATCTTGAAGGCGCGGGTGGAGTTGCTCTATCTGGGCGGCATCGGGACGTATGTGAAGGCCCGTTCGGAAACGAACCTCGATGTCGGCGACAAGGCCAATGACGCCGTGCGCATCAACGGCGCCGACCTGCGCTGCAAGGTAGTGGGCGAGGGCGCCAACTTGGGCTTCACCCAGGCGGGGCGGATCGAATACGCCCTGGCCGGCGGGCGGATCGACACCGACGCCATCGACAATTCAGCCGGGGTGGACACCTCCGACCACGAGGTGAACATCAAGATCGTCACCGGCATGGCCGAGCGGGCGGGCAAGCTGACCCGGCCGGACCGCGACGTGCTGCTGCAGTCGATGACCCAGTCGGTGGGCCAGCACGTCCTGGCCCACAACTACGACCAGACCCTGGCCCTGTCGCTGCTGGAGGCGGAGGCGGCTGAGGACCTGCAGGCCCAGGGCGCCTACATGACCCGGCTGGAGAGCCTGGGCCGGCTGAACCGGGCGCTGGAGGGCCTGCCGGACGCCCTGACGCTGGACGCCCGCGCCCAGGCCGGCAAGGGGCTGACCAGACCGGAGCTGGCGGTGTTGCTGGCCTATGGCAAGCTGGACCTGTTCGAGGACGTCATCGCCTCCACCGCCCCCGACGACGCCTGGTTCGTCTCGACCCTGGAGGCCTATTTCCCCGAACCGATGCTGCGCTTCGAGGACGAGATGCGGCGACACCGCCTGCGGCGCGAGATCATCGCCACGGTGCTGGGCAATGAGATGATCAACCTCTGCGGCCCGACCTTCCCTGGGCGCCTGCGCAGCGCCGCCGGTTGCGACACCGCCGCCCTGGTCGTCGCCTTCGAGGCGGCGCGGCATGTGCTGCGCTTCGACGAGATGTGGGTGCGGGTGAGGGCTCTGGACGGCAAGGCGGCGGCGGCGGGACAGACCGCCCTCTTCCGCGAGCTTTCCTATCTGCTGCGCGGCCAGACCTTCTGGCTGGCCCGGCGCGCCGGGCGGGAGGGCGGCGCGGTGGAGGCCCTGGTGAGCGCCTACCAGCCGGCCGTGGACAAGCTGAAACTCCTGGTGCCGGCGGTGCTGTCGCCCTTCGAGCAAAAGGCGGCGGTGCGGCGGGCGATGGGTTGGATCAAGGCCGGGGCGCCCAGGGACATCGCCCACTCCGTGGCCCTGATGCGGCCGCTGACCGTGGCCGCCACCCTCACCGACCTGGCGGCCGGCTCCAGCTGGTCGCTGGAGGCGGCGGCGCGGGTGTACCACCGGGTGGGCGGCGCGTTCGGCTTCGACAAGCTGCGCGCCGCGGCCGGGTCGCGCACCGGCGGCGATCCCTATGAACGGCTGGCGGTGCGGCGGCTGATCGAGGACATGCTCACCGAACAGGCCGCGCTTACCGGCTCGGTGATGGCCTTCGCCGGCAAGGCCGAGGCCGGAGAGAGCGCCAGCCTGGCCAAGGGCGCCGTCACCTCCTGGTCCGCCCTGCGGCCCGAGGCCGTCCGCGCCGTCAAACGCACCCTGGACGAGATCGAAAAAGCCGGCGGCGGCTGGTCCTTCGCCAAGCTGACCATCGCCAACGCGGCGTTGCGGGAACTGGCGGGGGCGTAGGGGCGGGGGGCCTGAGTTCTTCACGCTGCGGTTGGAGGCGTATTCCTAATCTGCCCGTTTCCTTGAGGGACGCCCATCACGGCCATCGATCATGTCCACTTTCTGGCATGGAGCGAATGGTGGGCATCGACCCATTGCAGTGCTTAGGGCGTTCCAAAAATGGTCTGACGAAAACACCCGCACTTGCGCTTTGCGCCGGCGTTGCGGAAATGTGTGTTCTGAGGCCACACGCGGGGGTTGGCGCTTCACATGCGCAAGGCTGGCAGGACCAAGGCGCTGTACGCTGGGTCGTTCGACCCGATCACGCGCGGACATCTGGATATCATCGGCAAGGCGTTGATGACCTTTGATGCCGTGCACGTCGCCATCGGAACCAACGTCAAAAAGGCGCGCGCTTTCGATGTCGAGGAGAGCCAGCGCCTCATCGTGCGGTCGATCATAGAACTATGGCCGGAGGCCGACGCCGGTGGGGCCGCCTCCAAAGAACTGCTGTTTGAGGGCGCGCTGGAGGTAGGCGAATACACCAACCAGAGCCTGATCGCGTATGCCCGCAAGATCGGGGCGACGCACATCGTCCGAGGGCTTCGTGAAGCCAGCGACTTCAATGAAGAATTCAACCTTCACGGTGTCGCTGGGCGCATCGATCCATCGATACCGATGGTGCATTTCATATGCGAGGCCCCGTTTCTCCACGTCTCATCGAGCACCGCCAAGGAACTGGATGCGATAGGTGAAGAGATCGGTTGGTTGGTCATGCCTTGCGTTGAGGCGGCCTTCACCGCCCACCGTAGGTCACCCTGTCTCTAACGTTAGCCCTGTTGGTGGATGCCATCAGAGCGTTACCTAAGTGGCAACCAACGGGCCGCAATTGGCTCGGGCGTTGCGCCTGCCGACCGTCACCCTTGCCCGCACCATGCGCCCCAAGCGATCAAGCTATCGATCGCGCCAGATCGACGAGCCTGGAATCGGGGGAGCCATCCGGCGCCGACGGATACGGGGACAGGAGTACCAGTCACCTGCGCTGCAAACGCTGCAAACGCTCGTGAATGTGTGCGCCGTAGAACGCCCGCCACCGTATCGATGGCGGGCGTTCTAAGTTTGTCTAGCTCTTGCCTAGAAGAGAATTGTAGTCCGCCACGCAGGCTCCAAAGCTGGAGTACGTTGCGGCGAAATAAGCAGGGTAAACGGACTGAAGGACGTGACAAACCGTATTCGCGTTTACGTTACCGTTGAGATACGCAACGCAATTGCCTTGGGAGAGTCCGTAATAGCTGGCAACTTGCTGGCAAATTGCAGCGTTTGCGCTGTTGCCGGTACCGGTGGTGTCGGCCGCAGCAACGGACGGGAATGCAAAAGCGATCGGAGACGCGATTGACAACGCGGCCGCAAAGGCCAGAAGCTTGTTCATTACTTCCTCCCAATCGAAGATCGACCGAGGCCCCGAACCTCCTGTCCAAGCCACCCCTGATCGACCGGACGCGATCCTGCGCCAGCTCAGTGACAGTCTCAACAATGGCCAAGTTTGATCACCAAAGCGTGATCTATAGCCTAAAACAACTTGCGCGCGCTGATCCGCACAACGCGTCCGAGCGGGTCCATATAGTCGGGCTGATACGCGATTGGCATCGCGCCTGAAGCGTTACGCAACTGCGGACGGTTGTCGAAAAGGTTGTCGACGGAAAGGCTGAAGAGGACGCCGCGCAATGCCGGCGGTCCGTCGGCTGGGCCGCCGGCGTGAAGTTTGACGTTGATCACCAGCAATGGACTGACCGTGATCTGGTCCGAGGTCGTGCCTGAGCCGTAAAGGCGAGCGCCACTTTTCCACGTGCCGGTCAGCTCCGCGCCGGTGACACCCCGGTTGAGGTCGGCGCTCACCTCCACCTCGTGTTGCGGCTTGCCGGTCGCGCCGGGCCCAACGTCTCCGCGCAGGAAGTCGAGCTTCGCGGCGCCAGGCGAGAGCTGGAGCCGGTCCTGCAACCGCCATGTGTGGTAGACCGAGAGCTGCAGTCGCAGGCCTTTGTCGCGCGCCTCAGCGGCGGCGAAGCCACCCCCGGTCGCTGCGTTCGACCGCTCGGTCGCCGCCGGACCATCCGCGCGCGCCAACGGCTCGACCAGGTTGAATCCCCAGCGGATCTGTTGCTCATCGCCCGCGGCGAAGTTGATGGGCCGTGCGTCGACCGTGACCAATCGACCCGTGGCGTCGCGCACGAAGCGAGCGGGAAACGCCTGCTCGAACGCGAGCGAGGCGACCGCGGGCGAGCCGATCGTTCCCTGGCTGTGCGTGTCGGTGAAGTTGAAGCTGAAGATGAACTGCTGGCTCGGGATCGGACGCAACTGCATCGAAACGCTCGTGGTCGTGTCTCGCTCGGGCGCGAGGCCCGGGACGCCCCCGTCTATGCGGGCGACGTCCACCGTCTCGCCACGCACGAAGTCGAAGATCGTCACGTTGGGCATCGCCAACACGGGTGCGCCCAACTGGTCGATGGTCGGGGCGCTGGCGCGGGTGTTGCGTGTCACGACGAAGTTCAAGCGCGGCGACGGCCGCCAGATCAGCGATACGCTGTTGTTGTCGAGACCGTGGAAATCGGAGAACCAGTCCCGCCCGTAACTAAAACTCACCGAGAGATTGCCAATCGGGGCAAGCGGCCCTGAGTGGCCGGCAAGCGGGACCTCCAAGCTCGCCTCAATCTTGCGGTGAGCGAACCTTACGCTCGATCGCACGTCGCCGCCCAGGCCCCGGTCCAGGTCATCTTCGCGCTGTCCGTCGATGCCCAGATCGACCGACGCTGTCAGCTCGCCGGCCGGGAGTTTGGCGACGGGGCCGAAGAAAAGCAGGTCGGCGTCGGCCCTGTCCTGCGTCGAGCGGGTGAGGTCGCGCCAGCTTGTGTTGATGGAGGTGTTGCTGTCGGTGAACGTCTGGCCGTGGTTATGATCGGCGTTGCCGACGAGCGACCAGGTCCACGCGTGGATATTGCCATTGAGCGCAAGGCCGACGTGGGCGTTCAGGTTCGATTGGGTGCGGGCAAGTGGAGCGCCTTCGAGCAGCACGTCATCGGCCCGGGGACCAAGCCGGCTCGCGCTCCAGTTCCCGCCGACGCTTGCGTCAAGGCTGGCGCTGACACCGCCGAACGTGGCCGCATAGACGCCGTTCAGCACCGCGTGGTCGGTCGCCGGGGCCAGTGTTCGAAAATCCCCGAACCCGTCCATGATCGGGCGCTGGCTCTCGAACAGCCAGTCCGCGTGATCGTAAGTGGCGGTCAGGCTGAAACGTTGGCCCGACCGAATCCGATCGAGCCCCAGCCGGTACCGCTCACTGGCGCCGCCGCCGTCGGTCGCGATGCCCGCCCCGCCCTCAGCGGCGATATCGCTGTAGTTCGGACGTAGCACGAAGTTCAATACGCGCTGTTGTGGGCCGTAGCCGAAGCGCACGGCGGTGTCGCCGGAATAGACCTCCACCCGCTTCAGCGCCTCCGGCGGCAGGTCGCGCAGCTGCGTCGCGCTCGCGATCCGCACGCCGTTGAGCAAGAGCACCGGCGCGCTGCCATCTGCGCCGCTGGTCTCCAGCGCCAGCGCACGGAGCAGTTCGCCCAAGCTGCTCGCGCCAAATCCTGCAATGTCGGCGGAGCCTAGCTGAAGGATCGGCGTGCTTCCGGCGATCTCGCCAGGTTCTCGATGGCCAATCACGGTGACCACGCTGACCACGGCTTGGCCGGTCTCAGGCTTGCCGCTCCCAGGGTCGGGCGTCGGCGGCGACGCCGCACTGGCTGCGCCAGCCCAACCGGAAAGGATCGCGAGCCAGAGTCCGCTCGCCATTCGAATCGGCCAATGCGACTCGGCGCCCTTCGCGTCAGACGACGGCGATCTGGTCACCGCGACTTCTGATCCATCCCTACCGACCCCCAAGCTGGCTTAGCTTTAGCTTATAGCCGGGACCGCGCGCTTGAGCAGGGCCATCAACGTCCGTTTCACGGCCAGGCGTTAATGACCACTTGCCCCCCTCCCCGGACATCCGGACGGTCCGGTTTTCGGTACTGTCGCCAACTTTCGTTTCTGGGGAGGCCCTCAAGGGGAAAGGGCGCGGGGCCCTACCAGATCTTCACCCGCTGCTCCGGCGGCAAGTAGTATTTGTCGCCCGGCTTGACGCCGAAAGCCGCATACCAGGCGTCGTTGTTGCGCACCGGGCCGATGACGCGGAACTGGGCGGCGGAGTGGGGGTCGGTCTTGGTCTGCTGGATGGCCGCTTCCTGGCGCTGTTTCTGGCGCCAGACCTGGGCCCAGCCCAGGAACACGCGCTGGTCGCCGGTCAGGCCGCCGATCACCGGCGCCGGCTTGCCCTTCAGCGAGGCGTGGTAGGCGTCCAGGGCCAGCAATAGCCCGCCCATGTCGGCGATGTTCTCGCCCATGGTCAGGGCGCCGTTGATGGGATAGCCGGCCACAGGCTCATAGGAGGAGTACTGGGCGCCCAGGCGGTCGGCCTGGACCTTGAACTTGGCGGCGTCCTCGGCGGTCCACCAGTCCGCGAGCACCCCGTCGCCGTCCGACTTGCGGCCCTGGTCGTCGAAACCGTGGGTCATCTCGTGGCCGATGACGCCGCCGATGCCGCCGTAGTTCACCGCCATGTCGGCGTGGGGATCGAAGAACGGCGGTTGTAGGATGGCGGCCGGGAAGACGATCTCGTTGTTGGCGGCGTTGTAGTAGGCGTTCACGGTCTGGGGGGTCATGCCCCATTCCAGCTTGTCCACCGGACCGTTCAGCCGGGCCAGATCGTAGTTCCAGTCGTAGGCGGCGCCGCGCTCGGCGTCGCCGTAGAGGTCGTCGGCGGTGACCTGGTAGGCGCCGTAGTCGCGCCACTTCACCGGATAGCCGATCTTGACGGTGAACTTGGCGAGCTTCTCCAGGGCCTTGGCCTTGGTGGCCGGGGTCATCCACTCCAGGCGCTGGATGCGGGCGGCCAGGGCAGTGCGCAGGTCGCCCACCAGGGCCTCCGCCTTGGCCTTGGATTGGGCCGGGAAGTATTTGGCCACATACATCCGGCCCACCGACTCGCCCAGGGCGCCGTTGACGAAGCCCACGCCGCGTTTCCAACGGGGCTGCTGCTCGGGCTGGCCGGAGAGTTCCTGGTTGCGGAAGGCGAAGCGGGCGTCGACGAAACGCTTGGACAGGAATGGCGCGGCGGAATCCGCCAGGTGGAAGGCCTGCCAGGCCTGCAGGGTGGACACCGGCGTGTCGGCGTAGATCTTGGCGACCTTGGGCACGGCGGTGTTGGTGGGCACGATGACGCGGGTGACGGCACCGAGGCCGGTCTTGCCCAGGAACGGCATCCAGGGGAAGTCCGGCGCCGCGGCCTGCAACTCCGCCACGGTCATGGGGTTGTAGGTCTTGTCGCGGTCGCGGCGCTCGGCGCGGCTCCAGCTGGCCTGGGCGATCTGGCTCTCGTAGTCGACGATGGCCTTGGCCGAGCCTTGAGGGTTCTCCCAGCCGATCTGGCCCAGCATCACGGCCACATAGGCCTGGTACTTGGCCTTCTTGTCCGCGAACGCGGGCTGCAGGTAGTAGTCGCGGTCGGGCAGGCCCAAGCCCCCGACGGCGACGAACACCGCATAGCGGTTGGGCGCCTTGGGATCGGCGCTGATGCCGGGGTCGAACAGCCCGGCCTGGAAGCCATGCACGCCATCGCCCATTAGCGCGGCCAGGGCCTCGCGGCTGCCGGCGGCGCGGATGGCGGCCAGGTCGTGCTCCAGGGGCTTGGCGTCCAGAGCCTCGACCCGCGCCTCGTCCATGAAGGCCTTGTAGGCGGCGCCGATCTTGGCGGCGTCATTGTCGGCGGACCGGCCCGCCGCGGCGGCCTCGATCAGTTCACGGGTGCGGTTTTCCGACAGCACCGACAGCTTGTCGAAATTGCCGTAGCGGACCTTGTCCTGGGGGATCACCTGGTGGTCGTCCCAGAGGCCGTTGGCGAAGCGGTAGAAGTTGTCGCCCGGCTTGACGCCGGTGTCGCGGCCGGACAGGTCCAGGCCCCAGGCGCCGAAGGTGGGCGCTTGGGTGGAGCCGCCTTCCAGGGTGGAGGGGTCCGCTGGAGCCAGGGTGACGGCGTTGCAGGCCGCGTCCAGGCAGTCGCCGTCCTCGTGGGCCGCCACGGCGCCGGACACGGACATCGCCGCCACCAGGACGGTCGCCGCCAAAAGCTGCCTTCTCATACGCAGAAACCCCTGAAATTCTCGCGGCCCGCCTGGCCTTGGCCGAATTTCTAGACCGCGAGACGACCTCGCGGCCAGGGGGCGGACCTTAAGGTTTTGTCATGTGGACGGCCCGCCGCTTGACCCAATCCTTCCCTCCCGACCGAAGGGAGTGGGGGAAGTGTCGCCAATGCAGAGCAAAGCGAGGCGGGCGACGATGGGGGGTGAGGAGCGGCCGCTGCTTGCAGCGGCATAGGATCGACAACGTCGATCCTCGCGACGAACGCCCGTAGCGAAGCGAAGGGCCCGGGAGGCGGCCTCGAGCCCGCCCATCAAGGGCGGGCGTTCGTCACGGCAATCGCCTCCGGCGCTTGCATGCCGCCTCTGGCGAGCCGGCCGTTCCTCACCCCCCATCGACCCTCGCCGCTGGCTTCGGGCCACTTCCCCCGGTCGCTTTACTCCGGGGGAAGGATTGACCCTCAGTGGCGGAACACCCGCACGCCGGTGAAGGCCATGGTGATCCCAGCGGCGTCGGCGGCGGCGATGACCTCGTCGTCGCGGATCGAACCGCCCGGCTGGATGACCGCCGTGGCGCCGGCCTCCACCGCCTGGATCAAGCCGTCGGCGAAGGGGAAGAACGCCTCCGACGCGCAGGCCGACCCCTGGGCCAGGGAAGCGGGCAGGCCGGCGGTCTCAGCCGCCTCGCCGGCGCGCAGGGCGGCGATGCGGGCGCTGTCGCGGCGGTTCATCTGGCCCGCGCCGATGCCGCCGGTCTGGCCGTCCTTGGCGAAGACGATGGCGTTGGATTTCACATGCTTGGCGATGGTGAAGGCGAACAGCATGTCGCGCACCTCCGCCTGCGTCGGCTGGCGCTTGGTGACGATCTTCAGGTCGGCGGCGGTGATGCGGGCCGTGTCGCGGGACTGTACCAGGAAACCGCCGGCCACGGAGCGGAACACCTCGCCGGCCGCCATCGGATCGGGCAGGCCGTCGGTGAGCAGCAGGCGCAGGTCTTTGCGCCGCTTGAAGACGGCGATGGCCTCCTCGTCGGCGTCCGGGGCGATCACCACCTCGAAGAAAATCTTGACCATGGCCTTGGCGGCGGCGGCGTCCAGGCGGCGGTTCATGGCCACGATGCCGCCGTAGGCCGACACCGGATCGCACTGCAGGGCCTTTTCGTAGGCGCCGAGCACGTCGCTTCCCAGGGCCACGCCGCAGGGGTTGGCGTGCTTGATGATGGCGACGGCGGCGGACGCCGCTGGGTCAAACTCCGCCGCCAGCTCCAGGGCCGCGTCGGTGTCATTGATGTTGTTGAAGCTCAGTTCCTTGCCCTGCAGTTGGCGGGCGGTGGCGACGCCGGGGCGGGGGCTGGGGAACGCGTAGAAGGCCGCCGCCTGATGCGGGTTCTCGCCATAGCGCATGGTCTGGCGAAGTTCGCCCACGATCGACTTTCGCGCCGGCCAGGTCTCACTCGTTTGGCCCGCATCGTCCGCCTGTTTGGCGAACCAGGCGGAGATGGCGGTGTCATAGGCGGCGGTGCGGGCGTAGGCGCGGGCGGCCAGCTTGCGGCGCAGGGCCAGGGTGGTGGCGCCCATCGATTGCAGCGCGGCCAGGACCTCGGCCATGTCCTCCGGCGCGGTGCAGACGGCGACATAGGGGTGGTTCTTGGCTGCCGAGCGGATCATGGCCGGGCCGCCGATGTCGATGTTCTCGACGCACTCGTCAAAGCCCGCACCCTTCGCCACCGTGGCCTCGAAGGGGTAGAGGTTGACGTATAGCAGGTCGATGCCACCGATGCCGTGCTGCGCCATGGCGGCGGCGTGGTCGGGGGCGTCGCGCACCCCCAGCAGGCCGCCGTGGACCACGGGGTGCAGGGTCTTGACCCGGCCGTCCATCATCTCGGGAAAGCCGGTGAGGTCGGAAACGTCCTTCACCGCCAGGCCGGCGGCGGCTATGGCGGCGCGGGTGCCGCCGGTGGAGACCAGCTCGACCCCCAGCTCGGCCAGGGCCTTGGCGGTTTCGATCAGGCCGGTCTTGTCGGAAACGGAAATCAGGGCGCGGCGCACCGGGGCCTTGTCGGCGGCGGGCGGAAAGTGGGTTGCGGAAGGCAAGGCGATCTCCTGGATTGGTGTGATCGCCCAGGCGCGCGGCTGATGCATCCCGCGCTCCCCGGTGGTGTTCCACCTCGATCGCCAGTCACGCGGGACGGCCGGTAATTAGTCCCCGTGGGCGGGAGGGTCAACGCGGGGCTTTGCCGCTGGCGAACAGGCATGGCAGCCTGCGCCGCCAACGCGAAGGAAGCACGCCATGCCCGACAACGGCCTGACCGAACAGCAGCGTAAATGGATGGCGTCGGTGCGCACCTCCCTGGAGACCGCCACCGGCAAGACCCTGGAGCAGTGGGTGGCGGTGGCGCGCACCTGCCCTGAGACCGCCCCCAAGGCCCGCCAGCGCTGGTTCAAGGAACACCACGGCCTGGGCCAGAACTACTGCATGCTGGTGCTGAGCGAACTGGCCAAGTCGGAGGGCGCGACGCCGCGCGACCCCAAGGCCATGGCCAAGGCCCTGTGGGCGGATCCCGGCGCCGGGGCGATCCACGCCGCGCTGCAGACGGCGATAGACGCGCTGCCCGGCGCCATCACCGGCCAGAGGAAGACCTACACCACCTGGTCCCGGTCCTACGCCTTCGCCTGCGCCCGGCCCGTGAAGCCAAGCGGAACCGTCCGCCTGGGCCTGGCCGTGACGCCCGACGCCGACCCGCGCCTGCGGGAACCGGCCAAGGAAGGCTGGTCGGAACGGTTGAAGTCGGTGCTGGTCCTGACCTCGCCGGACCAGGTGGATGAGGGCGTGCGGGTGCTGCTTAGGGTGGCCTTCGGGCAGAGCTGAGGTGCTTCCGAGGGCGGCCTGGGGTATGCCTGGGTCATGGCGGGTGGCAAGAACGGCGGCTTGAAACGGCTGAGGCGGCTGACCCTGTTCGGCGTCATCGCCGGCGCGGCAGCCTGGTTCGCCCCGATACCCACCCTGATCTTGTTCATCTGCGGCAGCCTCGACGTCGGCCGCCACAGTCGGTTCAGATGGCCGCTGGTCGAGGAGTATTTCACCAGCAAGGGCCTGGTGACCTGGCTGCTGTCGCCGATCAACCTCCTCGCCGACCTGGCGTCCAGGGGCGGCACGGGCCTGGTCCGGTTCGAGGATATGCCCGAGGCGCATCGGCAGGAGATCGAGGCCTGCGTGGCGGCCTTCATCGACAATGGCGACGCCATCCGCACCCATATCCAGGAAAGCCTGGGCGCGACGCCGCGGGCGATGCTGACCTTCCAATGGTTCGGAAGGGCCGCGCCGACGGCGATCCGCATCCCGGCTTTCGAGCGGCGCTACCGCTATGTGAAGACCATCGCCGTCTCCACCTTCAGCCCCCGGGCCCGGACCTCCTGGCATTTCGGCCCGCACCGGCTGACGTTCCGCGTCCTGCGCAACCTCGACCCGATCGCCAGCCGCGAGGCCTATGTGGCGGTGGATGACCAGGTCCACCGCTGGGCGGACGATCCCCTGATGGTGTTCGACGACACCATGATCCACCAGTCGGTGAACAACCTCGACGCCGCGCGCTATTGCCTGTTCATGGACGTCATCCGGCCGAACAACGCCCAGCCGCTGTTCGACGCCGCGGTGGCCGTGCTGGGCTTGATGGCGGGGCCTTTCAAGGCGCTGTTCTACAGGAACTGGGCCTTTATCCGCTAATCAACCCTGGGCCGGCGCCTCAGGTCCGCCCCAGCTTCCAGCGCACCCGGCCGCCGGCCTCAAGGCGGAACAGGCCCGACAGGACGATCTGTTCGGTGGCGCGGGCCTCGCCGTCGGTCCAGCGCACGGCGGAGACCAGGGCGATCTCGGCGGCGTCGGTGCGCAGCCACCAGCCCGGATCGTGGCCGTGCCGGATCAGCACGGCCTTGCCGTCCATGGCGATGGAGGCGCGGGCGTCCGGGTGCAGGGGAAAGCGGATAGCGTAGGGCACGAATCGGCGGCGGTCGCCCTTCAGCGCCTTGGTGGGCATGAAGCGGTCCTCGCCGCGCAGTTCCTCGGCGGCGGCGTCGACATAGAGCCGGCGCTCGGCCCGCACCCCCAGGCGGCCCAGCCAGGCGTCGTGGCTGATCTCCAGCAGGACCACCCCGTCGCCCTCGCTGCGGCGAGGGGTGACGCGCCAGTCGGCGCCCGTCAGGCGCGGCCCCAGGCTCCAGGCCGACAGGCCGGCCAGGACGGCGCCGGGCGAGGCTTCATCGAGGGTGACC
>DASVMY010000173.1:0-12968 GCA_036384135.1 Caulobacteraceae bacterium | reverse complement strand
AACCCGATCCGCGAACCCCTTGCGGGCCAGCGGTCATCCACGACCGCAATTAAAGGCCGGATACATGACCGCTCCTAACTACCCGCCAAAACAGCCCAATGCCCCCTTGCCGGGAAGGGGCCGTCCATACATGACAGTGGGTTTGTGGGTGGCTAGCCCGGGACCTTGTCCAGGAAGCCCGTCACCGTCTTCAGCCGGTCGTCGGCGATGACCACGAAGTCCGTGCCCTCGACGATGGCGTCGGCGCCGGCGGGCCCCGCGCCCCAGGTGAAGCGCATCCGGTCGCCGTAGGCGTCCACCTTGCTGATCAGGCTGAAGCGGAAGCCGGGGAACTGAGCCTGGGCGCCGGCGATCATGGCGTCGATGCCGGCGTGGCCGGCGCCGTGCATCATCGGATCGACGTAGGCCGCGTCGGCGGCCCAGGACCTTGCGATCAGATCGCGGCGGCGGTCGGCGTCGGTCTCGTTCCAGGCGGCGATGTACTGTTCGGCAAGAGTTTGGGCGTTGCTCATGGGAGGTCCTTTGACGCTTCGGAGCGCACCGTGCGCCGCCGATGAGCCGACCCTCGCGCGCCGCGGGGCGCGGGTCGATTACGCGGCAGGTCATAATTGCGGGGCGCCCTGGGCCTGGACTGCTAAGTCAGTCCACGTCCCTTGTCCGACCCTGAGTCTTGGCCCCGAGTCCCGCGCGTGAGCCCCACCGTCCTCGCCAGCCTGATGATCCTGACCTCCGGGGGGGCGCACGCGGTGGTCAACGCCATCCTGAAGTCGGGGCGGGACAAGATGTCCAGCCGAGCGCTGATCGACGGTTTCTCGGCCCTGATGGTGCTGCCGGCGGCGTTCTTCCTGCCTCTGCCCAGCCACGCCTGGGTCTGGCTGGCGGCGTCGTGGGCGACGCACCTGGTCTACCTGGTGGCCCTGATCAAGGCGTTCGAGGGGGCCGACATGATGGTGGCCTATCCCATGTTCCGCGGCGTCGCCCCGGCCTTGGCGGCGATGGTGGCGGTGGGGGTGTTCCACGAGGCGATCACCGTGCCGGTGGCGATCGGGGTGGGGCTGGTCTCGGCCGGGGTGCTGACCACGGCGCTGGGCAGGCACGTGGAGCCCAGGGCCCTGGCCTGGTCCCTACTCACCGGCGCCTCCATCGCCCTTTACACGGTGATCGACGCCCAGGGGGTGCGCGCCGCGCCCTCGGCGCCCAGCTACATCGTCTGGTTCTTCCTGGGACTCGGCGGCGGCATCGGCCTATTGTTCGCCCTGTGGCGCGGGCCGACGTTCCTGGCCCAGGCGCGCGAGCAGTGGCGGCCAGGGCTGGCGGCGGGGGCGCTGTCCATCGTCACCTACGGCCTGGCCCTGTGGGCGTTCCGCCTGGGCGCCACGCCCCGCCTGGCGGCGCTGCGCGAGACCTCCATCCTGTTCGGCGTGATCATCGCCGTGGTGTTCCTGAAGGAGAAGGCGAGCCTGGCCCGTCTGGCGGGGGTGTTGGTGATCGGGGCGGGGGCGGCGGTGCTGCTGGTGAGTTGACGCCGCTCAGCGGACCGACATACCCCCGTCGATCACCATCTCCATGCCGGTGACGTAGCGGCTCTCGTCGCTGGCCAGCCACAGGACGCCGTTGGCGATGTCTTCGGGCACGCCCTTGACGCCCAGCGGCACGGCCATGGTGGACATGGCGTCCAGGTCCGGCGGGCTGTTCACGCCCGGATCCATACCCGCGATGCTCAGCCAGATCGGGGTCTCGATGATGCCGGGGTGGACGGAGTTGACGCGGACCCCATCTTTGGCGTTGGCGCACTCCATGGCGATGGCCTTGGTGAACAGGCGCACGGCGCCCTTGGTGGCGCAGTAGGCGGCCAGGGTGGGGGCGCCCTTCAGGCCCGCCACCGACGACATGTTGATGATCGAGCCGCCGTTGCCGGCTTTGCGCATCAAGAGGAGCCCGTGCTTGGTCCCCAGGAAGACCCCCTCCACGTTCACCGCCTGCTGCTTACGCCAGTCGGCCAGGCTCATGGTGGTGATGGAGGGCGCGCCGATGGCGATGCCGGCGTTGTTGACCAGGATATCGAGCCGGCCCTCGGTGCGCTCGATGTCGGCGATCACCTCCACCCAGCCTTCCTCGCTGGTGGTGTCCTGGTGCAGGTAGCGGGCCTTGCCGCCGGCGGCGGCGATCTGGGCGGCCAGCGCCTGGCCGGTCTCGTCCTGGATGTCGGTGAGCACCACGTGGGCGCCCTCTCGGGCCAGCATCTCGGCGCAGCCGCGCCCGATGCCGCTCGCCCCGCCCGTGACCAGGGCGACCTTGCCTGCAACCCGTCCCATAGGTTTCTCCCGATCCGTGTCGTGTTTGGCAGTGTTGTGTTTGAGCCGCTTCTACACTGCGGGACGAGCCCGCCAAGTGTGTCCCAGCGTCAAGCATTCCATCGGGCTTGCCCTGGGGGTGGACGCGGTGTCATTGGCGTCATGCTGTCCGATATCAAAGCCCTGACCTTCGACGTCTTCGGCACCGTGGTGGATTGGCGCTCCGGCGTGGCGCGGGAAGCTGCTCAGTTGCTGGACCCGAAGGGTTTCGCGCGGGATTGGGGCGTCTTCGCCGACCGCTGGCGCGCCCGCTATGTCCCGGCCATGGAGCGGGTGCGCAAGGGCGAGCGGCCCTGGACGATCCTGGACGACCTGCACCGGGAGAACCTGGTGGGCCTGCTGGCCGAGGAGGGGATCGAGGGTCTCTCCGAGGCCGAGATCGGCCAGCTGAACCATGCCTGGCACAGGCTCGATCCCTGGCCGGACGTGGTCGAGGGCCTGACCCGCCTGAAGCGCCGGTTCATCATCGCCACCCTGTCGAACGGCAATGTCGCGCTCACCGTCAACATGGCCAAGCGCGCCGGCCTGCCCTGGGACGTGATCCTCGGGGCGGAGGTCGCCCGCGCCTACAAGCCGGCGCCGGAAGCCTACGACCGCGCCGTGGAGCTGCTGCGCATCGCGCCGGGGCAGTGCCTGATGACCGCGGCCCATACCTACGACCTGGACGCCGCGGCGACGCGAGGGCTGCGCACGGCCTATGTGCACCGGCCGCTGGAGTACGGGGCCGAGCGCAGCGACCGGGCGCGGCCGGGGCCGGTCTACGATGTGGCGGTCGATAGTTTTATCGAACTTGCGGACCGGCTGGGGTGCTGAGACAAACCCTTCCCCCGCGAGCGCAGCGAGGCGGGGGAAGGGTTGAGTCTTTACCTCTGCTTCTCAGGCCGCATGTGTGGCCAGCCTAGAGCACGATGCGTTCAGGCGGACTCGCCTGACCGTTGAATCGTGCTCTGATTTCAAAAGTTTAGAGCCGGATTCAGGCTTCGAGAGAAGCCATCCGGCTCTAGCGGCGCCGTCAGTTCAGGAGGGTGGTGAGCCGTTGCCGGCGGTGTCAGGTGGGGCGTGGACGCTGGGGTCGCCCGCAGGCGATGCGGCCGGGGTTGCGGCTGGGGCCGCCAACTGGGGTGAGAGATGCGTCTCGGCCGGCAAGCGCATGATAAGCGCTGGAGGAGGTCCCCGAGGGGGCGGGGGCGGAGGTGGAGAGGGCGCCGCGGGCGGACCGAGCGCCACGGGCGGATTGGGCGTGTCCAGCGGCGTGGTGTCCGGGACCGGCGGCTGGGAGGCTTGCGCCTGGCCTGAACCGGTCGTCGCGTGCGGCGAGAAACACTCGCCGAGGTGAGTCAGGCACCACCAGAACTGACCGATGATCGGTATGGTCGCGCTGGGGGGGGCTGACGCGCCGGGCGCGGGCTGTCCGGCGGCGTTCGTGGCGACGGCCAGGAGGATGGCGGCCGACACTAAGGCTCGCGACACCGGGGTTCGTGATGCGGATGCGCGCCGGTTTTTCATGGCTTTGGAGTTCCCATGGTGGCGGCCGCGCGGGCGACCGGGGTGGTCGCCGGGGCGTGGGCCAGATTGTAGGCGTAGGAGACGTATACGAACATGCCGACCATCAGGGCGGCGGCGATGACGACGGCGGAAAGACCGGCGGTTCTGAGTTTGCCAAGTTGGGTCTTCATTCGGATCGAATGGGGCAGGTAGAGCACCAGGACGCCGAATTGGATGCCAACGTCGGCGGCGTAGGCGCCGATGCTGTGGCCCCTTCCCGCGATCCAGACCGGGGCGACGAAGTGATAGATATAGGCCGCGTAGCCGCCCAGGGCGTAAGCCACCGGGAACACCCGCAGGATGGCCGACATGCAGTCGGCCATCTGAGTTGACCGGTCCAACACCCAGCTCGCGGAGTACAGGACCGCGCCCATGGCGATCCAGTAGGAGAACTCCGAGCCGATGGCTTCCACGAAAGCCGATCCGCTAAGTAGCTGATTCGATACGTATTTATTGCTCAAATATACGCCGATGGCGGCGCTGATGGTGCTGAAGATGGCGATCTTGCCGCTAGGCTTATCGATGGCGTCTTCAAAGACCTCCGGCGATTGCCGGAAGAATGAAAACAGATAGAGAAAATACTCCTTGAAGTAGGTCTCGGAGACCTGAAGGATTTTCTCGAAATCCACGGCCGGCCCCTCCAGATGTCACCGGAAGGGCGTCATGATACAACCTTAGCACTAGATGCGGAAGTTATTCGTGCGGGCGGTCGCAGCTAGGCGTAGCTCTGCAGCGAGCGGACTTCCAGGGTCCCCTCGGCCTGGGCGCCGATGGCCTGGGCGGCGGCCAGGGCGCCGGCGGTGGTGGTGTAGTAGGGGATCTTCATCATCAGGGCGGCGCGGCGCAAGGAGAAGCTGTCTTCCAGGGATTGCTTGCCCTCGGTGGTGTTGAACACCAGCTGGATCTCGCCGTTCTTCATGGCGTCGACGATGTGGGGGCGGCCCTCAAGCACCTTCTTGACCAGGTCGACCTGAATGCCCTGTTCGGCCAGGAACTGGTGGGTGCCGGCGGTGGCGACGATCCGGAAGCCGCGGGCGCGCAGCAGGCGGACAGGCTCCAGCACCCAGGGCTTGTCGGCGTCCTTCACCGAGACGAAGACGCCGCCGGCCTGTGGCAGGACGGTGCCGCCGCCCAGCTGGCTCTTGGCGAAGGCGCGGGCGAAGGCCGGACCCATGTCCTCGCCGGGGCGGCGCCAGTCCAGGCCCATGACCTCGCCGGTGGAGCGCATCTCCGGGCCCAGGATGGTGTCGACGCCGGGGAAGCGGGCGAAGGGGAACACCGCCTCCTTTACCGCCACATGGTCGTAGTCGTTGACGGTCAGGTCGAAGTCGGTGAGCGACGCCCCGGCCATGACCTTGGCGGCGATGCCGGCCAGGGGCTTGCCGATGGTCTTGGCCACGAAGGGGACGGTGCGGCTGGCGCGGGGGTTCACTTCCAGCACGAAGATGCGCGGGGCGGCTGAGTGCGGCTCTTCGATAGCGAATTGCACGTTCATCAGGCCGCGGACGTTCAGGGCGCGGGCCATGGCCTCGGTCTGGCGCTTCAGCTCCTCGATGGTCTCGGGCTTCAGGGAGAAGGGGGGCAGGGAGCAAGCGCTGTCGCCCGAATGCACCCCGGCCTCCTCGATGTGCTCCATGACCCCGGCCACGAAGACATTGGTCCCGTCGCAGATGGCGTCCACGTCCACCTCGGTGGCGCGGGACAGGTACTGGTCGATGAGGATCGGGTGCTCGATGGAAACATCGCCGGCGCGGGCGATGTAGCGGTCGAGCTGTTCGTTATCGCGCACGATCTCCATGCCGCGGCCGCCCAGGACGTAGGAGGGGCGGATCACGATCGGGAAACCGACCTCGGCCGCCATCTTGGTGGCTTCGGGCCAGCTGCGGGCCAGGCCGTTGACCGGCTGGGCGATCTTCAGCCGATGCAGCAGCTGCTGGAAGCGCTCGCGATCCTCGGCCAGGTCGATGGCGTCCGGCGTGGTGCCCAGGATCGGCACCCCGGCCTGCTCCAGCGGGTGGGCCAGCTTCAGCGGCGTCTGGCCGCCGAACTGGACGATGACGCCCAGCAGCTCGCCCTTGGAGGCTTCCACCGCGATCAGCTCCAGCACGTCCTCGGCCGTCAGGGGCTCGAAGTAGAGGCGGTCGGAGGTGTCGTAGTCGGTGGAGACGGTCTCGGGGTTGCAGTTGACCATGATCGACTCGACGCCGATCTGGTCCAGCGCGAACGCGGCGTGACAGCAGCAGTAGTCGAACTCGATGCCCTGGCCGATCCGATTGGGGCCGCCGCCCAGGATGATGGCCTTTTTCTTGTTGGTCGGTTCGGATTCGCACTCCGGCGCCTGGCCGAGCGCCCCGGTCTCGTAGGTCGAGTACATGTAGGGCGTGGTGGCGGCGAACTCGGCGGCGCAGCTGTCAATGCGCTTGAACACCGGGCGCACGTTCAGGGCGTGGCGGGCGGTACGGACGTCCATCTCGGTCCGGCCGGTGAGCACGGCCAGGCGGGCGTCGGAAAAGCCAAGGGCCTTGAGGCGGCGCAGTTCGATCGGATCGGCGGGCAGGCCCTTGGCGCGGATGGCCTTTTCCTCGGCGATGAGGTGCTCGATCTGGCGCAGGAACCAGGGCTCGTAGGCGCAGGCGGCGGCGACCTCCTCCACGGTCAGGCCCTCGCGGAAGGCCTGGGCGATGACGCGCAGGCGGTCGGGGGTGGGCATGCCCAGCGCCCGGACCACGGCGGCCTGGCCGGTATCGGGGTCGTCGGCGCCGGGGATGGGGATCTCGTCGAGGCCATTGAGGCCCGTTTCCAGGCCGCGCAAGGCCTTCTGCAGGCTCTCGGCGAAGGTGCGGCCGATGGCCATCACCTCGCCCACCGACTTCATCTGGGTGGTCAGGTAGGGGTCGGCGCCGGGATACTTCTCGAAAGCGAAGCGCGGGATCTTGGTGACGACGTAGTCGATGCTGGGTTCGAACGAGGCCGGGGTGGCGCCGGTGATGTCGTTGGTCAGCTCGTCCAGGGTGTAGCCGACGGCGAGGCGGGCGGCGACCTTGGCGATGGGGAAGCCGGTGGCCTTGGACGCCAGGGCGGAGGAGCGGGACACCCGCGGGTTCATCTCGATGACCACCATCCGGCCGTCGGCGGGATTGACCGCGAACTGGACGTTGGAGCCGCCGGTCTCGACGCCGATCTCGCGCAGCACCGCGATCGAGGCGGCGCGCATGTGCTGGTATTCCTTGTCGGTGAGGGTCAGCGCCGGAGCGACGGTGATGGAATCGCCGGTATGCACCCCCATCGGGTCGATATTCTCGATGGAGCAGATGATGATGCAGTTGTCCGCCACGTCGCGGACCACCTCCATCTCGTATTCCTTCCAGCCCAGGACGCTTTCTTCGATCAGCACCTCGTGGGTAGGCGACAGGTCGAGGCCCCCCGAAACGATCTCGCGGAATTCTTCCATGTTGTAGGCGATGCCGCCGCCGGTGCCCGCCAGGGTGAAGGAGGGGCGGATGATGGCGGGCAGGCCGATTTCGGCCTGGGCTTCCAGGGCCTCTTCCAGGGTGTGGGCGACGCGGGACTTGGGGCTTTCGAGGCCGATGGAGTCCATGGCGTCGCGGAATTTCTGGCGGTCCTCGGCCTTGTCGATGACCTCGGCCCGGGCGCCGATCATCTCCACCCCGTACTCGGCCAGCACGCCGGAGCGCTCCAGGGCCAGGGCGGTGTTGAGGGCGGTCTGGCCGCCCATGGTGGGCAGCAGGGCGTCGGGACGCTCGAAGGCGATGATCTTGGTGACCATCTCCGGGGTGATCGGCTCGATGTAGGTGGCGTCGGCCACGTCCGGGTCGGTCATGATCGTGGCCGGGTTCGAATTGACCAGGATGATGCGGTAGCCCTCGGCCCGCAAAGCCTTGCACGCCTGGACGCCGGAATAGTCGAACTCGCAGGCCTGGCCGATGACGATGGGGCCGGCGCCGATGATCAGGATGGATTTGATATCGGTGCGTTTGGGCATCATCTCTCGCGCGCAAGGGCGGCCGCGCGGTTGCGTGCGCGGTCGTCCGGTCAACATGCAGGTTAAGGCGCCCGTTTAGAGACGGAGTCGGATGGGCGCAACCCCGGGGCGGACGGTCGATGGTCACCAGCGTTATTGCGGCATTGTTGTATTGACAATGTCATGACAAATTTCCATCTTGAGTAAAAGGAGTTTCCGCCATGGCCGCCAAGGCCCAACCCCGGCCCGCCGCGCCAAGCCTCGCGCGCAAGGACGACATCATCCAGATTCGGGCGTCCGCCGAGACGAAGGCGATCCTGAACCGCGCCGCGGCGCTTCGCGGTCAAAAGCTCTCCGAGTTCATGCTGGAGAGCGCCCGGCGGCACGCCGAGGACGCGCTGCTCGACCAGCGGGTCTTCTTCCTGGAGCCTCAGGCCTACGAAACCTTCCTGGCTTTGTTGGATGCCGCGCCGGAGCCGGCCGCGCCCCTTGCCGAACGGATGCGGCGCAAGGCGCCTTGGGACGTCTGAACGATTGCCGTTCCCGATAGCGCAACCCCCGGAGCCGCTCGGCCCTCGGCATGATGTCGAGCGCTTCGCCAATGGCTGTCATGAGAGCCTTGACGATTGGCTGCGCCACCGGGCCCGCGCCAGTGAAGGACTCTCCGCGCGGACCTATGTCGTCTGCGCCGCGGAACCGCCTGGCCGAGTGGTCGGGTACCACGCGATCGCTACGGCAACCGCCCAGCGGGTCGCTGTGCCAAGCGCCCGGCTGCGCAAGGGCATGCCGGAGGAGGTTCCGCTGTTGCTTATTGGCCGGCTCGCCGTCGACGCCGAATTCCAGGGACGGGGGCTGGGTTCCGCCTTGCTGGTCGACGCCCTCAAACGGTGTTTGGCGGCTTCGGCGATCGTTGGGGTTCGCGGCGTCATCGCCCACGCCATCGATGACGAGGCTGCCCTTTTCTATCAGCGGCACGGCTTCATAGCAGCAGCGCCGCTCGGCCACCGCACTATGCTTCTGCCAATCGAAGTCCTCCGCGCGACCGTTCAGGCAATTTGAACGGGCGGTCTCGATCGAAGGCCGATGGGGCGTGCGGGCTTCAGCGCCGGGGCTTCAGCGCCGGAATGTGTCCATCAGCTCGGCGAAGCGCTGGAACAGGTACAGGCTGTCCGTCGGGCCGGGGGAGGCTTCGGGGTGGTGCTGGACCGAGAAGATCGGGGCGTCCTTGACCGCCAGGCCGGCGTTGGTGCCGTCGAAGAGGGAGACGTGGGTCTCCTCCACATTGGCGGGCAGGCTGTGGCGGTCGACGGTGAAGCCGTGGTTCATCGAGACGATCTCCACCTTGCCGGTGGTCAGGTCCTTGACCGGATGGTTGGCGCCGTGGTGGCCCTGTTCCATCTTGACGGTCTGGGCGCCAAGGGCCAGGGCCAGCATCTGGTGGCCAAGGCAGATGCCGAAGATGGGCACGCCGCTCTCGACCAGTTTTCGGATCTCCGGCACGGCGTAGGTTCCGGTGGCGGCGGGGTCGCCGGGTCCGTTGGACAGCAGCACGCCGTCAGGCTTGCGGGCCAGGATGTCTTCGGCGGTGGTGTCGGCGGGCACGACGCTGATGCTGGCGCCGATGGAGGCCAGGGCGCGCAGGATGTTGCGTTTGACCCCATAGTCCACGACCACGACGCTGTATTTGGCGTCCTCGCCGTTCATCCAGGCGTAGCCGTCGGGCCAGGCGTAGAGGCCCTCGTCCCATTCGAAGGGCTGCAGGCAGGTGGCGTCCTTGGCCAGGTCCATACCCACTAGGCCGGGCCAGCCCTTGGCCTTGGCGACCAGGGCCTCGAGGTCGAACTCGCCGGTCAGGCTGTGGGCGATGACGCCGTGGGGCATGCCCTTTTCGCGGATCGACTTGGTCAGCGCCCGGGTGTCCAGGCCGCCCAGACCGATGACGCCGCGGCGCTTGAGCCAGCCATCGAGGTCGGAGTTGGAACGCCAATTGGCCGCCGCGGTGGGCGTGTCGCGGAAGATAGCCCCGCGGGCGGCGGTCTCGCTGGCGCCGGAGACCTGTTCCACGTCGTCGGTGTTTGTCCCGACATTGCCGATGTGGGGAAAGGTGAAGGCGACGATCTGGGCCATGTAGGAGGGGTCGGTGAGGATCTCCTGGTAGCCGCTCATGGCGGTGTTGAAGCAGACCTCGCCCACCGCATCGCCCTCGGCGCCGACGCCGATCCCCTGCAGGATCGTGCCGTCGGCCAGGGCCAGGACTCCGGTGACGCCGGGCAGCAGGTCTCGCGACATCGGGCTTCCTTCCATGCGGGCAAACGGCGGCGTAGGTAGTGAGTCTGACAGGCGCGGTCAACGCATTGCGGGCCGCGGCGAAAAGGACCGCCCCGAAACAGGAGAGGCCGATGCTGGCGTTACGCCCCAATTGCGAGTGCTGCGACAAGGATCTTCCGCCCGCCGCCGACGACGCACGGATCTGCACCTTCGAATGCACCTTCTGCGCCGACTGCGCCGAGAACCGGTTCGGCGGGATCTGCCCCAACTGCGGCGGCGGCCTGGTAGCGCGGCCGATCCGGCCAGCCGGGCTACTGGTGAAGTATCCGGCCCAGGCGGAGCGGTTCACCAAGGCGCATGAAGCGTGCGTGGGGGCGGCTTAGGGACGCCACCCCGCCCCCCCTTCAGCGCTGTCATCCCGGAAAGCCGCGATAGCGGCTTATCCGGGACCGCGGCATGCGCCGGCGCCCACCGCTATTCGATCCAACGGCGTTTCCGGCGGTCCCGGATAAGCGCTGTGCGCTTTCCGGGATGATGGGGGTGGGGAAGGGCGCCGTCCTCTACTTCCCCGGCCGCGCCAGGATCACAAAGCCGTACTTCTTGAAGATCGCGCTGGCTTCCGGCCCCTGCAGAAAGCCCAGGAACCCGCCTGCGGCGGTGTTGTGCGAGGCGGTGACCAGGGCGGCGGGATAGACGATCGGGGGGTGGGTGTTGTCGGGGAAGAGGCCGACGATCCGGACCTTGGGTTCGACCTTGGCGTCGGTGTCGTAGACGATGCCCAGGGGGGTCTCGCCGCGGGCGACGAAGGCCAGGGCGGCGCGGACGTTCTCGGCCGCGGCCAGGTGATCCTTGACGGCGTCCCAGACGCCGAGGGCGGTGAGAGAGGCGCGGCCGTACTTGCCGGCGGGCACGTCGGGGCCGGCCATGGCCAGGCGTCCCTCGCCCAGGGCCCCCACGATGTGAAAGCCCTTGGCAATGCGCAGCTTCACCGTCGAATCGGCCGGGGCGATGAGGGCCAGGTGGTTGGTGAGCACGTCGCGGCGGGTGGCGGCGACGATCAGATGCTTCTGGTCCAGATAGGTCATCCAGTCAGCGTCGGCGGAGATGAACACATCGGCGGGGCCGCCCTGCTCAATCTGGCGGGCGATGGCCGACGAGGCGGCGTAGGAAAAGCGCACCGCCGTTCCGCTCTTGGCCGTATAGGCCTTGCCCACCTCGTCCATGGCGTTCTTCAGCGAGGCGGCGGCGAAGACGGTGACCGGCGGGGCGTCGGCGCGGGCGGGCAGGGAGGCCAGGCCCAGGTTCAGGGCCAGCATCAGGCAGGCAAGAGAGAATAGTCGCTTCAAGGCGTGTTTCCCGTGGCGGCGTTTGGCGGCGGTCACTCGACCACCAGGATGACGTGCGAGGCCTTGATCAGAGCGGCCAGGCTCTGGCCCTCGCGGATGTCCAGGTCGCGGGCGCTGTCGAGGGTGATGGTGGCGGCCAGGGTCTTGCCTTCGCCGAGGTCCAGGGTGATCTCGCTGTTCACCGCCCCATCGTCGCGGCCGGCCACCGTCCCCACCAGGCGGTTGCGGGCGGAGGTGCGCAGGGCTTCGGCCGCCGGGGCCAGGATGATGAAGCTGGGGTTGATCAGGGCGACTGCCGGGGTCCCCGGCGTGAGGGCCAGGTCGTCAACGCTGTGGCGGGTGACGATGGCGGTGAGGACGACCCCCGGCGCGACCTGAAGCTCGACCTCAGCGTTGACGGCCCCGTCGATGACCTTGGTCACCCGGCCGCGCAGGGCGTTGCGCACGCTGGTCTTCATGGTCAGGCTCCAAAGGTTCGAGGCCGTGAGGCCGCCGGTCAGTTCGCCGCGCAGGTCGTCCAGGCGGCGGGCCAGTTCGGCTTCCATGCGGCGAAAGCCCCGCGCCACGGCCAGGCCGTCCGGCGTGACCTGGGCGCCGCCGCCGCCGCGCCCGCCTGGCCCGGCCTCCACCAGGGGCCGATCGAAGAGGTTGTTCAGCGCCTGGACCGCATCCCAGGCGGCGCGGAAGCTGAGGTTCATCTGGCGGGCGGCGGCGGAGATGGAGCCGGTTTCCGCTATGGCCTCGATCAGGGCGATCCGGTCGGCGCCCGCGCCGGCGCCGGGGCCTTTGCGCAGGATGGGGGAGGCCATCAGGTCCAGGACGTCGAGAGGCATGAGCTCTTCTTCTGCAGGGGGGAAGTCGATATGCAGTTGAAGCGCATAACGGCTGAGTCTGTAAAGCGCGTCCTGGTCGAGGGAGGGATGTCATGAAGATCATCGCCGCCGCGTTCGCCGCCGCCGCCCTGTTCGGCGTCCCAACCGCCGCCGCCCAGTCCGTGAGCCTGACCGGGCCGAACGGCCAGATTCTGACCCTCAGCGCCGCCGACATCGCCGCCCTGCCGCATGAACACCTGGCCCTCCGGCAGGAGGGAAAGTCGCTGAGCTACGAAGGCGTGCCCTTGGCCTTGCTGCTGCAGAAGGTCGGGGCGCCGTCGGGCAAGGCCTTGCGCGGAACGGAGCTGGCCGATGTGGTGGTGGTCACCGCCGCCGACGGCTACCGCGTGGTCCTGGCCCTGGCGGAGACAGACGCCTTGATGCGGCCCGAGCATATCCTGCTGGCCGACCGCGGCGCCGGCGGCGCGGCCCTGGATCCCAAGGAGGGACCGTTCCGCCTGGTGGTGGAGGGCGACCTGCGCGCCGCCCGCTCGGCGCGGATGGTCACCTCGATCGTGGTGAGCCAGTTGCCGGCGCCCCACTAGCGTCGCGGCCTTGCCGCTGGGGCGAGCCATCGCCAAAGTCGCCGCGATGAGCGAAT
>DASVMY010000172.1:0-13175 GCA_036384135.1 Caulobacteraceae bacterium | reverse complement strand
GAGACGAAGCCGTCCACGTCGGCGGGATCGAAGCCGGCGTCCTCGCAGGCGTCGACGATGGCGCCGACCAGCACCCCGCGTTCGGGTAGCGGCGCCTGGCCGCGCTTGTATTGCCGCACGCCCACGCCGGCCACGGCGGTCAGTCCCGAGAGCGGCATGGTCATGGGGTTCCTTGGGCGAGCCGCCAGTGGATGGTGGGAATCTTGATGTCGTTGAAGGTGGTCTCGCCGATGGCGCCCAGCACCGGCGCGCCAATGCGGGGGTCCGCTTCACCGTCCAGCAGCAGGCCGGTCAGGCGCCGTCCGCCGGCTCCGTCTAGCCGCACGACCACGGTGACGAAGGGCAGGGAGAGGTTCTCGGCGCCGGCGAAGGCGTGCCACGTTCGGGTCCAGCTGTAGACAGCGCCGGCCATGGGTACAGCGCGCCAGGCATGATCCCATGATCCGCAGTCGCCGCAGCGCCAGACGGCGGGCCAATGCCAGCGGCCGCAACCCGCGCACTGGGGCAGTTCGAGGCGTCCCGCGCGCAGGGCCTCCCAGTACCGCCCGTCGGCGCCCTCGTTGAGCCACGCTCCGTCCGCCAAAAAATTGCTCCCTTGATTTTCGCGGCCCCGGGGGGCCGAACGAGTTATCTATGAATATTAGTTTATGTGCCGCGCTTCGAGAAGCGTTTGGGTTTCTTCCTGGTCTGGTTGGAGGTCAGGCCGGTTGGGCGGCGGGACGTTTGCGCAGCACCACGGTCTGGGCGTTGGTGTATTCCAGCAGCCCGGCGGCGCCGTTCTCGACGCCGAGACCCGACTGCTTGTGACCGGCGATGGGCGTTGCCGGCGGCGAGTCCTGGATGGTGTTGATCCACACCGTGCCGCACTGCAGATGGGCGGCGATCGTGGCGGCCAAGTCCAGGTCCGCGGACCAGACGGAGCCGGCCAGTCCGTAGTCGGTGGCGTTGGCCCGAGCGACGACCTCGTCCACCGCATGGAAACGCAGCAAGGGCAGAACCGGCCCGAACGCCTCCTCCACCACCACCCGCGCGTCGTCGGGGGGATTGTCCACGATGGTCACCGGCACGAAATAGCCGTCGCCGTCCGGAACCTGGCCGATGGAATGGACCTTGTGGCCCAGGGCCTGGGAGTCGGCGATCAGGCTGTTTACGCGGTCGAACTGCATGCGGTTCTGGACCGGGCCCAACTGGACGCCCTGTTGCGCGCCGTCGCCGATGGTCACCGTGGCCGCATAGTCGATCATGGCCTTGGCGAAGGCGTCGTAGATGTCGGCGTGCACGTAGACGCGCTTGGCCGCCACGCAGACTTGGCCGGTGTTGCCGAAGGCGCCCCAGAACAGGGCCTGGGCGACGGCCTCCACATCGACGTCGGGCAGGACGATGGCGGCGTCGTTGCCTCCTAGCTCCAGGGTCAGCCGCTTCATGGTGTCGGCGGCGGCGCGCACGATACGCTTGCCCGTAGCGGTGGAGCCGGTGAAGCCGATCTTGTCGATGCCAGGGTGCTCGGTCACCCAGCGGCCCAGGTCGTCGCCGCCGGAGATCACGTTCAGCACCCCCGGCGGCAGGGCCTTGGCGAACAGACGCCCGACCTCCAGCGTGGTCAGGGGTGTGTAGGGCGAGGGCTTAGCGACGATGGTGTTGCCGGCCAGCAGGGCCGGGATGACCTTGAAGGCGAAGACCAGCACCGGGAAATTCCAGGGCAGGATGGCGCCCACCACGCCCAGCGGCACGCGGCGGGTCTCTGTACGCCGCTCGTCGGTGTCTTCCAGGACCTCCACCGGCAGGGCGAGGTCCGCCGCGGACTGGAACCAGTGGGCCGCGCCCATGATCTCGCCCGTCGCGGCAGCGTGGGGCTTGCCCTGCTCGCGGGTCAGCAGATGCATCAACAGGTCCTGGTTGTCGCTCAGGATCTGGGCCAGGGCGACCACGCGCGCCCGGCGTTCCTCAAAGGGGAGGGCGGCCCAGGCCGGCTGGGCGGCGCGGGCCGCGGCGATGGCCTCGTCCATCTGTTCGGGGGTGCAGTTCGGCGCGGTGGCGAACACCTGGCCATCGGCTGGGTTGATCACCTCGATATGCTCCACGCCGGCGACGTCACGGCCGCCGATGGACATGGCGTAGGTCTGGCTGGGCATGGCGGGTTCCGACATCAGCGGACGCGCGGCAGGCTGGCCGCGGCGTCCTTCCACTTGAGGCGGACGGCGGGCTTGGAGAGCTTGCCGGTGGCCAGGCGGGGCAGGGGCTCGTCCTCCACCACCACATAGCGGGGCACCTTGTAGTCGGCGAGGCGGCTGTTGCAGTGAGCCACCAGGTTTTCCACCGAAATCAGCCGGTTGGCGTAGAGAACCGCCATGGGCGTCTCGCCGAACTTGCGGTCGTCGGCGGAGATGACCACCACCTCCTCCACCCCCTCGAACTCGCTGATCGCCCGCTCTACCTCGGCGGCGGAGATGTTCATGCCGCCGGAGATGATGATGTCCTTCTTGCGGTCGATGAAGGTCAGGAGGCCGTCCTCGTCCAGCATGCCGATGTCGCCGGTATGCAGCCAGCCGTCGCGGATAGCCTCGGCGGTGGCTTGGGGGTTGTTCCAGTAGCCCTTCATCATGCCCGGCCCGCGCATCAGGATCTCGCCCGGAGTGTTCGGCGGCACGGCCCGGCCGTCGTCGCCGACGATGCGCAAGTCAGTGAAGACGCCGCCGCGGCCGCACTTCTCCGGCTGGTCCGCGGCCAGGGCGGCGGGCATGATCGTGCCGTTGCCGCCGATCTCGGTCTGGCCGTAGATTTGGCGGATGATGGGGCCCTTCTTCATCCAGGTGTCGAGCAGGGCCCGGCTGACACGGGCGCCGCCCACGGTGACCAGGCGCAGATCCGACAGGTCCGCCTGCGCCCAGCGCGCGCAGGCCGCCACCCGTTCGAAGAACACCGGCACGCCGCCGAAGGCGTTGATCCGCTCGGTCTCCAGCAGGAACAGGGCCCGGTCCGGATCGAACACCGGCTCGACATAGAGGGTGCAGCCCAGCGTCGTGTAGTGCATCAGTTGCACGAACCCCGCCGAGGTGGCGAAGGGTGACAGGATCAGAACCTTGGCGCCCTTGGTGATGGCGGGCTCCGCCAGGGCGAATTCGGCCGCGTAGCTGGTCATCGACCGGTGGGTGAAGATCACCCCCTTGGGCTTGGCCGTGGAGCCACTGGTGGTGATGATCACCACGGGGGCGTCGACATCGATATCCAGGCTGGGCGACTGGCGCTCGCCTTCGCGCAAGGCGGCGATCTCGGCGGTATTGACGACCCGGATGCCGATGTCGCCGAGCTTGGCCTGGCGCTCGTTGTCGGCGACCAGGAGCGCCGGGGTGGTGTCTTCCAGGATTTCCGCGATCTCATGCGGCGTCAGGCGCAGGTTGATCGGCAGGACCATGGCGCCGGCCCGCATGATCCCCATGATCAGGGCGCAGTAGGGCAGGGAATTGGCGGCGAAGACGGCCACCCGGTCGCCGCGCTGGACGCCCAGGCCCAGCAGCTTCACCGCGATGCGGTCGGCCCAGTCGTGATAGGCGCGGTAGGTGAGGGCGTCGCCTTCCATATTGATGGCGACGGAGTCGGGGGTGAGGTTGGACCACCACGTCAGGGCGCTGCTCAGCGTTTGGCTCATGCTTCACTCCCGTTGCCGCGGCTGGAGGGCCGCGATCCGTGTCGCCGGCTCGCCGATAGGCGCGCCCTGGCGGTTATCGAGTATCCCTGGCTATCGCGAACGCAAGCGGGGCGGACATCAGTCACTCGCGGCTCTTCCCGCGTTCAGGTAGCGCTCCACGGTCTCGTAGAAGATCGGAATCTGCGCCTCGAGGCCGCCATAGACCACCTCGGTCAGGGCGCCCGATTCCAGACCTTCCTGCGAGATGCAGGCGGCGCGGAAGTCCTCGGTCCCGAACACCTTTTGCATGAGGTCGAATGAGCGACGGTAGAGGTCTTCGGCCTTGGGGCTGTCGGCCGGCCCAGGTGTCAGCATGAAGTAGTCCACGGTCGAGCGGTTCACCCCGCCCGGCATGATGATCATCACGTTGATGTAGTAGGGGCTGGTGACGATGATGGTGTTGGGGAACACCAGATAGGCGTGAGTCACCGTCTTGTGGATGTTCTCGCCGGGCAGGTCGAGCATCGCCGGTTCGAAGTTGGCCTTGCCGGATATCTGGCGGATGTGGGGGCCCAGGCGATCGACCGCGTTGGGCACGTCGGCGAACAGGCCGCCGATGGAGGCCGCATGCAGCCGCTGCACGTGGTAGCCTTCCAGGAAGGGCTCGATGACCAGCTTCCAGTTGGCGTCCAGCTTGTGGGTGGCGCGGTCGAAGATGTGGGCGGTGGGCAGGCCCAGGGCCCGGAAATCGTCCACCAGGTCCGCTGTCACGCCGCTAAAGTCCGGCGTGGCATGGCGGTCCAGCATCACCCAGATGAAGCCGCCGGCTTCCAGGCAAGCCAGGGGCGCCAGGCCGTGGTCGTCCTTGGAGACCGAAGGGAAGGTCTCGTGGCGGGGGATGCCCACCAGAGCGCCGTCCAGGCCATAGGTCCAGGCGTGGTAGGGGCAGCTGACCCGGCCGCCCTTGAAGGCGTCGCACCGCTCCACGACCTTGGAGCCCTTGTGCTGGCAGGCGTTGAGGAAGGCGTGGACCTGGCCGGCCGCGTCGCGGCTCAAGAGGATGGGGACGCCATAGCCGTCCACCGCCAGGAACATCTTCGGCTCGGGCAGGGCGGAGGACAGGGTGACCGGAACCGGAACGCGCTTGAACAGCGTCTGCTGTTCCAGATCGTAGTGCGCGGGGTCGGTGAAGATGCTCACAGGCCGCCGTGCGTCGGCGGCCGGAACGCGGGCCTGTTCATGCGGCGGGATCGATCGGATCGCCGCGATCTGGCCGGTGCTCAGGCTGTCCAGCGTCGCAACCTTGCGGGGCGCGGGGTCCAGCGTCGCGGCGGCCTGTTCTGGCGCATCCATCGGTCAATCCTCTCCTGTCGTTGGCTCGACATTACGAGTCATAAAACCTATGGTCAATAGGTTGATTGTCGCGACCCATCTCGATCCTGGCTCAGCGCTGGGCGACGGGCGTGGTCACGACGATCCCGTCAAGGGCCGCCGTGGCCGTGATCTGGCAGGCCAGCCGCGAGTTCGCCCGCACATGCGCGCCGTATTCGTGGATTTCGGCTTCCATGTCGCTGACTGCGGGGAGACGCCCGAACCAAGGTTCGGACACATAGATGTGACAGGTGCCACAGACCATCGACCCGCCACAGGCCGCCTCGATGCCCGGCACGCGGTTGCGCACCGCCGCCGCCATTAGCGACTCGCCGACCGTGGCCTCGACCAGGCTTTCGACGCCGTCGATCGTTTTGAACCTCACCTGGACCATGTCGCGCTCCGCCACTTGCCGCGATGAGTTGCGCAACGATAAAACCTATGTCAAATAGTTTTCAAGCCGGCTCGCATGCGCGCCGGCCTCACGAAATCCCGCGGCCATGGCGCCGATAAGAGGGTCCGGGCGCATGAGGGAGACAGACCGATGACCGAAGCCAGGATTCCGTCCCACGTGCCCGCCGACCGGGTCTACGCCTTCGACATCTATGACGACCCACGGCTCCGGGGCGACCTGCACGGCGGCTTCGCCGGGATCATCGCCGAAGCGCCGGAGGTGTTCTGGACGCCGCTGAACGGCGGCCACTGGGTGGTGACGCGGATGGACACGGCCGAGGAGGTGCTCAAGGACTTCGCCTGCTTCTCCGCTACCGAGATGGAGATCCCGCGGATCGAGAACCCGATCATGCTGATCCCGCTCACCATGGATCCGCCCGCCAGCCTCTCCTATCGCCAGGTGCTGATGCCCTATTTCTCGCCCAAGGCCGTGGCCGCGCGCGAGCCAAGCTTGCGGGCCTGGGCCAGGCATTTCATCGAACAGGTGGCGGCGAGCGGCCGTTGCGACTTCCTGGACGAAGTGGCTTCGCGTTTCCCGGTGACGATCTTCATGGAGATGATGGGCATCCCCTTCGAACGGTTCGACAAGTTCCGCGAGATGGCCGACCGCTTCTTCAAGGACATCCCCGAGGCCGAGCGCATGGCCTTGGCCGGCGCCATCGTCGGCGACATGACCGAACTGATCGAGGCCCGCCGCGACGAGCGGCGCGACGACCTGATCTCGGTGCTGCTTGACGCCAACATCGCCGGCCGGCCCCTGACCACCGAGGAGCTGCAGTCGATCACCTTCCTGCTGTTCCTGGCGGGCCTCGATACCGTGGTCAATGTGATGACCTTCACCTGGCGCGCCCTGGCCGCCGATCCGGTCTTGCAGGCCAGGCTGGCGGCCGATCCGGCGGCCATCCCGGGCTTCGTGGAGGAGGGGCTGCGCCTGTTCGGCGTGGTCAACGTTCCCCGCATGGCGGCCCAGGACTGCGACCGGTTCGGGGTGAGGTTCAAGACCGGCGACATGGTGCTGTGCCTCAACTCGCAGCTGGGCCGCGATGAACGCGAGAACGCCGACGCCCTGAAGCTGGACGTTGACCGGTCCCACCGCCGCCTGCTGACCTTCTCCGTTGGGCCGCACCTGTGCCTCGGCCACAATCTGGCCCGGGCGGAGATGAAGGTCCTGACCGAGGAATGGGTGAAGCAGATCCCCAGCTTCCGCGCCGCGCCCGGTTTCGCGCCGTCGTTCCGGGCCGGCATGGTGATGTCCCTCAAGGCTTTGCCGTTGGAGTGGCCCGTGGCGGATGCGGCGGAGTCCGACCGCGTCGCAGCGGTCAGCGTCAACTGACCCACGCCCAGCTCACCTTATTGCTCGAGAACCGCCGACATGGCCGACTATGACTATCTGATCGTGGGCGCCGGGGCCGCCGGTTGCGTGCTGGCCTATCGCCTGTCGGAAGACCCGTCGGTGCGGGTGGCGCTGATCGAGGCGGGGCCGAAGGACAAGCATCCCTTCATCTTCATGCCCAAGGGCCTGGCCAAGGTGATGCAGGATCCCAGCCACCTGTGGGTCTATGCCAGCGCCCCGGAGGAGGGCACGGCGGGCGTCCCGGAGGTCTGGGTGAGGGGCCGGGTGCTTGGCGGCTCCAGTTCGGTCAACGGCATGATGTATGTGCGCGGCCAGCCGTCCGATTTCGACGCCCTGGCCGAAGGCGCCAGCGACGACTGGAGCTGGAAGCATATCGGCGCGGCCTACGAGGCGCTGGAGGGCCACGAGCTGGGCGCCGCGCCCACCCGTGGGCGCGGCGGGCCGCTGAAGGTGTCCCTGCCCACGCTGCGCGACCGGCTGAGCGAGGCCATGATCGCCGCCGGGGCGCGGCTGGGCTGGCCGGTGAAGACGGACATCAATGAGCCCGACGACGGCGAAGGCATCGGCTACGCGCCGCGCACCATCTACAGGGGCCGCCGCCAGAGCGCCGCCGAGGCGTTCCTGAAGCCGGCCGCGCGCCGCGCCAACCTGACCGTCATCACCGACGCGGTAGTTGACAAGGTGGTGTTCGAGGCCAAGCGGGCCGTTGGCGTCAAGCTTCTGCGCGAGGGCCGTTTTGAGGTCGTGAAGACGCGCGGCGAGGTCATCCTGGCCTGCGGAGCCATGTCCAGCCCCGGCGTCCTGGAGCGGTCCGGGGTGGGCGATCCGGAACGACTGGAGGCCTTGGGCGTGCCCCTGGTCCACGCCAGCCCGGGCGTCGGCGAGAACCTCAGCGAGCATCGCGGCATCATCGTGCAGTGGAAGCTCAAGCGGCAGATTTCCCAGAACCGGGAATACAGCGGCTGGCGGCTGCTGCGCTCGACGCTGCAGTACTATCTCACCAAGGATGGCCCCATGTCGGCGGCCGCCTATGAGATCGGGGCCTGGTTCAAGACGCGGCCGGGTCTCAACCGGCCGGACGCCCAGTTCCTGCTGGCTCCGTTCAGCTTCGATTTCGACAAGCAGCGGACGGCCTTGGAGCCGTTTCCGGGAATGCATGTGGTGACCTATCCACTGCGCCCCACCTCGCGCGGTCGCATCCACATCACCTCCCTGGATCCCAACGCCCCGCCGGTGCTGGAGCCCAACTACCGCGCCACGCGGGAGGACCGGGAGGCCATGGTCGGCGCGGTGCGCATGGTGCGCCGCTACGCCCTGCAGGAACCGCTCGCCGGCCTGATCGCCGCCGAGACCATGCCGGGCCCGCAATACGAAACCGACGAGCAGATTCTGGAGGCCTATGACAAGTTCGGCACCTGCGGCTATCACGCCGTGGGCAGTTGCCGGATGGGCTCGGACGTCGGATCGGTGGTCGATCCGGCGCTGCGGGTGCGCGGCGTGGAGGGGTTGCGGATCATGGACACCTCGGTGATGCCGGTCATCCCGTCGGGCAACACCAACGGTCCGACTATGGCTATGGCCTGGCGCGCCGCCGACATCATCCGCCGCTCAGCGCTGGCCCTGGCGGCCTAGTCGGCCGGGTCCGGCTCGCGCAGGGCCTTCACCCGGACGCGGAGCCGTCCAGCCGACGCGCCGGGCAGGTCTTCGGCCGGTGATCCCTCGGCGTCCTCGCCGTTGCGAAACCCGCGCAGGTAGGTCCGGATCGTCTGTTCGAACACGCCATCGGCGTCGTAGGGGTTGGCGGCGATGGCCCGCGCCAGATGCGGCAAGCGGGCCGCGTCGAAGGACGGCATGGCGGGCACGCCGCGGGAGCGGGCCGCCGCCTCGAAAAGAGCCGAGGCGTAGGTCAATTTCTCGGTCCCCTCGAGCAACACCATCCGGACCTCAGGCGGAAACGGCGAGGTGGCGATCCAGCGGTCGTAGGCCGCCAGCATCAGGTGGCGCGGGAAGAATTGCAGGAACAGGGGGGCGGCGTTGGCGTGCTTGAGCAGGGCATGCCGCGTGGCCACGCAGATGGTGACCATCGCCTCTTCCCAAGAGGTGGCTTCCCCGCCGCCAGGCAGCTCAAGGTCCAGCATGATGAACCGCGCGACCTCGGACAGGAGCTCGGCCTTGTCCTTGAAATGGTAGTAGAGGGACGGGGCTTTCACGCCCAGCCGCCGGGCGACCAGTTCGAGGCTCAACGCTTCGAGACCCTCGCCGTCGATCACCTCAAGGGCCGCCTGGGTGGCGCTGTCCCTGGTGATCATCGTTCTTCTGGGTCGTCCCAATTCCGAGTCCTCCTGCACGCCAAGGGCGGCCCGCGTCCCGCCAGCCGTGGCCAAATCGAACTAGCCTAGATTTGCCGCCTCTCCATTGCGCGCCACCATGCGGCCGATACCGTCAGCTCCCCAAACCCGCATCGTCCAACACCCGTCGACGGTTGGATCGTTGTGACCTTAACATTGAAAAACTATAATCAGTCGGTTAAATTTTCGATGACTGGAAATCGGCGATATCATATTGATTTATAAAGACGAAAATCATTTCATGAATGCGTCATGGGCCCGATGATGGCCTCGGATTCGTGGCTGGAAGCGAGTTCTCCGATAGCTACAGCCTATTGACATTAGATAATGATGGAGCGAGTGTGATGTGGCGAGGCACGAAGATGTCCGTCATCGCCGTATCGGGTTCCCGCGCAAGGAAATCCAAGCGGCGGTGCTTAAGCCCATCGGCAAAATTGGGGGAAGCACATGTCTCGGAAATCCAGCCTCGCGGCCCTGGCGCTCGCCGGTTCAGCCTTGGCGCCGTTGGCGGCGCAGGCTCAGGCGGCCAGCCAGCCGCCAGCGGCGCCGGCCCCTTCCGCCGCCACGGCCGTCAACGAAGTCGTGGTCACCGCGCAGAAGCGGTCGGAATCGCTGGTTAACGTCCCCATCGCCGTCACCGCGGTGTCGGGGAGCAATCTGCAGAAATCCGGCGTCGCCGACATGGGCGACCTCGCCCACGTCGTGCCCGGCCTGCATGTCGATTCCTCCGGCGCCTTCTTCCAGCCGTCCATCCGCGGCGTGGGCACGGCCATCGCCGGCGCGGGCGCCAGCGCCAACATCGCCACCTATGTCGATGGCGTCTATCGGCCCAACGCACTGTCCAACGATTTCGAGTTCATCGACATCGACTCGGTGCAGGTCCTCAAAGGGCCGCAGGGCACGCTGTTTGGCCGCAACTCCACCGGCGGCGCGATCGTGGTGACCACCAAGGCGCCGTCCTTCGATCCCCAGCTGGAGGCGCGCGCGGGCTACGGCAGCTTCAACACCTTCACCGCCAGCGTCTATGGCTCGGACCGCATCACCGACAAGCTGGCCGCCAGCCTTTCCATCGGCGGCAGCCGGTCGGACGGGTGGGTCAAGAATATCCTGACCGGCAAGAGCGCCAACCAGAGCCAGAGCGTCGCGGGTCGCCTCAAGCTGCTTTACGAGCCGACCGACAAGACCAAGTTCACCCTGATCTTCACCGGCTTTCGGACCGACGATCCAAGCCTCTACGCCGCCAGCGCCTACAAGGGCGAGTCCGTCGCCGCGCTGTTCGGCGTGCCTTTGAGCGTCGGCAACCCCAGGCAGGTAAGCCTGTCCGGTCCCGTCGCCCATGTCGCGCAAGGCTATGGCGTGGAGCTGAAGAGCGAGGTGGACCTGGGCTTCGCCACCCTGACCTCCTACACGGCCGGCAACTGGGACAAGGGCCGGGAAGCGACGAACGAACTGGCCGCCGCCTTCCCCGCCGACGGGTCACTGCCGCTGTCGCCGGCGACGCAGACCGCGGTGGAGAACGCCGACTGGCGCTACACCGAACGGACCTTCAGCCAGGAATTCGACCTCAGCCACTCCGGTGGCGGGCCGATCGACTGGGTCGCGGGCCTGTTCTACTACTACGACAAGACGACCTATAACCCGTTCAACTTGGGTCTCTACGGACCCTTCGGCCCCGGCGGCGTGCTGACCGGCGCCTCTCCCGATCCGGTCACGCACCTGTTTCCCGCCGGCGCTTATGTCAGCACCGGCGACCAGGCGCTTTCGGGCTTTTCGGGGCTCAGCTATTCCGGCGCGGTGTTCGCCGACGCCACCTACAACCTCGGCAACTGGCACTTCACCCTGGGCGGCCGCTATTCCATCGACCGCGCCGGCGCCGACTTCACCAGCTATCCCAGCATCGCCAACGGCTTCTTCGGCGCCACCGGCCTTTCGGCGAGGAAGAACTTCCATGCCTTCACGCCGCGGGTGATCGTCCGCTATTCGCTGACGCCCAATTCGAACATCTATGTGTCCTACAGCGAGGGCACCAAGTCCGGCCTCTACAACACCTCCGGCTTCCTGTCGCAGAACACGCCCCTGCAGCCGGAGAAGATCAAGGACGTGGAAGGCGGCTACAAGGTGTCTGGCCACGGGTGGAGGCTAGAGATCTCCGCTTTCCACTACGACTACACCAATCTCCAGGTGGCGACCTACGTGGGGGGACTGTCGTTCCTGCAGAACGCACCGTCCGCGGAGCTCTACGGCGCCGACGTGCACTGGCAGCAGCGCCTCGGCGATCATTTCCAGGTGGACGTCGGCGCCGCCTACACCCACGCCCGATACACCAACTTCACCAACGCCGCGCTGCAGACCTTCAGCCCGGTGTTCGGAGTCGTGAACGGAACCACCGATGTCAGCGGCGGGGTGATGACCCGAACGCCGGAATTCAGCGCCAGCGTGGCCCTGGACTACAACACCGACCTCCTAGGAGGTACGTTGGCGCTGAACGCCACCGGCAGCTACCAGACCCAGTCGTCCTTCGACTTCGCCAACACGCTGAAGGATGACGCCCATGGGCTCTTGAACCTGCGCGCCGCCTGGACGGACCCGTCACACCGGTGGACCTTCGCTGTCATCGGCCGGAACGTGACCAACAAGGTCTATCTGGTCCAGGTTCTTCCCAACGCCGGCGGCTTCGGCGCTGTCTACGGAGAGCCCGCCAACGTCACCCTCCAGGTCCAGTACAAATACTGATCGCCGACCGATGGGCCATCGGCCGATTTCCGCGATTTCGACAGTCCGCAGTCTCAACAGACGGTGAAAGCATGGACCGGCCGAGCGTCCGCATTCCACGGTGCATCGATGACATCAATCTGGAATGGTTCGACGCCGTCTTGGAAGACAAGGTGGCGTTCGCCAACGTGGTCGATGTCATCCATGGCACGGCTACCAAGATAAGGGTGGATGTCGGCTTCGCGGAAGGCCGCACGGCGGCCAGAACCCAGACGGTCTGGGTCAAGACGGGGCTTGAGCCGCACAGCAAGGCGATCGGGACGGAAAAGGTCTACGCCGGAGAGACCTTCTTCTATCGAAACTTCGGCGGCCGTTTCGAGACGCGCACGCCGGACTGCCTGTTTGCCGACAGCGATGACGACGGCAATAGCGTCATCGTCCTGGACGACCTCTGCAAGCAGGGGGCGTGGTTCGCCGATCCCCTGACAGCCGGCTCGCCGGACCTGATCGCGCGGGGCCTGGAGGCCATCGCCCGTTATCAGGCGGCCTCCTGGATGAATCCGGAGCTCTACGCCGTCGATTGGCTGCGCCAGGGCGGATCGTTCGACGCCGCGGACTGCCTGGCCTGGATCTATGACGAAGCGCACTGGGCGGAGTATTCCAGGCTGCCGCGCTTCCAGCATCTGGCCCCCCCGCTCCGCGACCGCGACCTGCTGCTCAAAGCCCACACGAGCTTGCGGCGAGACTGGCTGCGCCGGGAACCCTGGGCGCTCAGCCACGGCGACGCCCATTTCGGGCAACTCTACAGCCTTCCCAGCGGCGAGGCCCGCCTGCTCGACTGGCAGTGCGTGCAGGTGGCCAACTACATGCAAGATCCGGCGAACCTGATCGTCAGCGGCCTTACGGTCGAGGATCGGCGCCGGTGCGCCCGCGATCTTGTCGCGCACTATGTGGCCAAGCTCGGCGAGTTCGGTGTGGAGACGCCGCCGACCCTGGATGCGGCGTACGAGGCTCTTCGCGCCTACGCCCTGCATCAGCTTTCCTGGGCCATGTGCATGGTGGAGATGCAGCCGGAGACGGTCTGCGTGGCGATCACCGAGCGTGCGTCCGCAGCCGCGATGGATTTCGGGACAGTCGGGATTCTGCTTGCGCTGCCCGGTTGAGGCCTGTGGAGTGGCTCGATGACCGAGATCGCCACCGAGAGTGAACCACAGTTCCTGGTCGGCGCCGGCGGCGTGCGGCTGGCGGTGGATCGCCACGGGCCGGTGGAGGGCGCGCCGGTGCTGCTGCTGCACGGCGGCGGCCAGACGCG
>DASVMY010000171.1:0-6299 GCA_036384135.1 Caulobacteraceae bacterium | reverse complement strand
AGGCTCGCAGCCGCGGGCGGCGGCGCCTGCGCGCGGCCGGAAGGGCCGGCCAGCAGTACGGCCGCGGCCAGGAAAGCGCCAGATACTGCGCGCCCACATACGGAGGAACGCCACTCGTTCGTCATGGACGCAGCCCCCGTCGTCGCGAACGCATATCTTCTAGAGTGCTCCGGGCTGGGCCGCTAGCCGGTAGGAAAGACCAGGAGCGGAAGGGTGGGGCGCAGGGAGGCGCCGACGGAGACCTGGGGCTCCGACGCCGGCGTGGAGCCGGTCTCCCGTTCGCGCTGGGCGACGCAGGCCTGGACGGCGGGGCCTAGGGCCGCGAAATCGTGGACCGTGGGTATCACCTTGAGGAAGCAGGTATCGAAATAGGGGTATTTGTCGCTCTCGCTGCAGCCGAAAGACGACCGGTCGGGACGCGCCGCCGTCAGGATCATGCGGTTCGCATCGGCCAGCACCGGCACGAAGACGCCGGAGAAGCAGGCCGAGATGATCACCACCGTCGGTCGCCTGCCGCAGGTCTGGGTGATCAACTGGTCCATGATCCCCGGCGGCATCAGGTTGTCGCCCAGCACCAGGCCCTCGGGCGCGCCGTGGGAGGTGAAGTAGATCAGGCAGCCGCCGGGGGCGTGGGCGGTCAGGTCGCGCAGGGTCTCGTAGATCGGCTGCAGGTCCGACTTCAGCGGCTTGGTGTCGGCGTAGCGGTCCGGGCGGACCGAGAATTCCCGCAGGTTGGCCGGTAGGAAACCGATCTTCTCCAGGGCGGTGGAGACGTCGCGGCGGGCGTTGTCGAAGGTCTCGGTCGGGTTGTCGGTATGGGCGGCGTGGAAGTCGCCGGCCACTACGATGGCCGCCCAGTTGCTGAAGGGGCTGGCGGCCTCGGCCGGCGCGGCGGCCAGCGCCAGGACGATGGCGGCCAGGAAGCTCGAGACCAGGGCGGCGAAGAGGGCCCAGGGCTTCAAGTCGGCCTACTTGTAGTTCTTGAAGGGGGTTGGGACGGCCGTGCCGGTGGCCTTGGCCACCAGACGCCCCTCCGAATCGTAGAGCTCACCTTCGGTGAAGGCGATGGTTTTACCCCAGCGCACCACGCGGCCGATGCCTTTCAGGGGGCCAAAGCCGGCCGGGCGGAAGAAGCTTGTCTTCATCTCCGCCGTGGGCGCCACCGCTGTCATCTTGGACGCGACCATGCAGGCCACGGACATGCATTCATCCAGCATGGCGCAGAGATAGCCGCCCTGGACCTGCTTCATGGGGTTGGACAGCAGCTCGGCCTTGGCGTCGAAGGCCACCTCGACCTCCATCCGCTCCTGGCTGACACTGACCATCCGGAAGCCCAGGGTCTGGGATCCGGTCGGTTGATTCTTGGTCCGCAGGAAACGCTGCAGTATGGCGTCGTCGGATAGAGGCTCGGGGGGCAATGTCTCGGGCGCAACCGAGGCGGCATCTGTCACGGCAATCACTTCTTTCGAAATTGATCCAGGGAAACAACCTTCGGCTCTTCGGCGGAGCCGGCCGGCGCCGGGGCGGCGGCCTTGGAGGGCGCCCGGTCCGCCTTGGGCGTCAGCACAGCGGCGGGCGCGGCCTGGGGCTGAGGCGCGTTTTCGGCCGCCTCCGTCGGTGTGAACTGCAGCAGATACTGGACGCTGGGGTCATAGAACCGCGTCACGGCCGAATAGGGGATGGCCAGGCTCTTGGGCTGGCCACCGAACTTCAGCGTCACCGAAAAGAAGGTCTCACCGGGCGCCAGGTCCCAGAACTGGTTCTGCAGGACGATGGTCATCTCGTCGGTATATTTGGCCAGCAGATCCTTGGGCCCCGAGACGCCCGGCGCGTCGGTGCGGAAGCTGATGTAGAAGTGGTGGTCGCTGGGCAGGCCCTCGGGCGAGGCCGCGCGTTTCAGCGCCGCCTTGACGACGCCGCGCAGAGCTTCCTGCTGCAGCGCCTCGTAGCGCATCAGGTCCTTGGGTTTATCGTCCTTGGCCATGCGCCAAGCGTAGCGCCCACGGGATTCCACACAAGGGGACGCTCTGAAATTTGATGCCGAACGCCGACGATTCTGCCGTTTTCACGACCCACGCCGGAAGGAGAAGGTGGGAGGCTTCTGTTGACAGGCGCCTCGCAAGTCCTTGCTTGAAGAACGGGAGCGCCACCAACGGTCGGGAATAGGTGGGGAGCTTCTGTTGACAGGCGCTCGCCATTCTTCACGAAAAGAAGGGAGGCGCCACCAACGTGCGGGAATGAGGTGGGAGGCTTCTGTTGACAGGCGCCTCCCGGGCCTCGCCTAGCGCTGCTAAGACACTAGGGCTTTTAGGTCGAGTTCACTCGCACCGCATTACGCGGCGAGGGCGTACTCTTGAGCGAAGTTATCGTTCGCATTTAGTTTAAGACCCGGAACGGTGGGTCAGGCCGAGAGAAAGCAACGCCTTTAGACGTCTGTCGATGCTGATCGGCCCCGCGCCAGTCCGCCGATAACGCGGAAGGATGTTGGTGGAGCCGCCGGGAATCGCACCCGGGTCCAGTCCGCTTATTACACGCGCGTTTATCCCCATAGATCGGACGAGTCCGAACCCCCCCGATATAGGCGCTTTGGGGTTAAGATAGAAGGCTGACCGCTCACGAAGCGCGAATGGCCCGGTCAATTTCGTGAATGGGGCGTTTGGCTACGCCGGTGGCCTACGCTGTTTTGGCCCGCCCCGCCTAGGTTCGACGCGCCCACCAAGGAGGGGCGCGTCTGATGAAAAACCTGTGGCATTCCGGCAAGTTCCTCGCCCTCGACATGGCGTCAACCTTAATCTTCCTGGGCGTCTACCTGGCGACAAGGAGCATTCCGATCTCCGTGGCCCTGGGGGTCACGTTCGGCGTCGGCCAGTTCGCCTGGCAGATCTGGAGGAAGAAGCCGATCGACACCATGCAGTGGATGAGCCTGTTCCTGGTCGTGGCTTCGGGCACGGCCAGCTTGATCACCCACGATCCGCGCTTCGTGATGATCAAGGCCAGCCTGATCTACGCCATCGTCGGCATCGTCATGCTGAAGCCCGGCTGGATGAACCGCTACCTGCCGCAGGTGGCCATGGAGATCGTGCCCGACATCGCCCTTGCCTTCGGCTTCGTCTGGTCGGGCCTGATGTTCCTGTCGGCGGCGCTGAACGTCTACGTCGCCCTGCACTACAGCTTCCTGACCTGGTCGGCGTTCATGTCCATGTGGGGCACGGCCAGCAAGGCGACCTTGTTCGCCGTCCAGTTCACCAGCATGCGCCTCATCGGCGCGCGCCGTCGCCGCTCGCAACTGGTCCAGGCCTCGGCGGGGACGCCGGAGGGGGCGCCGGCGGTGGCTTGAGGGCTATTGAGCCGGCTTGGCCGGGGTCGCCGATGGCGGCGTGGGCTGGGGATCGTCCGGATTGCCGATGTCGATCAGCCCCTTCCACGCCCCCTTGGCGTCCTTGCGCCAGACGGTGACATAGCGCCCGGTGATCGGCGGGCGCGAGCCGTCAACGGCGCTGGCCTTCCAGGTCCCGGTGGTGACGCCCATGTCGCCGCTGGCGGCCCCCCAGGCCCCCACGGGGCTCCATTCCAACCTGGACTTCTGGGGCTTGTCCCCGCCCATGGCGGCATAGATGGCCGCGGAGCCGCGGGTCGGCTCGCCGCCGTTGAACTGCAGGCCGTCCTTCTCGTCCATGTATTCGCGGAAGGCCTGGGCCACGGGGACCACCTGGGCCCGCGCCGCGAAGGCGGCGTCGGCGGCGCGCACGGCGTCGGCGGTGGCCTGCGCTGGCGATCCGGTGGGGGCTTGGGCCAGGGCGTGGGATGCGGAAAGGGCGATGGCGGCCGCGCCGGCCGCCGCCATCAGGTTTTTCACGGGTCTCATGGGGGGATGACCTTCCGATTTTGACGGTCCAGCTTGCGGCCACGCGTCGGGCGCTAGCAACCCCGAAAGACCAGGCCTAGCGTGGTACAATAGATCAAGGCGGCGCCACGATCGCCCAAACCAAGACACCAGACCAGATGGAGGACCCGCTGTGGACGGGAACACCCAGATCGGCCGCGCCCTGCCGGCGGGATTCGACCCCACCAGCCATATCGAGCGCCTCCACCGCGACGGCTACACCATCGTCGAGGACTTCCTGGACGCCAGCCGCCTGGCGGCTTTTCGGGCCGGGATCGCGCCGTTCCTGGGAACCTATCGCGGCCGCAACGCCTTCGAGGGTTTCACCACCGAACGCGTCTACACCATGGTGGCGCGGGGCAAGGTGTTCGAGGACATCACCGATGATCCGCGGCTGCTGTCCCTGCTGGACGCCTTCCTGAGGCCCGGCTACCTGCTCAGCGCCAGCCACGCCATCTGCATCTATCCGGGCGAAGCGGCCCAGGCGCTGCATTTCGACGACGGTTTCTACCCATTCGCCAGGCCCCGCCCGGCGATCAGCATGAGCGTGATCGGGGCCATCGACGCCTTCACCCCGGAAAACGGCGGCACGGTGATGTTGCCTGGCAGCCATCGGTGGGGGCAGGAGGGCATTGCAGTGCGCGACGCCATCGCCCAGGGCCGGCATATCCCGTTGATGGACGGCATGTTCAAGCTGGCCATGCCGGCGGGCGCCATCGCGGTCTTCCAGGGAACCTTGATCCACGGCGCCGGCGCCAACCAGAGCACCGCTCCCCGCCTGGCTTTCACCAACCAGTATTGCGAGCCCTGGGCCCGGACGCAGGAAAACTTCTACCTGTCGGTCCCCAAGGACCGGGTGCGCGCCATGTCCCCAGAGCTGAAGACCCTGTTGGGCTACGGCATCATGGCCCCCTTTATGGGCCAGGTGACGGCTTCCCATCCGCTGAAAAGCCTGGACGAGAACTGGACGGCGCCGGTGACCCGCGGCGTGGCGGCGGAGGAGTAGGGGGACGCCTGCCCCAGACGAAAAAAGGCCGCACCAGGGGGCGCGGCCAGGAAATTTCGGGAGGAACGCCCCCAGAAGGGACTGTCAGCCTTCTAGCGTCTCTCGATATATCTGCGTACCCACATTTCGTTTTTTGGCGGATAGGAATTCTATGGCTCAGAAAGGCCGGTCGCCGCGTACCGTCACCCGCTCCATGACCCGTTCCATCGGCCAGTAGTCCAGCACTGGGTAGTGCTGAGTGCAGCGGTTGTCCCAGAACACCACGGCGTTGGCAGACCACCTCAGGCGCAGCTGGTACTCCGGCGCCTTCACCCGATCGGTGAGCATGGCCAGCAGCGCGGCGCTCTCCGCCGCCTCGATTCCCAGGATACGCGTCGTGAATTCGTGGTTCACGAACAGGCTCTTGACCCCGGTCTCCGGATGGGTGCGCACCACCGGATGGGCCTGGGGCGGAAACCGGCGATGCAATTCGGCGCGGCGGCTCTCGCTGACCCGGTGGCCATAGGTGCGCAGGATGTCGTGCTCGGCCTTCAGGTGCGAGAGGCGGGCGCGCAGGTCCTTGGGCAAGTCGGCCAGCACCGCCTCCATATCGGCGAACAGGGTGTCGCCGCCGATCGGGGGCAGGCGGCGCGCGCGCAGGACGCCGGCCATGGACGGTTGCTCGCGGAAGGTCACGTCCGCGTGCCATTTGTTCTCCGGCCGGCGCGTCGGCAGGGTCTGGACGCTCACCGGCTCGGTGTCGCCCGGTTCGATGTGCAGGATCTGCGGATAGCCCGGCACATGCGCCATCACCGGATGGCTTTCCAGTTCGCCAAAGCACCGGCCAAAGGCGAGGTGCTGGTCGTGGTCGATGTCCTGGTCGCGGAAGACCAGCACCTTGTGCGCCAGCAGCGCCGCGTGGATGGCCGCCACCACCTCGCCGTCCAGAGGCTCGCGCAAGTCGACCCCGGAGACTTCCGCGCCCAGCACCGGCCCCAAAGGCTCGATACCCAGGCCCGCGTAGTCGTATTCTCCCGAAGCGGGCGACCTGGCGATGGGTCCGATGGCGTTCATGGGGCGGCGATCTCACGGCGGTGGGCGACGCGAGATATAGTCTATAAACTTGGTAGGAATTAAATCCAGGATTTCTGACGACGCGGGGAGAAAAGGCGGGCGCGAGCCCCAATCCTTCCCCCGCTTGCGGCTAGGCGATTCACACATCTCAGAAACACCCAAAATTCCAGCGTGTTACGGGATGACTGAGGCCGCCCCTCTCCCTTCTCCCCCTGCGGGAGAAGGTGGCCCGCGCAGCGGGTCGGATGAGGGGTCGACGAATCCTCTCGGGCTAAGCTGCTGACGCCAATCCACAATCGCCGGCGCGACCCCTCATCCGTCTGCTTCGCAGCCACCTTCTCCCGCAAGGGGAGAAGG
>DASVMY010000170.1:0-8402 GCA_036384135.1 Caulobacteraceae bacterium | reverse complement strand
CCTGGAGGGGGCTATCGGCCCCTGGCCTTGGGCGCTGGGCAGCGGGCCACCCTGTGCGCCTGGTCCAGGTTGGGCGCCTCCCGGCTTGGCGCCGCCGGTCCGGGCCGCACGGTCGGGGGCCAGGTTGCTGATCTGGGTAGTGATCGGAGCCGCGCCCAGGGCCTGCGGGGGCAGGGGGCTCGTCGCGCCGCGCACCGGGGCGCCGTGGGTAAAGGCGTCGGAGCGCACCACCGTGGCCGCCCCGACATTGCGGTACTGGTTCACAGTCGTGGGGTTGTTGATGGTGATGCTGTTGATGGTCGTCTGACGGACATTGGTAATGTTGACCCGCCGAACATAGGTTTCGCTGACCTGGTAACTGGGCCGATAGACCTCGTCCGGCGCCAGCGGCACCCAGCCGACACCGCCGCCGCGCCAGCCCCCCCCTGAACCACTGATGGACAGGCCGAAATTCAGTCCGCCGCCGCCGATGAACGCCACCAGCGCGGGCGCATACACCGGTTCGCGGTCGTATTGCCCGCGCACCCAGGCCCAGCGGTTGTTGATCTGGGCCCAGCGACCGTAGTGGAACGGCGCGAACCCCCACGGCTGGTCGTCGATCCAGGTCCAGCCCCAGGGTTGGACATAGGCCCAGTGCCCGTCGCGGTACGGGGCCCAGTCGCTGGGCACGTTGCGAGGATACCAGACCTCGCCATAGTCTCGATCGATGACGAACTGGCCGTAGACCGCCAGGTCGTCATAGCCGGTAAAGGCGTCGTCATCGTCGGAGACTCTCCGGGCCCAGTGCTCCCGGGCTTCCCGCGAACGGGCCCAGTCGTCGATGGCCGCGTCCTGGGCGTCATCGTACTGGGGATCATAGCCGGCGTAGATCAGGGCCGATTCGCCGGCTTCCACCCGCTCCAAGCCCTCGGCGCCGGGGGTCAGGGCGGAACCTTCCAGAACCGTCACCTGCACTGGCGGATAGTAGCCGTCGTCGGTCTGCGCGCCGACGTCGATGCGATAGGCGCCGGCCTGATCGATCTGGACGTCGCCCGCGGGAGTAGCGATCAGCACCCCGCCACGCGGGACCCGCCAGACCCGCAGGTCCATGGAGCCCTGGGGCAGGGCCAGGCGCGTCCGACCATAGTCTAGGCTCAACACGTCCAGCTCGGTCTGGCTGTCCAGCCGCGCCTCGAGTGCGCCCACCTGAAGCTCGGCCCGGCCGCGATCCCCGGTCCAGAACGACTCCCCGGGCGCGACGGGGAAGTTGCGCAAGGCGTCGGTCCAGTCCGTTTCGCCGGGCGGGGTGAAGGATACATCGCCTTCCACATAGCTCACCCGACCGACACGGCCGGGCGGATCAGCCATGGCCGCCGAGGCGACCGCGACGGCGGCGCTGGTTGTCAGAAGGCTGAGGACGAGACGGCTGACGGTCATGGACAAGGTCCGCTCTGTGAAATCATGTTGGGCGACAAGGTCGTCTTTCGAAGCTGAACGCAGGGTGACTGGCCCGCCCGGCCGCACCCGGTTTTCGTAAAAATGTCTCTGTCCAAGCGTCACAACGCGTGGCGGCCGCGCCGGTTCATTCGGGCGCTGGTGAGAGGCGGGAATGGCTACACCAGAGCCGCGCTCGCCGGCGCCTGCCAAGCCGCCTGCATCTCCACGGCGGTCTTGGCCGCGCAGACCAGGAAGCCGATCAGACGGGTGGCGTAGACGGCTTCCACCACCTGCCGGGTCGCCGGCGGCAACAGGATCGATCCGTCCTCCGCCTGGCTCAGCAGGCCCTCGCGCATGCCGTCGCTGAACAGGCGTTTGACGTGGGCGCGGGAAACCCGCAGTCGCCGCGCGACGGCCGTCGCGGAGGCCGGCGCCGAGCGGCTGGGCGGAAAGGCGCCGTCGTCCTCCACCGACTGAATGATCCAGTGGAGAATCTGCATGCCGCCGTGGCGCTGGCCGACGATGCGGATGAAGGGTGAGTTCAGGTCCGTGGCGACGACCGCGATCAGCAGCCCCTCACCCTGCAGCTTGGCGAAGGTCTCCACCACCCCCGGTTCGTCCAGGCGCGCCAGGACAATGTCCACCCAGGGCTCAAGTATCCGGCACGCCTCCAGGGCGTGGCGCACATGGATGCGATAGGCCTGCAGCAGGGCCGGCGTGGGGTCGTAGCGCGCTGGCTCGTTGCGCGCGCGGCCCTGGGTCGGACGCACATAGCCCAGGTATTGCAGCAACAGCAGCACCGCCCGCGCCCGTCCCGGGCTGAGCAGGCCCGAGGCGGCGCAGAGCCGTTTGAGGCGCGGCAGGGTCAGGCCGCCGGTGGCGTGCAACTGCAGGGCCCAGGTGGCGGCGGCGAAGCGGCCGGCGTCCTTGACCATGCTGTCCAGGGCCCTGTCGCTTTCGGCCGCGGCCAGCATCCCAGCCGCCAACCGCCGCGCCGCGACGCTGAACAGGGGATGCTGGGTCATGGCGTCGAGATAGCCGTCGGGAATCTCGCCGCTGATTTGCCAGTGCATCAGCCGTGCGGTGTCGTCCCGATCCTCCAACGCCCGAACCCCCAGTCCCGGCCTGCTGCCGCATCCCAGGGTTCAGCCTGCCCGCCCACCGGGCCACGGGCAAGGGCTGGCCGCGTCGATATCGCTATGCAGGCGCAGAGGGGCGCGTCTATGCCTGCGCGGCGAACATCTTGAAAGGCCCCGCCATGCTGACCGTCCACCACCTCGGCGTCTCGCAGTCCGAACGCATCGTCTGGCTGTGCGAGGAGCTGGAAATTCCCTACGACCTCAAGCGCTACGACCGTATCCCGCCCGGCCGGGGCATGGGGCCTCCGGAGTACAAGGCGCTGCACCCTCTGGGCACGGCGCCGATCATCACCGACGGCGAGGTGGTGTTGCCGGAGTCCGGGGCGATCATCCAGTACATCATCGGCAAATACGGCCAGGGACGGCTGGCGGTGGGTCCGGACGCGCCGAACTTCGCCGACTACCTGTTCTGGTTCCACTTCGCCAACGCCTCGATGCTGCCGGCGCAGCAACCGCCCAAGGCCGAAGGCGTTGAGGAAAGCCCCCGCGCCCAGTTCATGCGCGCCCGCGGCGAGCGCGGCTGGACCCTGGTGGAGGACCGGCTGGGCAAGGTCCCTTACTTCGCCGGCGAGGACTTCACGGCGGCGGACGTCATCATGGTCTTCAACCTGACCACCATGCGCGCCTTCATCCCCCGCGACCTGGCGCCCTATCCCAACATCCTGGCCTATCTGCAGCGCGTCGGCGCCCGTCCCGCCTATCGCCGCGCAATGGAGAAGGCCGACCCGCAGATGGCGCCGATGCTGACCTAGAGCACGATGACTTTTGTCGGAACCGACAAAAGTCTGAATCGTGCTCGCAAACTCAAGAATCGAGCCTGTTTCTCCCGTTTTGATGGTTCCATCAAAACGGGACAGGCTCTGAGCGGCGGCTCAACCCTTTGATTTCAGGTCCGGCCTGGACGCCAGGAAGGCGGCGCGTTCGGCGGCGGTGAGCACCTTGGCCGGCTTTTGGCGGGTGACCTTGGGCGTGGGCGGCGCAAAGGTCGGCGCCTTGGCGTCGCTGCGCCTAAGGCCGGGCTTGATGATCATCGGCTTCATGCGGTCCCCCAGGTGTACGCGTCCGCCGCCCTTAGCACGGGCAGGTCGGCCCGCGGGCGATTGTGTTGCTACAGTTCGTCGTAGGGCGGGGGCAATCGGCCGGATTTGAACAGGATCACCGGATTGTCGTCGTAGTCGCCCATTTCGACATCGGCCGAGGCTGAGAAGGCCACCACGCCCAGCCGGTGTTCAGAGAGGCGCTCGGCCTTGCGGCGGGCCTCCTCGGCCGACTGGCAGGCGACGGGCGGCTCCGCCTTCAGGCCCTGGCCCCGGCCGGCAACATAGGCCTGGATGAGGTGCACGGTTTCTCTGGCCATCGGGTCAGGTCCTCGGGAACAGGGTCTAGTCGCGGGTGTGGTCGGCGAGGTTGATCAGTTGGTGGGCGCCGTCGGCGGCGGGAGGCGCGCCTTCCGCCAGGGCCTTGAAAGCCGCCAGGCCGTTCTGGGTGATCTGCCAGCCACTGTCGACGCGCTCGGCCAGGCCTTGGTCGGTCAGGGAGCGGGCGTCGGAAATGCTGATCCAGCCCACCTCCTGTCCGCTGTGCTTGCTGGCCAGGTTCTTGAGCGCGGCCAGCTCGCCCTCGGAGAGCGTCATGGCCGCGGGTTCCGCGCCAAGGTGGGCGGTTGTGGACGCACAGCGGCATAGGCGCCGACCATGCGGTTGCTCTGCCACAGCTGGGCGGCCCGGCCGGCCAGGCGAAGCGAAACCACCACCAGGGCATGGTAGTCGTCGTCGCAGTCCAGGCGGATCAGGTTGGCGACCTGGCCGCCGCTGTCGAGGATATGAAGCTGGTAGTCCACCGGGGTTTACGCTCTTGAGCCTGACAGGCGGGAGCGCGAACGTCTCTCAGCCGCGGGCGCCCGGAAATCCATGGCCCGCGATAGGTTGAGGGGTAGACCGAGCCTCGCGGCATGTCGAGGGACCATAGGGCCGCAGCGAGCGGGCAGGGGCGCGCTCGTGAACGTCCGTCACCCCGGACAAGCCGCGTCCGCGGCGCCGATCCGGGGCCGGCCGGGCCGGCTCCTCGCTGGAGTTCGTCTTGGCGCGGAGCGGTCGGCCCCGGCTCTGCGCTGCGCTTCGGCCGGGGTGACGGAAAGGGAGAGCAGCTGCTGCGGGCGTTCGTGTGATGGGGACTTGAAGCCGCAGCGCCCCCCCTAGCCCTGTCCCTTGCCGTCGGTCCACGCCACCAGGTCGCCCAGCACCTTGGTCACCGCCTGGTCGAAGGCGGCGGCGATGGCGCCGACACGGTTGTCGGAGGCCGGAACACTGGCTTCGAAGGTGCGGCTGCCGGCTGAGAGGCGGTCGCTGACCCGGTCGAGGTCGGCGTGGACGGTGACGACGATGGTCGGTGCGGCCTTGTCGCCGTGGTCGTAGCGGGCCTCGAACGCGCGCACGTCCAGCTTCAGCACGTAGTCTGCGCGGACCACCTGGCCGTGGGTGATCAGCCGCGCCGGGCCGCCCGAGCCGTCGAAGGCGCGGGTCACCGCCTCGTCGAACAGGATGTTGGCCGGGGCCAGCCAGCGGGAGCCCTTGATATAGGCCGCCTCGCTGCCCGACACGGTCAGGATGCGGTCGCCGGCGGCGGCGCGGTCGAAGGTGGTCATGGTGTCCAGGACGCCGAAACGCTCGGCGCCCGTCGTGGTGGTGGCGGCGGCCAAGGCTGGGGACGCCGACGTCATGCCGAAGCGGAACAGGTTGGCCGGCGACTGTTTGGGGAACACCGACACGCACGCCGCCAACGTCACCGACAGGGTCGCGGCCGCCAGGGCGACCGCTCCGACCCGCACGAGCGATCCGATCTTGCTCACGGCTTCACCTCGACTTCCTTGGATGGGGGTTTACTGAGCAGACCCTGGGGACTTTGCTGGATTTCGTCGAGCACCCGGTCGAGGTGGTCGGTGGTCCGCTGCAGGCTGGACAGGGTCGACTCGATCTGCGGCAGGCCGGTCTTGGCGAAGTCGCCGGTGGGCCCTTCCAGCTTGGCCAGCAGGGTGCGCACGTCCTTGGCGGCCGCCTCGATCTCGGTGGCGGCGTCGCCCAGCTTACGCACCGCCCGCGCGCCGTCGCCCTGCACCAGGCCCTGGCTGGACTTGGCCAGGTCGCGGATCTGCTGGGCGGCCTGGTCGGCGCTCTGCAGCGCCTTGTCGGCGTCGGCGATTACCGACTTGCGCGCCCGCAGTTCCGCGGTCACCGCCTGAACGTCGCTGAGCGCGGCGCTGAAGGTCTTGATGTTCTGGTCCGAGAGCACCCGGTTGACGCGGTTCAGGGATTCGATGGCCTTGGCGACGACGGCGCTGCCCCCCGACAGCAGGTCGGAGAAGGCGTCCCGCTGGCTCAGGATCACCGGATATTTGGTGTTGGGGTGCGGCAGGTCCTTGAGCAGGGGCTTGGCGGGCGTGCCGGCGCCGATCTGGACATAGTTCACACCGGTGATGCCCTGCGGCTCCAGGGTGGCCACGGAGTCCTGGCGTATCGGGACGTCTGAGGTGATCTTGATGGTGGCGTCCACCAGGGTGGGATCTCTCTCGTTCAGGGCGATCTTGGAGATTTCCCCGACCTTGATGCCGTTGAAGTGGACTTCGCCGCCGTTGGAGATCCCGCGCACCGGCCCCTTGAAGGAAATGACGTAGTTGTCGAACTGCTGGTGCAGGTTGAACTGGGCCAGCCAGACGACAAAGATGATCCCGGCGATCAGCAGGATCGTCGAGACCACGCCCACCAGGGCATAGTTGGCGTTGCGCTCCATCAGCGTGTCCCCCCGCGGCTGGCCGCCGCCGCCCTGGCCTCGGCCGAGGCCCGGCCCCGGGTCCCCAGGAAATACTCCTGGATCCAGGGATGATCGGATTGTTCCAGTTCGTGGACCGGCGCCATGGCCACCACCTTCTTGTCGGCGAGGACGGCCACCTGGTCGGTGATCGCATAGAGGCTGTCGAGGTCGTGGGTGATCATGAAGACGGTCAGATCCAGGCTGTCCGAAAGATCGTCGATCAGTTCGTCGAAGGCGGCCGAGCTGATCGGATCGAGGCCGGAGGTCGGCTCGTCCAGGAACAGCAGCTCCGGGTCCAGGGCCAGGGCGCGGGCCAGGCCGGCGCGCTTGATCATGCCTCCCGACAGCTCCGAGGGCTTCAGCGCGCCGGAGCCGGCCGGCAGGCCGACCAGGGCGATTTTCAGGTCGGCCAGTTCGCCGATCTCTCGAGCCCCCATATCGGTGTGCTCAAAAAGCGGCGCGGCGACGTTCTCCTTGACCGTCAGGTTGGACCAAAGGGCGCCCTGCTGGAACAGCACGCCCCAGCGGCGCTCGATGGCGGTCCATTGCCGGCGGCGGGCGTAGCGGATGTCCTGGCCGAAGATCTTCACCGAGCCGCCATCGGGCTGCTTCAGCCCGATGATGGTGTTCAGCAGCACCGACTTGCCGGTGCCCGAACCGCCCACCACCCCCACCACTTCGCCGCGGGGAATGATCAGGTCGAGGTTGTCGTGGATCACATGATCGCCGAAGCGCGAGGTCAGCCCGCGCACCTCGATGGGCGGCGCGTCGCGATCCAGGGCGTCTTCGCGCGCGATGCTCATATCTTCAGCTTCATATAGATCAGGGCGAAGATCGCATCGATCAGGATGGTGGCGAAGATGGCGTGCACCACCGCGGAGGTGACCCGCCGGCCAAGGGACTCGACATCGCCACCCACTTCCATCCCCTGGCGGCAGCCGATGGCGGCGATGACGATGGCCAGCACCGGGGCCTTGGACATGCCCACCCAGAAATGTTTGACGCCGACGTTTTCCAGCAGGCGGCTGAGGAACATGGTCGGGCCGATGTCCAGCTGCGACCAGACAACCACCAGCCCGCCGATCAGGCCGGCTATGGTGGCCACGAAGGTCAGCAGGGGGATGGTGAACAGCAGGGCCATGAAGCGCGGAAAGACCAGGGCGTCGAAGGGGTCGACTCCCAGCACCTGCATGGCGTCGATCTCCTGCTTCATCTTCATCGCCCCGATCTCGGCGGCGAAGGCTGAGGCGGATCGGCCGGCCAGCAGCAGGGCGGTGATCAGGATATTGAATTCGCGCAGGACCGCGATGCCCACCAGGTCCACGGCAAACACCTGGGCGCCGAAGTTGGTGAGCATGTTGGCGCCCAGCAGCCCCACCACCGCGCCGATGAAGAAGGTCGTGGTGGCCACGATGGGCAGGGCGTCGAGGCCCGCCCGTTCGGCCAGGGAGAACACCGAGGCCCAGCGGGCGCGCCGGGGATTGGCGATGGCGCGGCCCACGGCCACGATCAGGTGGCCATTGAAGACGAACAGATCGAAGGCGTCGAGGCCCAGGTTGACCACGCCCTTGCCGATCCGTTCGAACAGCTCGTGGAGCGGCCGACGGGTCTTGGCGGGAGTCGGCTCGGCCTTGGTGGCGGCGGCCACCAGGTCCATCAGCCGGCGCAGCTCGGGCCTGGCCACGACCTCGCCGGGCGCGGCGCTGGCGGCCATGGCCATCAGCACGCCGTAGGCGCCGGAGGTGTCGAGCCGGCCGATGTTGGACATGTCGACGGTGACGCCGCGGGTTCCACGAAGCACCTTGGTCAGCCGCTCATTGCCTTCGCCCATGCGCACGGCCGTCCAGTCGCCCACCAGGGTGGCGACAGGCCCCTTGTCCGTGGTCTTGAGATCGAAGTCGGCCGGTTCGTTCATCTTGGCGCTTGACGCGCGCACCCCAATCGCCGCCGTCCCCGTCGAGTCGGCCCCCGTCGGTTCGAAACCTAACAGAGGTTTGTCAAACGCCTAGCCTGATCGCGCGCGAGGGCGTGCGCGGCGGG
>DASVMY010000169.1:0-6669 GCA_036384135.1 Caulobacteraceae bacterium | reverse complement strand
CGGCCTTCGGCCAGGACCTTGCGGGCGAAGGCCTCAGCGCCAGCCACCGGGTCGTCCACGACCTCGTCGATCACTCCGGCCTCGAGCGCTTGTCGGCCGGAGAGCGGCGCGCCGCCCGCGATCATCTTCACGGCGAGGGCGGGGCCCACCAGGCGCGGCAGCCGCTGGGTGCCGCCGGCGCCCGGCAGAAGGCCCAGGGTCACTTCCGGCAGGCCCAGCTTGGCGTCGGCCGTCGCAACGCGGAAATGGCAGGCCAAGGCGACTTCCAGCCCGCCGCCCAGGGCTACGCCATGAATCCCGGCGACCACCGGCTTGCGGCTGTCGTCAAGGGCGTCGATCACCTCATCGAGCCCCGGCGCCTGGGCAGGCTGGCCGAACTCGCGGATGTCGGCGCCGCTGATGAAGGTGCGGCCCTCGCCCACCAGAACGATGGCGCGCACGGTGTCATCGGCCGCAAGTTGCGCCAACGCCGCCTTGAGCCCGGCGCGCACGGCGTGCCCGAGCGCATTCACCGGCGGGCCATCAATCCGCACAATGGCGACGTCGTTACGAAGTTCGGTCTTAATCACATCGCCCAAGGCGGGACTCCAGATCAGAGGCAGGGGTTGAGGGGCGCGCCGAGCGCCGGCTGAGGTCGCCTCGACGAACAGATCCGCCGGCGTCCGCCATGTTCCGACCCTAAGGGCGCAATGGGATCACGCCGCCGTTTCGGGGACGGTCAGGCCATATCGGTCCGGCGGGATGGCATTCTGGCTGATCGCTCGGACGAGCACGCGCCGGGCGTCGTCGAACGTCGTCCAGGTCTGCAGGTCGTGCAGGGTCGGCCAGCAGATCTGTTCGCCCTGGTCGAGCGCCCGGAAGCCGATATCGACCAGGGTCTCGGGCGACATGAACAGCTCATCGGGGAAGGGCGGCGGCTTGTCGCCGAAGAACTCGGTCCGCACGGGGCCGGGCATGACCAACTGGATTTTCACATTGGTCTTGGAGAACTCGATCTGGAGCGACCGGCTAAAATTCATCACATAGGCCTTGGATCCGCTGTAGGCGGCCGAGGTCGGGGCGGGAATCACGCCGATCACCGACCCGATATTGATGATCAGCCCGCGATCCTGCGCCGCGAACCGGGGCGTGGTCGCCAGGCACAGCCGGGTCAGGGCGAGCACGTTGATCTTGATCAGGGTCTCCACGGCGGCGGCGTCCGCCGACACGCTGGGGGCGCCCGCCCCGAGGCCGGCATTGTTCACCAGGACGGTGATATCCTCGCGGGTCTGCAGGAGGGCCTCGATCCGCGCCAGATCGTCCGGGTCGCCGAGGTCGGCGGGATGGATTTCCACAAGCCGGCCGTGGTCCTGGCGCAGTTGCGCCGCCAACGTCTCCAGCCGGTCGCGTCGCCGCGCCACCAGGATCAGGTCATGCCCCCGTTCGGCGAGACGCGCGGCATAGGCCGCGCCGATCCCCGATGAGGCTCCGGTGATGAGGGCGAACCCCTTCTTCTCGCTCATGTCCATGCTCCCTAGCTCGAATCTTCGGCCGTCTCGGTCGCCACCGTGAGGCGCTGCGGCGCAAGACAGGCGCGGACGCCCGAGATCGTGTTCTTCCGCGCGCCGCGGCGGCCTCCCGGCCTCCTGAGGCAGCCCAGACTGCGGCCGGCAAACTCCAGCCAAACCCGCCCACCAGCTACAGAAGATCGGGCATAGCCCCTGCCCACAGCTGAATAACGGGCCGCCGCCTTGCCCGAAGGCCGGAACCCGGGTGGGCGCCCGGGGGCCGGATCAAGGGTTCAGGGGCGGTGGTCCGGATGCGTGGCGGTGGTCGCCAGCGCCGGCGGCGCGGCGCCCTCCCTGGTGTAGCGGCCGCTGAGCCAGGCCCGCGATGCGGTGAGTTCACGCTCCAGATACCGGCCGACCTCGCGCGTCAGGCGCCGCAGGTCGCTCTCGCGGCGCCGAAGAAGCCAGAGATCAATGGACATCCTTTCCTGCGGCAAGACCCGGATGAGCCCTTCGGCCTCGGCGAACGGCGCCGCGAGCAACGCCAGCCCCAACCCCTCGGCGACCGCTGCATGCTGCGCCGCCATCGGGTAGAGCCGCGCAACCGCATTGGTGACCAGGGCCGCATGCCAGAAGCGTTGCAAGGCGCGGTCCTTGGGCTCGAGCTTCTTGAAATCCGCAAGGTCGGAAATTCCGCCGACCAGATCATGGTCATAGAGCTCGGCGAGTGAGGCGGGCGGCGCGCGGCGGGCGAGATAGGGCGCGCCCGCGAAGAGGCCGAAGTCCACCTCGCCCATGCGGCGGCCGATCAGTTCGCTTTCCCCTGGGTCCCCCATGCGGATCACGAAATCCAAGTCGCCCTGGGTCAGGCTCTGCTGCTGGATGTTGGCGTCGATCTGGACGCAGAGCCCGGGGATCTGGGCGCGCAGGCCGGGGACGCGGGGAATGAGCCAATGGCGGGTGAGGCCTTCGGTGGCCGAGATCTTGATGAGCGAGGATCGCGCGCCCATCCGCTCCCGGAACTCGTTTTGGAAGGACTCGAAGGTGGCGTAGACGGCGCCGGCGGAACTGAACAGTTCCTCGCCCTCCTGGGTGAGCCGCACGCCCGAGGGGGTCCGGAAGAACAGGGGCGCGCCGAGATGGTGTTCCAACTCACGAAGCCGGCGGCTGAGCGTCGGTTGGCTCATACCCAAGATGACGGCGGCCCGGTTGACGCTTCCGGTCTCCGCCACCGAGAAGAACAGCCTGAAGAGGTCCCATCCGACCGCGGTCATCGCCCCGCCCTCGGCCGCGACCCGGTGGTCGCGGGGCGGGGCGATCGGGTGATCGCCGGCTTGTCGTCAGTCCAACCCATGTCCGCCATCGGGGTGGTTCTCCAGCGCCGGAAGCCGCCTTTTCGTCGTCATCGCGCGGTCGGCCTGAACAGCGCGAGGGCTGAGGATGTCGGTCGCGGCCAGGCCATTATGCGCCCTCTGGGGCGGCGCGTCCCGCCATCCGGCGGTGGCGCAGAATCCTGTGCGCGCGCCACGCCGGCGTTTGTTGGGCCCCGGCCGAACCGCGATGAGCCAGCATCGTGCGCAAGCGCGTTACGCCTCGTCCGGATGCTGGTCCAGGATGCCCTGCGCGACCACCACGAGGTCGCCCGTGGGCCCGCGCAACTCCGCCTTCGCCAGGCAGTGCGTAGGTCCAAGGGTCACCACCCAGCCATCGGCGGTGAACTCGCCGGGGCCCGCGTCCATCAGGCAGTTGAAGGTCTGGGACACGAGGCGGGGCGTGGTCTCGGGCCCAAGGGTCAGGATCGCCGCGCCGGTCATGACATCGTCCAGCAAGAGGGCGGAGAAGCCGCCCCGCAGCAGGCCGCGACCGTCGGCGAACTCGGGCCCGATATGGGCGGACACCGAGAGGCGACGCTGCTCCGGGTCGAAGCGCGCGGGTTGCATCTCCATGAGGCGGAAGGTCGGCAGGCTGCGTCCCGCCAGCAGGGTCAGGAGATCCCGGGTCGGGGTCATGCGCCCAGACCCGGCGACGCGAAGCTGTGATGTTCGAGCGGCATGGTGTGGCGCCTTAGAGCTTCGAGAAATCCGGAGGCCGTTTTTCCTGGAACGCGGCGAGCGCCTCGGCGAATTCCGGTCCCGCGACACAGGCGCTGAAGACCTCGGTTTCCTCGGCGATGCGGCCCAACACGATCCCGGCGGGCAGGCTGCGCACGAGCGCCTTGGTTCGCCGCAACGCGTGCGGCGGCTTTGCCGCCAGCGCAACCGCCCGCGCCTGGACGTGGGCCGCGAGGTCTTGCACGGGGAGCACTTGGGTGACGAGACCCACCTCTTGGGCGACGGCGGCGGAGAACATTTCGCCGAGCAGCAAGAGTTCCGACGCCCGCGCGGCGCCCATGAGGCGCGGCAGCAGGTAGGAGGAGGCCGCCTCGGGGACCAGGCCCAGATTGACGAAGGGCAGCTGAAAGCGAGTCCCTTCGGCGGCGTAGATCAGGTCGCAATGCAACAGCATTGTGCTGCCGATCCCGATCGCCAGGCCTTCGACCTGAGCCACGATGGGCTTCGGAAAGGCGGCGATGGTTTCCAGGAACTGGATCGACGGGACTTTTCCGCCGCCCACGGGCCCGCCAAATTCCGCCACGTCATTGCCGCTGGTGAACACGCCGTCGGCGCCCTGCAGGACCACGACCTTGACGTCATCGGCTGCGGCCGCCGCATCCAAGGCGGCGCAGATCGCCAGATACATGGCCTGGCTCAGGGCGTTCTTCTTGCCCGGAGACGCGATGGTCAGCCGGGTGATGCCCGCGTCGTGATCCACCCGGATTTCGCCGCCCGCACGGATAGTTTGGCCGTCAGCCATATCGAAGTCTCCTGAAGGCGATGGCGCGCGCCGCCATCACCAGGTTTCGCCGTAGGGGCGGATTTCCACATTGAAAGACCAGGCGGACCGGTCTTGTCCGACCAGGTGCCAGACCTCGTCGGCGATGGCGTCGGGCTGGATGAAGAAGCTGTCGGGCGCGTCTGGGAGGCGCTTGCGAGTCCATTCGAGGTCGATCACCGCATCGATCACCACATAGGCGACGTGGACACCCTTCGGCCCGAGGTCGCGGGCCATGGACTCGGCCAGGATCCGTTGGGCCGCCTTGGTCGGCGCGAAGCCGGCGAAGTTGGCCTTGCCGCGGAGAGCCGAGGTGTTGCCGGTGACCACGATCGCCCCTGATCCCCGTTCCACCATGGCCGGGGTGAACTTCTGAGCCAAATGCAGCAGCGCCACCGTGTTGACCTGGAAATTATGGACCAGCGCCTCGGCGGTGATGTCGCGGAAGGACCCGAAGTTCGCCGCGACGGCGTTGTGGACCACGACGTCCGGCGATCCCATGTCACGCTCGATGGCGTCGAGCGTCGCCGCAAGGGCGGCGGGGTCGGCCACGTCACAAGGGAAGGCGCGACATTCTGGGAAAGTCTTTTCCAGCTCGGCGAGCCGGCCGGCGTCGCGGGCGAGCATGGCCACGCGATAGCCTTCGCGGGCGAGCCTTCGTACGATCGCGGTCCCGGTTCCCGGCCCCACGCCGGTCACGAGGGCCAGCGGGGCGGTTACGCCGGACATCGGGCGGTCTCCTGCGCCAGGGAGATGGCTTCCCGGACGAAGTCCAGCCGGTCGTCGCGCCACGCCCGAGCGCCTTGAGGCGTTTCCATCCGCCCACGGACTGGCGGGCGCCGATCTGATGGCGGCGGCGGGCGGTGGTCGGCGGCCTCGGGGGACGGCGGCGCGGCGCGCCACGAAGGACTGGGTCCCCTGCCTTGGCGTCCGGGCTGTCGAGCACTTGCCTGCGGATATATGGCCCGCGGATATGTGAAACGATGGCGCGGTCGCCAGCTTCGATGAAGGTGTGGCCGGGCGGTGGTCGCTGGCCCGAAGACCTTGGGCGCGTCGAGCCCGGCGGTGAATTGGGAGCCTTCGCCGCAGATCACCCCGACCCACAGGTCTTCCCGGCAACCCAGATAGGCCACGGCCGCAGAGGGCTCCTGCATCATCTCGGGACCGAAAGCGCCCCGCTCGTCGGGATTGCCGATGATAGTCTTCAGGATGTGGCTGGGTTGTTCACGGGGGACCAGGCTTGCAACGTCACTGGTCACTTCCACTCCTCCCAAACGGCTCGTAGCCCGCCAAGCGCTGGCGGGCTGTGCGTACAGCGGCCTGCATGTTATATCTCATGCAGTCAGATCAAAATGACGGTCAACATACAGATCGTCAAGCACGTATTGGAGCCGATGGCGTGGGACATTCACGGGCGGAGAAGGCTGAGAGCCGGGACCGCATTCTAGACGCCGCCGCCCGACAGATTCGCGTGGGCGGCCTGGACAGCGTCAGCATCGCCGACCTCATGAAGGCGGCGAACCTGACCCATGGCGGCTTCTACGGCCATTTTGCGTCCCGCGCGGCCCTGATCGCGGCGGCCCTCGACCTGGCCCTCGACCGCGGGGAAGCCGCGTTCGTCGCCGCCAATCCCGCCCAAGGCGGCAACACGGTCAAGTCGATCGTGAACCGCTATCTGAGTCCCGCGCACCGGGACGCCACTGGCGAGGGTTGCGCGATCTCCGCCTTAGCCGGCGATGTCGGCCGCGCCGAGGATAACGAGCTCCGCGTTCGCATGGCCAAACGCCTGGAGCACAGCTTCGAGGATATGACCGAGGCCATGGGCGGTGACCCTGGGGCGGAGGAGGCTGCGGTCGCCGCCTGGTGCGCCATGGTCGGCGCCATCACCCTGTCCCGCGTGTTCCAGGGCACCGACCGGTCCGACCAGATCCTGCGCATGGCGCGCCAATCCATCCTCGACCTGGAGGCAAGCCAGCGCGTGGGGGCCTAGGCCAGGTGGAGACGCGGACAGGGCCAGTCCTCCTCGATCCGTCGTGTCATGAATGGCTGCGCCCGGTTGTCGGGTTCCTCGACCAAGCCCCGCCTGTCTGCCCGATCCCATCCGAGACAGATGATGATCCCTCAGCCGCCTGCTATCCGCGGCGCTAGAACCTGAACGACCTCAAGTCGGCTCGCGCCTGGTCTGTCATCCGCTCACGGAGCGGCGCGGCCTCGCCTTCTGAAGTCGGAATTTGATCAGCTTGGGATCGGCTGTTTTCGAGGTGACCCAAAGGCCGATATCTTAAGGGACCCGATCCCTTATGATGTCCTC
>DASVMY010000168.1:0-1795 GCA_036384135.1 Caulobacteraceae bacterium | reverse complement strand
TTAATTCGGCGACAGTTTACTTTTTAGCGTAGCTAAGAAAGTAAACTGTCGCCGAATTAACCACTCCCCTGGCGTTACCGTTGAGCCGGCCTCGCTTTCGCGATAGGCCGCCCACAGCAATCAAACGGAGGACATCCCATGGGCGTGCTGGACGGCAAGGTGGTGCTGATCACCGGAGCGGCGGGCGGGATCGGCAAGGAGTGCGCCCTCTTGGCCGCGCGCGAGGGCGCCAAGGTGGTGGTCAACGACCTGGGCGGCTCGGTGGCCGGGGGCGACGAGGGCTCGGCCGGTCCGGCGGAGGCCACCGCGGCGGAGATCCGCGCCGCGGGTGGCCAGGCGGTCTCCAACTCCGAGAGCGTCACCGACATCGGCGCGGTGCGGCACATGGTGCAGCAGGCCATGGACGAGTTCGGCGGCCTGCACGCGGTGATCAACCCGGCCGGCATCCTGCGCGACGGCATGTTCCACAAGATGACCGATGCCGACTGGGACGCGGTGATCGCGGTGCACCTGCGGGGCGCCTACAACGTCAGCCGCGCCACCGTGGAGCACTTCCGCGACCAGCAGGAGGGGTCCTACGTCCATTTCACGTCGACGTCCGGCCTGATCGGCAACATCGGCCAGGCCAACTACGCGGCGGCGAAGCTGGGCGTGATGGGCCTGTCGCGTATCCTGGCCATGGAAGGGGCGCTGAAGAATATCCGCTCCAACATCATCGCCCCGTTCGCCTGGACGCGGATGATCGCCACCATCCCGGTCAAGGACGAAGCCTCCGCCCAACGCGTGGCGCGGATGCAGAACTCCATGCGCGCCGACCAGGTGGCGCAGCTGGCGGTGGCGCTGGCCAGCCCGGAGGCCAAGGACGTCTCGAGCCAGATCTTCGGCGTGCGTGGCAACGAGGTGGTGCTGTTCGATCAGCCGCGGCCGATCCGCTCCATGGCGGCCACCGAGAGCGGGTGGTCCCCGCGTAGCCTGCTGGACGTCTGCCTGCCGGCGATGAAGAACGACTTCTTCGACCTGGGGGCTTCGGCGAGCGTATTCCCCTACGATCCGGTTTGATGACGTCAGGGGTATTTCAGGCAAACCCCGCTCCCCTCCCCCCCGCGGGGAGGGGTTGGGGGTGGGGGCGCCCGCGCCGATCTTTCCGGCTTGACCTAACCTCGGCTTTCCGGCCAGCAACCAGCAGACACCCCCACCCCCTACCCCCTCCCCGCAAGGGGGATGGGACGTGAAACCGACTCCTGTTGAGGACTTCCTCTCCGAATTCCGCCCTGGCCTGAGGGTCTACATCCAGGGCGGGACCGGCGAGCCGCTGGCGCTGCGGGAAATGCTCGCCAGCGCTCCCGAGGCCCTGAACGGCGTCCACATCACCGGCTGCTTCCTGCCGGGGATGAACGACTTCGACTATGCGGCGCTGAACCCCTCGGCCCGGCTGGCGACCTATCTGCTGCCGCCGGCGTTCCGGCCTTCCTTTGACGCCGGACGGGTGAGCGTGACGCCCATGGCCTATTCCCAGATCGCCGTGGCGATGCGGGACGGGCCGGCGCCCGACCTGGCCATCCTGCAGGTGACGCCGCCGGACGCCGCGGGCCATTGCAGCCTCGGCCCCTGCGCCGACTTCGCGCCCCTGGTTTGGCCAAGGGCGGGCAAGGTGGCGGCCTTCGTCAATCCCAGCCTGCCGCGCGCCCGGCGCGGGCCGACCATCCCCTTGGCCGCCATCGACATCGTCCTTGAGGCGGACGGGCCGTTCATCACCGCCAGCGAGGCCGCCGCGGCGCCGGACCAACTGGCCATA
>DASVMY010000167.1:0-7760 GCA_036384135.1 Caulobacteraceae bacterium | reverse complement strand
GGCGAAGGTGGCCTTGCCCGCCCCCTCCGGCCCCGCCAGCAGCCAGGCGTGGTGCAGCCGGCCGCGGTCCAGGGCGTGGACGAAGGCCTCCTCGGCCGCCGCCTGGCCGTCCAGGTCGAAGACGTCGCGGGGATGGGGGATGTCGTCGTTCATGCCGGCCGGCCGTATTCCAGCCGCCCATTGGCCAGGCGCTCTTCGACCACATCCCAGATGGCGCTGGCCACGGTCTCGATCGATCCGGTCCCGTCCAGCACCACGCAGCGTTCCGGCTCGGCCTTGGCGATGGCCAGGAAGCCGTCCCGCAGGCGTTGGTGGAAGGCGGCGCCCTTGGCCTCGAACCGGGTCTCCGCATTGCTGTCCCGAGCGTGGGCCCGGGCCAAGCCCACCTCCACCGGCAGGTCCAGGATCAGGGTCAGGTCCGGGCGCGCGGCGCCAAGCACCTGCGCTTCCAGCGCCGCGATCAGTTCCTCCGGCGCGCCGCCGCCGGCGCCCTGATAGGCCCGGGTGGAATCGGCGAAGCGGTCGCAGATCACCCAGTCGCCCCGCGCCAGGGCCGGCTCGATCACCCGCTCGATATGGTCGCGGCGGGCGGCGTACATCAGCAGGGTCTCGGTGAGCGGCGACCAGCGGTCCGGCTCACCGGTGACCAGCAGGGCGCGGATGGCCTCGCCCCCGGGCGATCCGCCCGGCTCGCGCGTGCTCACCAAGCCATAACCGGCCTCCGCCAGCCGCTGCGCGAGGAGGCGCACCTGGCTGGATTTGCCGGCCCCCTCCCCGCCTTCGAATGTGATGAACCGCCCACGCGCCATTGGCCGCACATTGGACGGTTCGGCCCCTTTGTCCAGACGCGCCAGGGTCGAGAACGGGCCGGGCTGCGGCTAGAAGCCTTCGATCACCCTGGCGCCCGGGAATCCGGCGGCGGCGATGCGGTCCAACGCCGGGCCGGAGCCGTCGTCGCCGGCGCAGCGGACCGTGACGCGGTAGACCACCCCGCCCTGGCGCGGGATGGTGTCGATGCTGGTCTCGCCCTGCCCGGCCAGGCGCGCGGCCGCCCGTTCGGCGTTGCCGCGGTCAGCGAAGGCGGCGGCCTGGATGCGGACCGCCGGGGCGTGGGAAACGGTTTGCGGCGGATCGGCGCTCGGATGCTCCACCGGGCGGGGCGCGGGTTCGGCGTCGGCATAGCGTACGCCGTCCTCCGGCCTGGCCAGGGACGCCGGCCCGACATAGCGCACCCGCACCTTGGCCGTGCCCTTGTCGTAGAAGCCCAGCTGCCTGGCCGCCTCGCGCGACAGGTCGATGACCCGCCCGCCCACGAACGGGCCGCGGTCGTTGATCCGCACCCTCAGGCGCCGCCCGTTCTCCAGATTGGTCACCTCGACGATCGAGGGCAGCGGCAGGGTCTTGTGGGCGCCGGAGGGAGCGTCCATGTCGAACACCTCGCCATCGGCGGTGCGGTGATTGTGGAACTGCGCGCCGTACCAGGAGGCGGTCCCCACCGCCTCATAGTCGGGATCCTCGTGCGGAGCGTACCAGACCCCGTTCACCTGATAGGGCCGCATGGTTCCCGGAACGGCGCCGCCGGCGGTCCCGCCGGAGCGGGGCGCGGCATGCGTTACATGTGTCACGGGCGCCGGTCCCTGCGGCGTAGCGCAGGCCGCCAGGCTCACCCCGGCCAGCGCCAGCACGGCCAGGCTGCGCCAGGACCGCCCCATCGGCCGCGCCCAGTCTTCAAGCCAGATATCCGCCATCGGTCCCGCGCCTGACCCGCAATTCCAAGGCGCATGGTGAACGAAGGGTTTTTAGGCGGGGTTAACTTGCCGGCCTGACGGACCGTGTCGGGTTCGCTGAACGCGCCGCAAGAAATGTCAAAACTCTGGGCAAGGCGATGTAACGCCCCGTGCCGAGGGTTGGGCTAACAACAAGAAAAATAGAAATCGGCCGTTCAACGCGGCCTGGGAGGCTTTGAAATGCGATCAACCCGGCAAACTCGCGCGGCTTTACTGATTCTGTTGGGCTCGGTGTCCTTGCCGGTCTTGGCGCGCGCGGCCGATGCGCCGGCGGCGACTGCGGTCTCCACGGAGTCGGTGCAGGAAGTCGTCGTCACCGCCCAGCGCCGCGAGCAGTCGCTGCTGCAGGTGCCCGTGGCGGTCACTGCCCTGGCCGGCCGCTCGCTGGAGACCAAGGGGGTGACCAACTCCTCCCAGCTTTCGTCGGTGGTGCCGAACCTGCAGGTCAACAGCGCCTATGGCGAGACCCAGCCGAACTTCTCCCTGCGCGGGGTCAGTGTCGCCAACGAGTACAACTCCAACCAAGTCTCCCCGATCGGCGTCTACATCAACGACGTCTATATCGTCAGCCGCACCAGCCAGGGGATGGGCCTGTTCGACCTGGACCGGGTCGAGGTCCTGCGCGGGCCGCAGGGCACCCTGTTCGGGCGCAACACCACCGGCGGGGCGATCAACTTCATCACCCGCGGGCCGACCCTGGCCGGATCGAACGGCTATGCCCAGGTGGGGTTCGGCGCCTTCAACACCTTCAAGCTCCAGGCGGCGGCTGAAACCACCCTGGCCTCCGACCAGGTCGGCCTGCGCGGCGCGGTCAACTATGAGAAGGGCGGCGGGCAGTTCCACAACGTCTTCGCCGGCGGCCTGGATCCAGCCTCCACCGACACCCTGCAGGGCCGCGTGTCGCTGCGGCTCAAGCCGGCCGGCGCGCCGCTGGACGTCAAGATCACCGCCTATGGCGCACGCAACAACCCGACCCAGGCGGCGGTCTACGGCCTGCTGCCCTATCGTCAGGGCCTGGGTTTCTTCCAGGTCGACGAGAACCGGGTCGGCCACAACTACACCTCGGCCTACGGCGTTTCGGCCAACGTCACCTACACGATCTCACCGGCGCTGAAGTTCATCTCCATCACCTCCTACGACGGGGGCCTTCAGAACCTGCACCAGGCGGCGGACGGTTCGCCCCTGGACGTGCTGGACATCACCTGGCGAACGCGCTTCCGCCAGTTCAGCGAGGAGGCGCGGCTGAACTACAGCGCCGGGCGGTTGAACCTGATCGGCGGCGTCTATTACGGGACCGACACCACCACCACCGACAACACCTTCGACATCGGCAGCGTGCTGGGCCCGGGCGTCAACGGCGGCTTCTTCCAGCACTTCCACCAGGCGCGGCAATCCTACGCCGTCTTCGCCCAGGGCGACGTGAACCTGACGCCCAAGCTCGTCCTGACCCTGGGCCTGCGCTACACCGCCGACCGGGCCCAGTACCAGGACGGCTTCGCCTACCTGTTCGCCGGGAACGTGGATGGCGCCCAGACCCCTCTGGCCACGACGGTTCCCTGCGCCGGCCCGCCTGGAACCTGCGCCTACGACCCCGCCGCGCGCTTCAACCTGAAGGGCGGCAACAACGCCCCAACCGGCCGCGCCGCGCTCAGCTATACCTTCGACAACGGCGCCCTGATCTATGCCAGCTACAGCCGCGGCTATCGCTCGGGCGCCTTCAACGGCGGCGGCTACACCTCCTCGTCGGGCATCACCTATATCCAGCCCGAAACCGTGAACGCCTATGAGGCCGGGGCCAAGGGACGCTTCTTCGATCGGCGGCTGACCCTGGCCATCGCGGGCTTCTATTACGACTACCGGAACCAGCAGGTGCAGGACACGCGCGCGGGCCCGGTCTCCTTCCTGGTCAACGCCCCCAAGTCGCGGATCTATGGGGCCGAGGTGGAGGCCGTCCTTCGCGTCTCGCCGGCGCTTAGCCTGAACGGCGCGGTCGGCCTGCTGCACGCCACCTACCAGCAACTGACGCTGCAGGGCACGAACCTGGCCGGCAATGACCTGCCCTTCGCGCCGCATGTGACCCTGCAAGGCGGCTTCGACTGGCGCGTCGCCAGCCTGGCCGGCGGCGATCTGACCTTCTCGCCCTCGGTCAACTATGTGAGCCACCAGTTCTTCTCGCCGTTCGACGCCAAGAACGTCGCCGCATCGGCCCAGGTCAATGGCGAACTGCAGCAGAAGGCCTATGCCAAGGTCAATGCGGTCCTGGCCTGGCGGCGCGACAACCTCACCCTGCGCGCCTGGGTGGACAACCTCTTCGACGCCAAGACCCTGGGCTACGGCCTGGACCTGCGCGGCGCCGGCTTCCCCTACAACTTCCTCGTGCCCACGGCGCCGCGCACCTTCGGCGTCGACGCGCGGGTCAGCTTCTAAGGGCGGGTTTCATGACCATCGCCGCGGCGAGCTTCCAACCGGACCTGCGCAACCCGGACCTCTACCTGGCCAACGCCCCGCATGAGACGTTCGCGCGCCTGCGCCGCGAGCAGCCGGTGTACTGGAACCCGGAGGCGGACGGGCCGGGCTTCTGGGCCCTGACCCGCCACGCCGACATCGTCGAGGTCTCGCGCCAGCCGGAGCTGTTCTCCTCGGCGCACGAGAACGGCGGCCACCGGATCTTCAACGAGAACGAGGTCGGGCTGACCAACGCCGGCGAGGCCGCCATCGGCATCCCCTTCATCTCCCGCGACCCGCCCAGCCACAGCCAGTACCGCAAGTTCGTCATGCCGGCCCTGACGCCCAAGCGGCTGGAGGGGATCGAGCAGCGGGTGTCGGAGCGCTGCGCGGCGCTGCTGGCCAAGGTTCCGCTGGACGAGGCGGCCGACATCGTGCCGCTGCTGTCGGCACCCCTGCCGCTGCTCACCCTGGCCGACCTGCTGGGGGTGTCCTTCGACCTGTGGCCTAAGCTCTACGACTGGACCAACGCCTTCGTCGGCGAAGACGACCCCGACTTTCGCCGCTCGCCCGAAGCCATGGCCCAGACCCTCGGCGAATTCTTCGCCTTCGCCCGCGAACTGTTCGACCGCCGGCGGGCCGAACCCGGCCCCGACATCGCCACCCTGCTGGCCAACGCCCAGATCGACGGCGAGCCGATCCCGTTCAGCGAGTTCGTCGCCAACCTGATCCTGACCCTGGTGGGCGGCAATGAGACCACCCGCAACTCGCTCAGCCACACCCTGTCGGCCTTCGCCCAGCATCCGGACCAATGGCGGCGGATCCGGCGCGACCCCGAGCAGCTCGGCCCCGCCGTGCGCGAGATGGTGCGCTACGCCAGCCCCGTGATGCACATGCGCCGCACCGCCATGGCCGACACTCAGATCGGGGACCGCAAGATCGCCAAGGGCGACAAGGTGGTGCTCTGGTACATCTCCGGCAACCGCGACGAGGCGGTGTTCGAGGACCCGGACCGCTTCGACATCGGCCGGACGGCCGCGGCCCACATCGGCTTTGGGACCGGCCAGCACGTATGCGTCGGCTGGCGGCTGGCCGAACTGCAGCTCAAGATCGCCTTCGGCCAGTTGGCCGCCCGGGTGGAGCGCTTCGAGCAGATTGGACAGCCGCGCCGCTTCCGGTCAAACTTCATCAACGGGCTGAAGAACCTGGACCTGAGATTGGTTCCGGCCTGAGAAGGCGGGGCCCGAGGGAGTGAGGACCATGGGCGATCAGACGATCTGGAACGGGGAGGCGATCATCGCCGACGCCCTGGGCCGGGCGCCCGACGTCCAGCTGGGCGCCGATGGCGATGGCTGGCGCCTCAGCCGCTGGCGCCAGTTCGTCGGCAGCTACACCCTGCCGCCCCTGCCCGATCCGATCTTCGTGGTCCACATCGCCGGCAAGCCCACCGTCAGGACCTGGGAGCGGGACGGCTGGAGCGAGACTAGTTCGTTTCCCGGCTGCGCCACCATCGTGCCCTCCGGCCAGAGCACCGGCTGGTTGGTGGACGGTGAGCTAGACGTGGTGACGCTCAGCCTCTCCTCGGCCAACCTACGCCAAGTCTCGGCCAGCGACCGGTTCAAGCGCATGCGGTTCGCCTTCTCCGATCCGCTGGGCGTGGCCCTCACCCGCCAGGTGCTGGGCGAACTCTACGCCCCGGCGACACCGGAGCGGGACGTCTACGTCGGGGCCTTGGTGGGGGCGCTGACGGCGCACATGCTGCGCGGGCCGATGTCCGGCGTCGGCGACATCCCCACGGCCGCCTTCTCGGCCCACCGGCTGCATCACGTGATGAACGCCATCCTGCGGCATCCGGAGAACGACCACAGCCTGGAGGAGATGGCCGCCAACGCCGGGGTCACACCCTCGCACTTTTGCCGCATCTTCAAGAAGGCGAACGGGGTCAGCCCGCACCAGTACGTCATGAAGGCGCGGCTGGAGCGGGCCCAGCACCTGCTGTCGCAGACCGACACCTCGATGTCGGCGATCGCGGACCTGCTGGGCTTCACCAGCCAGAGCCACTTCACCCGCGCTTTCCGCCAATTCACCGGCCGCACCCCCAGCGACTTCCGCCGCCAGGACAAGGCGCAGTAAGCGCGCCCTACTCGCCTAGATCGGCCGGCTCGGAATCGCGCCGTGCAGGCTCAGGAAGCCCTGCAGAGCCCGCCGCAGGGCCTCGGGCCGCGACGGCCTGGGCCGGGGCTGGGCGTCGATCCAGGCGTCCAGGGCGTTGAGCTGATCCTGCTGCAGACGAACCATCACCGGCGTCCCCGGTTCGGGAGCTCGCCGCCGTTTCGTGGTGTCGTGACCTGGTGTTGTCATGCGCTCATGATACCACGAAGGCGGACCGGTGGGAAGTTACGGCTTTCCTGCCGGCCCCAATCGCCAGGGCCGGGATCACGGGGCGGACGCTTCCTTTTGCATAGTGGCGGCCATGGCGTCGCGGCCTCGCACGACGTGGGGAGTCACGACGATATAGAGGTCGGTCTTGGATCTGTTCGAGTTCTCGGTGTCGAAGAGGGCGCTGAGCAATGGCGCGTCGCCGACGATCGGCAGCTTGTTGCGGTGCTTGAGGTCGCTCTCCTGCGCGAGGCCGCCGATCACGAAGCTCTCGCCGTCGCGCACCGTCGCCGAGGTCGAGGCCTCGCGTTGGCTGATGGTCGGAAAGCCCTGCGAGAAGCCGGTGACCGAGGAGACCACCGCGAACACGTGCGAGGTCACCATGCCGTCTTCGCTGACCCGCGGGGCGATCTGCAGGGTCACCCCGACATTGACGTACTGCACCTGTTGCTGGACGGCGTTGACGCCCGACAGGGCGATCGAGGTGAGGATCGGCAAAGCGTCGCCGGTCACGATCTTGGCCGAGCCGCCGCTCTGGGCCGCGATCCTCGGCTTGGAGACGATGCGCCCCTCGCCCTTGGCGATCTGGGCGTAGAGGGCGGCCTGCATGTTGACGGTGACACCGCCGCCGCGCGGCGTGTCGGCGAGGCCCGGGAATCCCTTGGAGAAGGTCCAGGCGCCGGTGGCGATCTGGTTGTTGGCGTTGTTGAAGTCGAGGCCCAGGTTGCGGGCGCCGGTCTGGGTCAACTCCACGAACACCGTCTCCAGCACCACGCTGGTCACCGGCAGATCGAGGCTGACAATCGCCGCCTTGATCGCCGCCACCCGCTCGGGCGTTCCCTTGAGGATGACGGCGTTGAGGCGGCGGTCGACGCCGATGGTATCGTTGACGTCGCGGCCCAAGGGGTCGGTGGGCAAGCCCGCGGGATTGAACGCCGGGGCGACCGGCGAGGTCGGAAAGACGCCACCGCCATAGTAGGTCTGGCCGCCGGCGGAGCCGAAGTTCGGCTCCTGCGGGGTGAAGCCGTCGTTGGGCTTGAGGCCTTGGTCGGCGGTGAGCAGGCCGACGATCTCGCTGACGTCCGCGTAGCGAAGCGGCACGACCTCGAGGATCTCGCCGGGACCGGGGATCAGACCCTGCGGGCCGGT
>DASVMY010000166.1:0-6734 GCA_036384135.1 Caulobacteraceae bacterium | reverse complement strand
AACTGGCCGGCCACATGCCAGGCCAGGGCTGGGAACGGCGCGCGGACGGGAATGCGGTCGGTGTCGGCCTCGTCGGCGCGCGCCTGGGTGATCAGGCCGGCCCGGACCATCTTGGCCAGCACCGCATGTCGGGCCGTCCGCGCCGCGCTGGGCTTGCGGTCCGGCCGGCGGGCCTCCGGCGCCTGGGGCAAGGCGATCAGCAGGGCCTGTTCGCTGTCGGTGAGGGTCGCAGGCTCATGGCCGAAATAGGCCAGGCTGGCCGCCCGCGCGCCCTCCAGATTGCCGCCATAGGGCGCCAGGGTCAGGTACAGGCCCAGGATCTGCCGCTTGGAGAACCGGGCTTCCAGCTGCACCGCGCGCAGCATCTCCAGCAGCTTGAAGGGGATGGTGCGAGGGTGCGGCGCCAGCAGCCGGGCCGTCTGCATGCTCAGGGTCGAGGCGCCCGACGAAATCCGGCCACGGATCAGGGCCGATCCGGCCGCCCGGACAACAGCCAGGGGGTCGACGCCGCCATGCTGGTAGAACCGCGCGTCCTCGATACGCACCAGGCGGTCCAGATAGGTGGGGTCGGTGCGGTCCAGGTCGGCCCGGATCCGCCAGCGACCGTGCTCCACCGGCAGAGCCCGCAGCCAGGCGCCCTTGCGGTCCAGGGCCACGGGGGACGACCGCTCGGCGCGGGAGATGTCCGGCGGGAAGGCGGCGTCGAGGGCGAGGACCACGCATTGCAGGGCCAGGAGCGCGATCAGGCCGAAGACCAGTCGGCGGGTGAGGCTGTGTTCGCCCGACGAAATCGCCTCGGCCTTTCCTTCTCCCCTTGCGGGAGAAGGTGGCTGCGAAGCAGACGGATGAGGGGTCGGGCAGCCTTCGAGATTGTCCTGCCGCACGCTAATCACCACCGGTCCGTCGACCCCTCATCCGACCTCCTGCGGAGGCCACCTTCTCCCGCAAGGGGAGAAGGGAGCGCCAGAGACGCCCCCGCCCCTACGGCCCCGCCGCCACCACCAGCCGCCCGGGACTTGAGCGGCCGAAGACGGCGGCGTGGTACATGTCGATGGCCTGGGCGCTGGGCAGGAAGAAGTCGCCGGGGGTCACCGCCCGGGCCACATAGGCCAGGGCGAAGTGACCGTGACCCGGCAGGCTCATGGCGGCCATGTAGCGGTCGTCCCTGGCCTCCTGCACGCTGGCCGTGGTCAGTTTGCCGAGGAACTTGAACGGCCCGGTCTGGGCGTCGTCGGGGCTGAGCGTGGTCTCGATCTCGAACCCGGCCGGCAGGGCGTCATCCACCGCCAGGGCCGTGGTCTGGCCTCGGGAGGAGTCGCCCCGCACCAGCACGATCACCCGGTCGCCCTGCTTCAGGCTGGCCAGGTTCACCGGCCCGCCGGTGAAGCCGTAGAAGGTCTTGGTCACCGACAGGCCCGCGGTTTCCGAAGTTGGGGTCGCGATCGGCGTCCCACGCACCGTCACCGTCCGCCAGATGGCCCCGCCCTGGTTGGTGAAGCGGGCGTCCGTCAGCCGGCCGACCCCCCAGCGCGGCGTGCCGCCCGATGCGGGCAGGGCCAGGGCGCCCGCAGCCGCGATCTTGGGCGGACCGGAGGCCTTGAGCATGAAGTGCGCCGCCCGCAGCAGGGCCGCCGCCTCCTGGGTGTTGAGCGCGCCGGGGTCCTTCACCGCCCCGTCGAGGCGGGCCTGGAGGCCCCGCGCCAGGTCGAACTCGCCGGCCTCGTAGGCCAGGGCGATCACCGCCCCCAGGTCGCGCAGGGGGCTCTGGTAGTAGTCTTCGTCCTCCACGAAGAAGATCGGCCCGATTTGCAGGAAGGAGCGCTGGTAACCCAGCTTCTGGGCCGCCTGGACCAGGGCGTCGTGCGCCCGGGCATGATCGCCCATCATCGCCAGCCCGGCGCCCACCTGGGCGATGGACAGCGGCGCGGCTTCGTCCTTCATCTGCACGTCGTGCCACCAGCGCAACCGCGCCAGGTCGCCCCGCCCGCCCTTGGCCAGGTCGTAGAGGGCGTAGGCGGCAGCGCGGGAGCGCATGCGTTCGGTGGCCTTCTTGGCGGCGTCCTTGTTGCCGCCCCACCAATCCGGATACTCCAGCCGATAGGCCACGGAGGCGAAGCCGTCCGGCCGGCTGATCTGGCGCATGGCCGACAAGGCCTTGTCCACCGCCTCGTCCGGCACGGGCGACCCGTGCGCCTTGGCCTCGAGCAGGAAGTCGGTGGCGTAGGCGCCCAGCCATGCGTCCGCCTCGCCGTCGCCCACCCGCCACAGGCCGAAGGCGCCGTCCAGGGTCTGGCGGTCCAGCAGCTTGCCCACCGCGTCATTGAAGCCCCGCGCGATCCGGGGGTCGTTGGACACCTCCGAGGCGTAGAGCAGGGGATAGGCGGTGGAGACCAGCTGTTCGGTGCAGCCGTAGGGATAGCGCAACAGGTCCAGCGCGATGGGCGCCGGGTCGAAGCCCTTGAAGGGCGAGTAGCTGACCTGCATCGTGATGTCGCCCGCCGCCATGCCCGACAGCAGGGCCGCCGGCGGCGTGTAGGTCTCGCCGGGCTGTTGCAGCGCCGTGGTGGCCCGCGTCACCGGTCCCCAGCCCAGCCGGGTCTGGATGTCATAGTCCTTGGCGGTGTTGAAGCCCGGACCGGCCACCTTGAAGCCCACCTTGCCGACACCCGTATAGTTGGGGGCCAGAAAGGGGATGTGCTCGGCGATACGGGTGTTGACCAGCAGCTGGTAGGCCTTCTTGAACACCCCGGCGATGCCGTTGGTGGTCCAGGTCTCGACCGAATAGAGTCCGGGCCTGCCCTCGACATTGTGCAGTTCCAGGGTCGCGAAGGCCTTGTCGCCCGGCGACAGGAACCGGGGCAGGTCCAGGTCGGCCACCACCGGCTGGCGCACGGTCATGGGCGTCGAGCCGGAGCCAACGGCGTTGTCGGTCCAGGCCACCGCCATGATCCGCACCTCGCCGTTGAAGGCGGCGGCGGGCAGCTTGACCACCGCCCTGCCGTCCATCCCCGTCTCCACCACGCCCGACCACAGAGCCACGGTCTTGATCGGGGTGACGGTCAGGCCCTCGCCGCCCAGTTCGTCGCCGCCGAAGTTGATATTGGCCGGCGCCCCCAGGTTGGCGTCCAGCAGACGGCCATAGTCGTCGCGGTAGTCCACCGTCAGCGCCCGCTTGCCGAAGTACCAGTCGGCCGGGTCGGGGCTGGCGAACTTGGTCAGGGCCAATATCCCCTGGTCCACCGCCGCGACGGTGACATGGGCGGTCTGGCCGAAGCCCAGGCCCCGCACGTGGACGGGGACCTCCACCGGCGCATTGGAGTCGATCTTGGCCGGCGTGCCGATGTCCACGGTCAGCTTACGGCCCTTAGGGTCCAGCTTCACATAGATCAGGCCCAGCGCCCGCCGGGGCTTGGGCGAGGACACCGGGTCGCGGGGCTGGATGACGCTGACCAGGACGTAAGCCCCGCCACCCCAGGCCGCGGAGGTCTTCAGGCGGATCACCCCGCCCTTGTCGCCCACCGAAGCAGTCTTCAGGTCGATGAGGCGGTCGGTGGCCACGGCGGCCTCAACCTCGCCGCCGTAGGGCGGCTTGATGGCGATCTCGACGGTGTCGCCCTGTTGGTAGGTCTTTTCGCCCGCGCTGACGCGGACCATGTCCGGCGAGTCGGCGTCCTCGGCGGTGGAGCCCCAGCCGGCGGAGAACCGCCGCACCATGGTCACCCCGTCGGCGCCGGTGAGCTCCAGGCGATAGTCGCCCCAGCCCAGCTTCTTGTTCAGCCGCGCGCCCTGGCCGGCGGCGATGTTGAGCACCCCCTTCATCACCACCACGTCGCGGCTGGTCCGCCGCCACTGCCATTTGCCGTCCTGCTGGTACCAGTCGTAGTTCCAGTTCTCGGTAATCAGGCTGTAGCTGACATTGGGCGCCGCGATGCTCTGGCCCTGGGCGTTGACGGCGATGACGCTCATCGTCACCGGCGGGGCGTTCTGGCCCTGGGCCTGGCCCTCGTCGACCTTGACCCCCAGGTAGGCGGGCCGGGTGCGGACCTTCAGCGACAGGCCCTCGCGCACGGGACGGCCGCCCGGCTCGAACACCGAGGCGGTAACCTGGGCCACCAGGGGCACGGTGGTATCGCCGGCCTCGGAACCGTTGAACACCAGGTTGGCGTGGCCGGCGCCGTCGGTGACCGTGGTCCCCAGCTCGACCATCTTTTCGGAGAACGGGTTCTTCTCGTCGCCCCACTCATAGCCCTGGAACTGCGGGAAGGGGTTGGGGTCGGCGCGCAGGCGGGCCTCGCCCTGGGTCTGCAGGCCAGAGCCGATGGCGCCGTAGAGGAACCGCGCCGAGACGTCGATGGCCCGCGCCTCGGTCCCGGTGACCGGCTGGGCGGCGCGGCCTTCGGTGGTCACCGCCAGGCGCTGGGGCGCGAAGTCCTCCACCGAGAACGACAGGTTGCCGGAAGCGGCGTCCAGGCCGTCCATGTGCAGCTCGGCGGTCCAATGGCCGCGCGGGGCGCTCTTGGGCAGGACCACGTCGTCGGTGACCGCGCCGCCCTGCGCCTTGTCGAAGGGATAGCGCTTGAACTCGACGCCGGAGGGCCGCTTGACCAGGACATAGCCCTTGCGGTCCGTCACCGCCTTGGCTTCCAGGTCGCGGACCAGGGCCACCAGCCGCACGGTTTCGCCCGGCCGGTAGATGCCGCGGTCGGCGTACAGGAAGGCGTCCACCGCCGCGCCAGGGGTCCGGCCTTCCGTGGCGCCGGGGGCGTCGCTACCGGGTTGCCGGCCGCCGGCGGCCTGTTTCGACAGGTCCACGGGCGAGCGAGACAGGTCGATCACCGCCAGGTCGCCGGCGGGGCCATAGGCCATGACCATCTTGGCGGTAGCGGCGCCCTCCCCTTCCAGCAGGCTGTGAGGGAAGGTGGCGCGGCCGGAGGCGTCGGTCTTGGCCACCCCCAGGTCTTCGCCGTTCTGGGCCACCAGGGCCACCTGCAGGCCGGGCAGGACCTGGGCCGTCTTCAGCGAGCGGACCACGACATCGAGCGCGTTCTGGCCGGTGTAGGCCGCCAGGGCCATATCGGTGAACATGATCCAGCGACGGGCCTGGGCCGGCTGGGTCCCCTCGCCGCTCTTGCCCGTCGGATCGCGGCCGCCGGAGTTGTCGCGCACCTTGATCACGTAACCGCCCGGCTTCATCTCCTTGAGCACGGCGCCCAGGGGGAAGACGGTGGTCAGCTTGGCGGCCGGATCGCCCTTCACCGGCACGGTCCCCTTCCAGACGATGGTCCCCTCGTCGTCCGGACTGTCCTCGCCGTAGTCGTCGGGATAGTCGCCCTCGCCGGTGGCCTGGGGTGCGGAGATGGACTTGCGCGGCAGGTTGCGGGCCGGCACGCGCCAAACCTCCACCGCCAGCTTGGTGACATTGATGGTCTCGATACCGACGCCGTCGGATTCCTCGCGCGGCAGGATCACGCCGCTGCCGGCGAAGCCGACGTAGGGCGGCTTCTCGCCGAAGGTGAAGTCCACGTCGGCGTTGTCGGCCAGGGTCTGGCCGCCGGCGCCGGGCAGGCCCTTGAGCAGGGTGATGCGGCGGTCGGCGAAACCCACACCGCCGATGCACAGCTCGTCGTCCTTGGCGGTGACCGCCGGCGCATGGCCGAGGTCGGGGGAGACCAGGACGAAGTCCGAATAGGATTTCGAGGGGTCCAGGGGCTTGGACATCTCAACGCAGGCCAGGGGCTGGGCGCCGGAGGTGTCCATCCGGGTCTTCCAGACCGCGAAGCCCTCGGGTTTCGGGATGCCGCGGCGAGGGGCGTCGGCGGATCGGGGCTTGCCGAACAGCGACCACAGGCTGGCGCCCGGCGACGCAGCCACGCCGGGGTGGCCGCGGAAGGCGCCGTCCACCCCCTTGGCCACCAGGAACCCGCCGCCAAACCCAACGACCAGGGCCGCAATGGCCGCCGCGACCAGACTCCGGTTCATTTTCAGCAAGCCCTCTTGGCCAGCGACGCAATGGCGCGGGCGTCAGCGAGGGAAGCGCAACCCTAGCGGGGGGTCAACTGGGCGAACGTCGGTATTTCCCGCCGTGCTCCGCGCCAATCTGCACAACCGCTGTCCCGGCCGCCGCCGGAGCTTGCAAAGGCGAATGGGAAAATAAAATGCCCGCCCGAAGTAAAAGGCCCGACAAGCGGGGGAGCGCTGTCGGGCCTCGGGAGCCGCCTGGTCGGGGGGAAACCGGCGTCTCGATGGGGCTTAGATAGGCAGCCGTCCTCGGGTTGCAAGAGGACGCCCTACGGGGTTTGGCGCGACGTCCTGCCGCCGGAACTTCGGCGCCAGGGTAAACGCCCCTTAACCCTCTTGGCCCAGAAGGTGGCTGTTGGCGTAAGCGGGGGACTGCATGGCGAAGGCGGCACGGCGCAACGGGACACAGATGATGTGGGACGTGGCGCATCTGGCCTGGACCCATGACACCGTCGCGCGCTTCCGCGGCGGGGTGACCGCGGTTGTCGGCTTTGGGCTGGTGCTGGCCCTGGCGACCTATCACGCCGCCGACCCCAGTTTCGACGCCGCCTCGGGTGAGCGGGCGCAGAACCTGCTGGGCGGGGCGGGCGCCAATCTGGCCGACATCTCCATCCAGTTCCTGGGCCTTTCCGCCTGGGTCGCGGCGGTGATCCTGGTGGCCACCGGCCTGGCCCGCGCCGCCGACCGGGCCCCCGGCGCCACCCGCGGCCACCTGC
>DASVMY010000165.1:0-10397 GCA_036384135.1 Caulobacteraceae bacterium | reverse complement strand
ATCGCGGGCGCCCTTGCGGCGCTGGACCCATCGGCCCATCCGGCCCTCTCGGCGCTGCTGGCGGACTTCCGCGCCGGCCTTGGCGAGGACCTGCCGGCCCAGGCCCGCGATGGCGCCTTCGTGGCGGCGGCCATCTCGCCGGACCTGGACCAGGCGCGGGCCCTGCGCGACGACAGCCGCCGTGTGATCCTGGACCTGGAAGCGCGGCTGCAGGCCGAGAGCGGCGTCTCCCTGAAGATCCGCCACAACGCCGTGCTGGGCTATTTCGTGGATGCGACCGCCAAGCAGGCCGAGGCCCTGATGGCGCCGCCGCTTTCGGCCCTGTTCATCCACCGCCAGACCACCGCCAACCAGGTCCGCTTCACCACCGTCGAACTGGCCGACCTGGACGCCAAGATCGCCCAGGCGGGCGAGCGGGCCCTGGCCATCGAGGTTTCGATCTTCGAATCCTGGCGCCAGCAGGCCTGCCAGGCCGCCGCCGATATCCAGACCGCCGCCGAGGGCCTGGCGCGGCTGGACGTGGCGGCTGGACTGGCCGAATGGGCCGAGGACACGTCGGCGGTGCGCCCGCAGGTGGACGGCTCCCTGGTCTTCGACGCCGAGGGGGCGCGACACCCGGTGGTGGAGGCGGCCGTGCGCCGCGCCGGCGACGCCTTCACCCCCAACGACTGCTGCCTGGACGGAGCGGGCGAGGCGGGCGCGCGGCTCTCCATCGTCACCGGCCCGAATATGGCCGGCAAGTCCACCTTCCTGCGCCAGAACGCCCTGGTGGCGATCCTGGCCCAGGCCGGCTGCTATGTGCCGGCGCGGCGCCTGCGCCTGGGGGTGGTGGACCGCCTGTTCAGCCGCGTGGGGGCCGGCGACGACCTGGCGCGGGGCCGCTCGACCTTCATGGCCGAGATGGTGGAGACCGCCGCCATCCTCACCCAGGCCACCGCCCGCTCCTTCGTGATCCTGGACGAGATCGGCCGCGGCACCGCCACCTATGACGGCCTGGCCATCGCGTGGGCCTGCGCCGAGGCGCTGCACGACGCCAACCGCTGCCGGGGCCTGTTCGCCACCCACTACCACGAGCTGGCGGTGCTGGAGGAACGCCTGGCCCACGTCAGCAACCTGTCGCTGAAGGCCAAGGAGTGGAACGGCGACCTGGTCTTCCTGCATGAGGCGGGACCAGGGCCGGCCGACCGCTCCTACGGCGTCCAGGTGGCCCGGCTGGCCGGGGTGCCGCCGACGGTGGTGGCCCGCGCCCGCGAAGTGCTGGACCGGCTGGAAAGCCAAAAGGCCTCCACCGCCGGCCTGGAAGACCTGCCCCTGTTCGCCGCCGTCGCCGAGCCCCAGGCCACCTTCGCCGGCCCCAGCGCCGCCGACCAGGCCCTCAGCCAGATGGACGTCGACGGCATGAGCCCGCGCGAGGCCCTGGACGCCCTCTACCGCCTCAAGGGCCTGCTCTGAGCGTGACAGTCAGGGCGCTCCCTCCCCATTTTGGGGAGGGAGGGTGCGAAAGGCCGCCGCGACGCTCGTCCCATCAAAGGCGCCTCTGTTTCAGACCTTATTTCGTCATCTACCGAAATATCCCTTGCCAACACCCAAAGTTTCGGTATTTTGCTAATTACCGAAATAAGGAACCCCATGGCCGAAGTCTACAAAGCCCTGGCCGACCCTACCCGGCGCCGCATCCTCCAACTCCTGCGGGACAAGGAGATGACCGCCGGCGAGATCGCCGACCAGTTCGACCTGGCCAAGCCCACCCTGTCCGGCCACTTCGCCGTGCTCAAGGAAGCGGGCCTGATCCAGGCGGACAAGGCCGGCGTCACCATCACCTACCGCCTCAATGTCTCCGTGCTTGAGGAGGCCCTGCTGGCGCTGATGGACGGGTTCAAGCTGGGCGCCGGCGGACGTCGGACCGGAGACTGATCATGAACATCACCCGCCCCGCGATCCTCAGCGCCGCCCTCGTCGCCGCCTCGGCCGCACTCGGCCTGTGGGCCTATGGACACCTGCCCGACGGCGGCCGCATCGCCCTGCACTTCGGCCTCGACGGCCAGCCCGACGGCTTCGCCCCCAAGGGCCGGGGCTTGGCCACCCTGCCGGTCGTCAGCGCCGGCGTCCTGGCCCTGCTGTGCGCCCTGCCGCGCATGGCCCGGCAGAAGGGCCTGGAGGCGTCGGCCGGGCCCTATGGCCTGATGCTGATCGGGGTGAGCGCGGTGCTGCTGGTCGCCCAGGCGGCGGTTGTGGCCCGGGCGATCGATCCGGCGGTGGACGTGCTGCGCTATGTCTTCGTGGCCGTGGGGGTGCTGTTCGCCGTGCTGGGCAATATTCTGGGCAAGGTGCGGCACAACTTCATCTTCGGCATCCGCACCCCCTGGACCCTGATGAACGAGACGGTCTGGGACAAGACCCACCGGTTCACCGGGCGGCTGATGTTCGTGGGTGGGATCGTGCTGGTGGCGGCTGCGATGTTCGGCCCGAACCACGCCTGGATCCTGGGTGTGCTGATCGCGACGGCGGCCGGGCCGGCCCTGGCCGGGGCGGTCTATTCCTGGATCATCTTCCCCAAGGCCAAGGCGCAATGAGACGCGCGGCGGGCATCCCTCTACAGACTCCGTAAACCATTCCCACGCAGCCTGAACACGCGGCGGTCGGACATTCCGGCCGCCGTTGCTATATGAGCGCAATGCCCCCGCGTCTTCGCCCCACACACCTTGAGCATGTCGTCGACGGCCACCGCCTGCGCGCCCAGCTTTCCGCCGGCGCGCTGGACGCCATCGGCGACGAACAAGAGCAGCGCCGGCGGGCCATCGAGATCCTCAAGGGCGCCCTCTTCCGCGGCCGGATGATCGCCAAGGAGCGGTTGGAGAACGGCGCCGGCGGGGTGGAGACGGCGCGGCTGCTGTGCGGCGTCACCGACGAGGTGATCCGCTGCCTCTACGACTTCACCACCGTGCACGTGTTCCGCGCCCGCAACCCCACCCAGGGCGAGCGCCTGGCGCTGCTGGCGGTGGGCGGCTATGGCCGCGGCGCCCTGGCCCCGTTCAGCGACATCGACCTTCTGTTCCTGCGGCCCTACAAACAGACCGCCCACGCCGAGAGCGTCATCGAGTTCATGCTCTATGCCTTGTGGGACCTGGGCTTCAAGGTCGGCCACGCCTCGCGCACGGTCGAGGAATGCGTGAAGCTGTCGCGCGAAGACGTCACCATCCGCACCTCGATCCTGGAGGCCCGCCAGCTCACCGGCGACACCGCCCTGTTCGCCGAGCTGAAGCGCCGCTACCGCGAGGACGTGGTCCGCGGCACCGGGGCCGAGTTCGTGGCCGCCAAGCTGAGGGAACGCGACGAGCGCCACGCCCGCGCCGGCGCCAGCCGCTTCATGGTCGAACCCAATGTGAAGGAGGGCAAGGGCGGCCTTCGCGACCTGCACACCCTGTTCTGGATCGCCCAGTACCTGCACCCCGCCGACGGAGTCGAGGCGGTGATGCGGATGGACCTGTTCCAGGGCCAGGAGGTGCGGGCTTTTATCCGCGCCTTCGACTTCCTGGAATCGGTCCGCGCGCACCTGCACTTCACCACCGGCCGGGCCGAGGAGCGCCTGACCTTCGACCTGCAGCCGGAGGTGGCCCGGCGGATGGGTTACAATGATCGCCCAAGACCAGGGGGCGACAACACGCCGGCGGTGGAGCGGTTCATGCGCCGCTACTTCCTGATCGCCAAGGAGGTGGGAACCCTGACCCGCGCCTTCTCGGCCAAGCTGGAAGCTGAGCACCTGAAGTCCGCGCCGCGGGGCCTGTCGCGCTTCCTGCCCACCCGCAACGGCGCCAAATCAGCGGCTAAACCCGTGGGGAAACCCATCGACCAGCCCGGCTTCCACATCGAGGGCCAGCGCCTGACCGTGGATAGCCCCGATGTGTTCGACGCCGATCCGGTGAACCTGATCCGCCTGTTCCGCATCGCCGACCAGCGTGACCTGGACCTGCACCCCGACGCCTTCACCGCCGTGACCCGCAAGCTGGCCCTGATCACCTCCAAGGTCCGCCGCGACCCGGACGCCATCAAGGCCTTCCTCGACATCCTGGCGCGGGGCCGCAACACCCGGCGGATCCTGGACCTGATGAACGAGGCCGGGGTGCTGGGGCGCCTCCTTCCGGAATTTGGCCGCATCGTCGCCCAGATGCAGTTCAACATGTACCATTCCTACACGGTGGACGAGCACACCCTGCGCGCCGTCGGCGTGATCGCCGACGTGGCCGCCGGCCGCTTCGCCGAAGACCATCCCCTGGCCACGGCCATCATGCCGCTGATCAAGGATCGCGAGTCCCTGTTCCTGGCCATGCTGCTGCACGACACCGGCAAGGGCGGGGTGGGCGGCCAGGAGAAGGCCGGCGCCCGCGCCGCGCGCCAGGCCTGCGAGCGCATGGGCCTGGACCGGCACAAGATCGAGCTGGTGGCCTGGCTGGTGGAGCACCACCTGGTGATGAGCGACTTTGCCCAGAAGCGCGACGTCGCCGACCCCGCCACCGTCGCCGCCTTCGCCCGCATCGTCGAGAACCCGGAGCGCCTGCGCCTGCTGCTGGTGCTCACCGTGGCCGACATCCGCGCCGTCGGCCCCGGGGTCTGGAACGGCTGGAAGGGCCAGCTGCTGCGTGAACTCTACGCCGCCACCGAGACCATCTTCCGCGGCGGGCGGATCAGCGACGCCGCCGGCATCGCGCGGCGTCGGCAGGAAGCCATCGCCTACGACGCCCGCACCGCCCTGGTGGCCGCCAATCCCGAGGCCAAGGCCTGGGCCACCGCCATGGAAGACGCCTATTTCGTGGCTTTCACGCCGGAGGAACAGCGCACCCACATGGCCCTGTCGCACCAGGCCAGGGCCGAGGGCGGCGCGGCCGCCCAGGCCCGCATCCGCGCCGACCGCAACGCCGCCGAGGTGATGGTCGCCGCCCCCGACCGCCAGGGCCTGTTCGCCGACCTGGCCCTGGGCATCGCGGCCATGGGCGGCAACGTGGTGGGCGCCCGCATCTTCACCTCCGCCGAGGGCCAGGCCCTGGATATCTTCTATGTCCAGGACGCGGCGGGTCAGCCCTTTGGCAGCGACGCCGCCAGCGCCCTGGGGCGGCTGGCCGAGACCCTTGCCCGCGCCGGCCGGGGCGAGAGCGCCAAACCCGAGCCGCGCAAGAGCGTGGACCTGGGCAAGGCCGCCGCCTTCGCCATTTCCCCCAGCGTCGCCATCGACAACGACGCCTCCACCGCCGCCACCGTGATCGAGGCCTCGGGCCGCGACCGCCCCGGCCTGCTGGAAGCCCTGGCGCGGACGATCTCCGAGGCGGACCTCTCCATCCAGTCGGCCCATATCGACGGCTATGGCGAGCGGGCGGTGGACGCCTTCTATGTGGTCACCGCCGAGGGGGCGAAGCTGACCGACGCGCGCCGCGGCGCCGCCATCCGCGCCCGCCTCACCGACGTCCTGGTCGCCGCCGAAGCCGCCGCCGGCCGCCGCCTCCCCAAGGCCCGCGCCAGCGAGGCGCGATGACGGCCGCCCCTGGATCGTTGGCGCCGCCTTGCGCCCCCTCCGTCAGCCCGCTACGCGGTCTGCCACCTCCCCCGTTTCGCTGCGCTACACGGGTGAGGAGGAGAAGCCGCTATGTTTCTTCTCCTCCCATGCGAGCCGAAGGCGATGCGGGGGAGGTGGCTCGACGCGAAGCGGCGAGACGGAGGGGGCGCAGAGCCGCCGCACCGACCCCTTCCAACTCGCCGCCTTGATTCCGCTCAAGACCCGTCCCAAAAGCCCGAACCCGTGACCACCGACATCCCTACAGCTGCTGAATCCCTCGCCGTCGCGCCCCCGACGCCGCCTGCCGCCCCGTCCCGAGGCGGCAGCCTGCTCCGTTCGTCGATGGTGTTCTCCAGCCTGTCGCTGATCAGCAAGTTCATGGGCCTGGCGCGGGACCTGGTGATCACCGCCAAGCTGGGCGCCAGCGGCACCATCGAGGCCGACGCCTACAACACCGCCCTGGCCTTCCCCAACCTGTTCCGCCGCATCTTCGCCGAGGGCGCCTTCGCCAGCGCCTTCGTCCCGGCCTACGCACGCGCCCTGGAACGGGACGGCGAGGAAAAGGCCGACGTCCTGGCCGCCGACGCCATGGCCACCCTGGCGGCCGCCACCATCGCCCTGACCCTGGTCGCCCAGTTGACCATGCCGTGGCTGATGTACGTCATCAATCCCGGCTACGCCCACGATCCGGCCAAGTTCAAGATGGCCGTGCTGCTGACCCAGATCAGCATGCCCTACCTGCCCTGCATGGCCATCTACGCCCACCTGTCCGGCGTGCTGCAGGCCAGGGGAAAGTTCGCCATCACCGCCCTGGCTCCCACCCTGCTCAACCTGATCATGCTGGCCGCCGTCCTGCCGCAGAAGGACGCCCAGTCCGGCGCCCTGGCGGCGTCCTGGGCCATCATCGGCGCGGGCGTGGCCCAGGCGGCCCTGCTGTCCTGGGGCGTGCATCGTTCCGGCGCCCAGGTGCATTGGCGCCTGCCCAGGCTGACGCCGGACATCAAGACCCTGATCATGCTGGCGGTCCCCGGCGCCATCGCCGGCAGCGCCACCCAGATCAACATCTTCATCTCCAGCCTGCTGGCCAGCTATGTGGCCGGCGCGCGGTCCTGGCTCGCCGTGTGCGACCGGCTCTATCAACTGCCCATCAGCCTGGTGGCGGTGGCCATCGGCGTGGCCCTGCTGCCGCGCCTGTCCCGCGCCGTCCATGCCGGCGACAAGCAAGACGCCCAGGCGACCATGGACCAGGCCATCGTCTTTTGCCTGGCGCTGTCGCTGCCGGCGGCGGCGGCCCTGACGGCCATGCCCTACTACCTGATCGACGGCCTGTTCACCCGCGGGGCCTTCACCCACTACGACGCCCAGCAGACCGCCGCCGCCCTGTTCGCCTACGGCTGGGGCGTGCCGGCTTTCGTGCTCAAGCGCATCCTGGAGCCGGCCTTCTTCGCCCGCCAGGACACCAAGGCGCCCATGCGCTTCGCCCTGATCTCGGTGGTGGTGAACATTGTCCTGGGGGTGATCCTGTTCAAGATCGTCGGCGTCTGGGGCATCGCCGCCGCCACCAGCGTCGCCACCTGGGTCAATGTTGGCCAGATGGTCGCGTCCCTGGCCCGCCGGGGCGTCTACACCCCCACGCCCAAGACCTGGTCCCGTCTGATCCGCCTGGCTGTCGCCAGCGGAGCGCTCGGCGTGCTCCTGGGCCTGGCCTCGCATTACCGCGCCGCGATCGAAGCGCCGCTGGCCGGCGTCCACCTGGGGCCGTTCCACGCCAAGGAGCTGGTAATCCTGGCCGTGATGGCCTTGGCCGGCGCCGCCTACCCCTTGTTGCTGTTCGCCTCCGGCGGCCTGACTCTCTCCGAGGCCCGCGCCGCCCTCCGCCGCCGCCCGGCCGATCCGCCGCCTGCGGCCTTGCCGTAACTCTATCCAGGCCTTATTGCCCATCGCCATGGCCCTGTTCGGACGCGACACTCGGCGATGGCGTCGCCCGTCCTAGATCGACCGATCCGTCGGCAAGCGCCGCCGCTTGCCTGGCATAGACCCCTTCGAGAAGCCTGATCCCATGACCGACCACACTCCCGTCGCCTATGCGGGTCCCCAGCGCGTGCTCTCCGGCGTCCAGCCCAGCGGCGACCTGCACCTGGGCAACTACCTGGGCGCCCTGGTGAAGTTCGTCGCCCTGCAGGACCAGATGCAGTGCCTCTATTGCGTGGTCGACCTGCACGCGATCACCCAGTGGCAGGAGCCGGCCAAGCTCACCGCCCAGACCCGCGAGATCGCGGCCGCCTATATCGCCTCCGGCGTCGATCCGAAGAAGGCGATCATCTTCCCGCAGTCGGCGGTGCGCGAGCACGCCGAACTGGCCTGGATCTTCCAGTGCGTCGCCCGCCTGGGCTGGCTGGACCGGATGACCCAGTTCAAGGAGAAGACCGGCAAGCACAAGGAGCGCCACAGCGTCGGGCTCTATACCTATCCGGTGCTCCAGGCCGCCGACATCCTGGTCTACAAGGCCACCCACGTGCCGGTGGGCGAGGACCAGAAGCAGCATCTGGAACTGACCCGCGACATCGCCGGCAAGTTCAACCACGACTTTGAATCGCCGGGCTTCTTCCCCCTGCCCGAGGCCCTGGTGGAGGGGCCGGGCGCGCGGATCATGTCCCTGCGCGACGGGTCGGTGAAGATGTCCAAATCCGACCCGTCGGACCAGTCGCGCATCAACCTGATGGACGACGCCGACGCCATCGCCTCCAAGATCCGCAAGGCCCGTACTGACGCCGAGCCCCTGCCGGAGGACGAAGCCGGGCTGAAAGGCCGGGCCGAGGCCGACAACCTGGTGGGCATCTACGCGGCCCTGTCGGGCCAGACCAAGGCCCAGGTGCTGGCGACCTACGCCGGCCAGGGTTTCGGCCAGAGCTTCAAGCCCGACCTCGCCGACCTGCTGGTGGCCCGCTTCGGCCCGGTGTCGGCGGAGATGCGCCGTCTGGTGAACGACCCCGCCGAGATCGACCGGGTGCTGGCCGCCGGAGCGGAAAAGGCGCGGGAAATCGCCGCGCCTGTGCTGGCCGAGACCAAGAAGCGGGTGGGGTTCTGGCCGGGATAGCCTCCCTCCCTTTTATCTAGGGGATGCACACATCCCGTCATTAGCTGTCTGCGGGGCCTTGAGCGGTCCTTCTCCCCTTGCGGGAGAAGGTGGCTGCGAAGCAGACGGATGAGGGGTCGCGCCAGCGATTGCCGATTAGCGTCAGCAGCTTAGCCCGATGGGTCTCGTCGACCCCTCATCCGACCCGCTGCGCGGGCCACCTTCTCCCTCAAGGGGAGAAGGGAGAGGGGCGGCCTCAGTCATCTCGTGACACGCTGAAATCCTGGGTGATTCTGAGATGTGTGAATCGCCTAGTCCCTTTTATGGGGAGGGTGGGCCAGGTTGCGCCCCGCCCTCCAACACGCCATCTAACGGATCAGGAGACCCGTCCGATGTTCATCCAGACCGAAAACACCCCCAACCCCGCCGTGCTGAAGTTCCTGCCCGGCCGCGAGCTGGTGAAATCGGGGGTGCGGGAGTTCAAGACCCCGGCCGAGGGCGCCGCCTCGCCCCTGGCCAAGGCCCTGTTCGACCTCGACGGCGTCACCCGGGTGTTCTTCGGCTCCGACTTCCTGACCGTGACCAAGGACGAGGACTCCGACTGGTCGCACATGAAAGCCCCGATCCTGGCGGCGATCATGGACCACTTCACCTCCGACGCGCCCCTGCTGGCCGACGAGGAAGCCGCCCAGGAGGAGGACGTCTACGAGGGCGAGGCCGCCCAGATCGTGGCCGAGATCAAGGACCTGCTGGACAGCCGCATCCGCCCGGCGGTGGCCCAGGACGGCGGCGACATCCTGTTCTCCCGCTTCGAGCCCGACACCGGCGTGGTCTGGCTGCACATGCGCGGCGCCTGCTCCGGCTGCCCCTCCTCCTCCGCCACCCTGAAAGCCGGGGTGGAGAACATGCTCAGGCACTACGTCCCCGAAGTGACCCGCGTCGAACAGACGCTGTAGGACAAGCGCGAGGGGCGTCTAAATACGGCGACAGTTTACTTTTTAGCGCAGTTAAGAAAGTAAACTGTCGCCGTATTTAGACGCTGCACAGTCGGCGCAGCCCCTTTGCCCCCGCCTCTCATATCGTCTAACCCGGTCCCATGATCGTCCTGGCCATCGACACCTGCCTTGGCGCCTGCTCGGTGGCGCTGGTCGATAACGGCGCCGTCGTGGCGCGGGCCTGTGAGCCGATGACCCGCGGCCACCAGGAGCGCCTGGCGCCCATGACCTACGAAGTGATGGCCCGGGCGGGTGTCGCCTTCGCCGCCATCGACCGGATCGGCGTTACCGTCGGCCCCGGTTCCTTCACCGGCCTGCGCGTTGGCCTGGCCTTCGCCAAGGGCCTGGCGCTGGCGCTGGACAAGCCGTGCATTGGCGTCGGATCCCTGGAGGCCCTGGCTGCCAGTGTGGGGGCTGCCAGTGTAGGGGCCGCCAACGTCGCAACTGCCGGCCCGGTGGCGGCGGTGATCGATTCCGGGCGGGGTCAGGCCTATCTGCAGACCTTCGACGGCGCAGCCGCGACCTGTGAACCCCAGGTTCTGCCGCTTGAGGACGCTCAGGCGGCGCTGGCTGCCCTGGGCGGCGGCATATTGACCGGCCCGGGGGTCGAGCTGTTGAAGGAGGCAGCAGCCCGCTTCACGGTCGCGCCCCTCGCCGCCCCCGACCCCGCGGCCGTGGCGAGGCTGGCGGCCGCGGCCCCCATCGCCCCGCCGACACCCCTCTATCTGCGGGCGCCCGACGCCAAGATATCCGCCAAGTCCAAGGCCGCATGACCCTGCGC
>DASVMY010000164.1:0-6970 GCA_036384135.1 Caulobacteraceae bacterium | reverse complement strand
CCCGTCAAGCCCTCCCCCGACGAGGCCCCGCCGGCGCGGTCGGACGTGCCGTACTAGGGGAGGCTGGTAAATCTGGGGCGGCGGGCCTTGCGCCCCCGTCACGTCGGGCTATCGCCCGCCGCGCCCTCGATGGCTCCGCCGTCTCTACCCCCGCATCGCCCCTTGGGCTCGCATGGGAGGAGGAGGGTTCAGTGCGTTCTTCTCCTCACCCGTGAAACGGGGGAGGGGGACCGCCGAGCCGACAGGCTCGGGGGTGGAGGGGGCGCAAGGCAGCAGCCACCATCTCCTTGGGGTTCCTATCCCCGCAACCGCCGCATCAACGTTTCCAGATCCCGCGCCAGTTGGGGATCGGCGGCGCGCAGCTCCTCGATCCGGCGCACCGCGTGCAGCACCGTGGTGTGGTCGCGTCCGCCGAAGCGGCGGCCGATGTCGGGCAGGGAGCGGGTGGTGAGCTGTTTGGCCAGCCACATGGCCGCCTGCCGCGGCCGGGCCACCGAGCGGGTGCGGCGCTCGGAGATCAGGTCGGCCTGTTTGAGGCCGAAGTGTTCGGACGCGGCCTTCTGGATGTCGTCGACGGTCACCCGCCGCTCGGCGCCGCCGCGCAGGTGCGGCCGCAACAGGCTCTGGGTCTCGTCCAGGGTCAGGGCGGCGACGCCGGCGCCGGCGCGCACCACCAGGGTGTTCAGCGCCCCTTCCAGCTCGCGGACGCGGTCGGTGAAGCGGTCGGCCAGGAACTGCATGACGTCCGGCCGCAGGGTGGCGGAGAAGCCCTGCTGGCGGCAGAGGACCTGCAGCTTGCGCTCCAATATGCCCAGGCGAAGGGTGCGGTCGGCCGGCTCGATGCCGCAGACCAGGCCCGCGGACAGGTGCGAGCGCAGGCGTGCGTCGATCTCGGTCAGGGCCGTGGGCGGCCGGTCGGCGGAGAACACCACCCGGCGCCCGTCCTCCATCAGCGCCGCCAGCGTATGGAACAGCTCTTCCTGGGTGCTCTGCTTGCCGCCGATGAAGTGGACGTCGTCGATCAGCAGCAGGTCCGCCGAGCGCAGCTCTTCCTTGAAGGCCGCCGCCGAGCGCTCCATGAGCGAACGCACGAAGCTGGACAGGAACCGCTCGGCGGTCAGGTAGACCACCTTGCGCTCGGGCGCCGTGCGCATGGCTTCCCAGGCGAGCGCGCTTAAAAGGTGGGTTTTGCCAAAGCCGTAGGGGCCGTGGAACAGCACCGGGTTGAAGTGCCCGTCGGCCCAGGAGGCCACCCGCCGGGCCACCGCATGGGCGAACTCGTTGGCCGGACCCGGCACGAAGGTGTCGAAGGTGAACCGGTCCTGCAGGCCGCCCGTCCGCGAAGCCTTGGATACGCCGTTGGGCGAAAGACCCGCCGCGGCGCCGCCCGCGATGTTTGAAGGCGCGTCGGTGGAGACCGGATCGATAGCCTCGATCTCCAGCACCCGCGCCGAGGCTTCGCCGCCCTCGGCCTCGAACTCCAGGCGCGACTTCAGGCACAGCTGCCGCCCGTCAGGATCATTGGCGGCCCACAGCTCGCCGATCCGCCGCCAAGCGTAGCGACGAATCCAGTCCCTGGCGATGCCCGTGGGCGTCACCAGGCACAGGCCGCCGTCGGGCATGGTGCGAAGGGCCGCCTGGGCCAGCCATGATCCGAAGGTGTCGTCGCCGAGTTCACTCCTCAGCGCCTGACTAGCCTTTCCCCAAACCGCCACCGCGGGCGTCAAAGACGCCATGCTTGCGATCCCCTTGTTGGCCATCTGCCCCAATCCCCATCGTCTCTCTGTCTTCCCCACCCCGATAGGGAAGACCGGTCACGTACGCCCCCGCGTTTCGTGACCGCAACGCACGCACACAGTTCCTCAGTCAGCGAGCGCAGCCGGCCCGCCGTTCGTTTCGTCCGTATAAGATCGAAAGCCCTGAGAACCTCAGACTAGCCTTGCGGCAGGGGTCGTCAACGTGGATTCTCCGTCGCTCTCGGCGATATTTCGATTGACAGTTCGTCCGCCCCAACACGGTCAAGGGAAAGCCGCCCGATCACTTTTTCTGGGTTGTAAAAAAGGTCGGACACGTCGCAGTCGGCCGCAAGCCAAAAGACCCCGACGGCGAGCGCCATCGGGGCCAAACTGCAGAAATTACAAAGGGTTATCCGTAGGGCGCCTAGGATTTAGGCTGCGGACAGCTTCTTAAGCTGAGCCGCGAGGCGGGACACTTTGCGCGACCCGGTGTTCTTGTGCACCACACCCTTGCCGACAGCGCGCATGAGCTCAGATTGAGCGACCACGAAAGCGGTCTTCGCCAGGGCCGCGTCTCCGGCGGCCAGCGCCTCTTCGAACTTGCGGACGTAGGTGCGCACACGCGAGCGGCGCGCCTTGTTGACCTCGGTGCGGCGCGCGATCTTGCGGATCGCCTTCTTGGCGCCGGGGTTGTTGGCCATGAACTTCTCGAACCTCGACTGGCGGGCGCGGGCCATCGGCGGCCGCGCCCCTTGAAAACGGAGGCGCGGATATACGGGAATGCCTGGCCCCGGTCAATGCGCGCCGGCGGACTCTTTGCCGCCCCGCTACAAAGAGTCCGCCGGCAAAAGGAGCTTTCAGGGTCCCTCCACCGCCACGCCCCTGGCGCGCAGCATGGCCGGAACGCCATCGGGTCCGATCAGGTGCCCGGCGCCGACGACGATGACGGTTACGCCGTGGCCCTTCAGCCGCCGCTGGATGATCCGCGTCCAGCGCGAATTGCGCTCCACGATCAGGCGCTGATACAGCACCGGCGCGGCGGTCAGCAGCGGGTCGAGGGCGTCGGTCTTCAGGGCGGCGACATCGCCGTCCTGCCAGTCCTGGACGACCTTCTCATAGGTTTCGGGCCGGTCTTCGATCTCTGTGAGGGTTTCATCCAGGGAGGCGACCTGGGTTTCCATGGGCGCGCCGGCCAGGAAACCGATCTGCTGAGGCGCGGTCTCGAACGCCCGGCGCCGGGCGGTCGCGGGCGCCAAGGCCTCGATCTTCTCCTCGACCCCGTCGCTGGCGCGGGCCCCCATGCGCGCGTCCATGGCGACGGAGACGGTCACCTCGGCCAGCCACGGCCGCATGCGCTCCAGCGCCAGGGTGGACAGTGACAGCTCGGCGGCCACCCGCCGCAGTTTCTGTCCCTGGGCGGGGGTCAGGTGGTTGGACAGGCTGTCATTGGCCGGGAACGGTCCCAGGGCCTGGGCCAGAACCGAGGCCTGCTGCTGGGTCTCCGGCGTGATCGGAATTTCGAACCAGAGGTCGTCGGCCTTGGCCAGGGCGTCGGTGAGGGCCGGCGGCGCCCAGTCCAGCCCGGCCGGCAGGACATGCACAGACCCGAACAGGACGATCGTGGAGTCCTTGTCCCGGATGATCCAGACCGGCGGCTTTGCGGCCGCGGCGCCAGCGGTGAGGCAAGCCATGGCGGCGGCCAGGGCAAGGAGCGTCGCGGAGAGGAAGGGACGCCTCATTTCTGGTGTTCCGGGCAATAGAAGGTTGAACGTCCCGCCTGCACCGTGCGCGCGATCACGCCCCGGCAGCCGGGCCGCAGGCACGGCTCATGCTCACGGCCATAGGCCTGGAAGCTGTGTTGGAAATAGCCCAGGGCGCCGTCCGCCCCGGCATAGTCGCGCAGGGTGGACCCACCGGCCTCGATGGCCTCCAGCAGCACCTCGCGAATGGCCCGGGTGAGGGCGCCGATCTTGGCCTTGCCGATCCGGCCGGCGGGCTTGGTCGGCGATATCCCCGCCCGCCACAGGGCCTCGCAGACGTAGATATTGCCCAGGCCCGCGACGATGCGCTGGTCCAGTAACAGGGTCTTGGCGCCCTGGCGGCGGTCCTTGAACGCGTCGGCCAGATGATCGGCGTTGAAGGCATCGCCCAGGGGCTCGGGGCCCATGCCGGCGAAGCGCGGGCTGGTTTCCAGCTGATCGGTGTCGATCAGGTCCATGTAGCCGAAACGGCGCGCGTCGAAATAGGTGACCGTTGCCCCCGCCTCGGTCTCGAACACCACATGCGCGTGCTTGGGGTCGGCCGGCGCGGCCAGGGCGAACTCGCCCGGGCGCTGGGGCCGGCCCTGGGATGTATGGGGGGCCTCGATCTCGAAGCGACCGGTCATGCCCAGGTGCATGGTCAGGGTCTGGCCCCGGTCCAGGGGCGCGAGCAGGTACTTGGCGCGGCGTTCGAGCCGCAGGATGGTGGCGCCGGTCAGGCGCTGGACGAAGCCTTCGGGCAGGGGAAAGCGCAGGTCCGGCCGGTTCGCCACGACGCGCGACAGCCGCGCTCCGGCGAGGGTGGGCTCAAGTCCGCGCCGGACGGTCTCGACCTCAGGAAGCTCAGGCATGGCCCTGCGTAGCCGAACTTTCCGCCCCGCGCCACGGACTCGGCTCGGCTGGCGCCTCTTCCGCGGTGGCTCGGCTGGCTTTGCCGGCGCCGAGGCCTTAAGACGAGCGCGATGAGCGATACCTCCGCCAGCTTCGGCTACAAGGATGTCGACCCGCGTGAAAAGCCGGGTCTGGTGCGTGGCGTGTTCGACCGCGTGGCGCGGCGCTACGACCTGATGAACGACCTGATGAGCGGGGGCGTGCACCGGCTCTGGAAAGACGCCGCCGCGGCCCGCATGAACCCGCAGCCCGGCGAGCTGATCGTCGACTGCGCCGGCGGCACCGGCGACATGGCCCGGCGCTTCGCGAAAATGGCCAGGGCGGCGAAGGCGCGGCGCGGCGGGGCTGACGCGCGGATCACGGTGATCGACTACAACGCCGAGATGGTTGGGGCCGGCCTGCTGCGCGGCGGCGCGCCGGAGATCGCCTGGGCGGTCGGCGACGCCCAGAACCTGCCGCTGCCGGACGCCGTGGCCGACGCCTATTGCATCTCTTTCGGCCTGCGCAACGTCACCGACATCGCCCGCGCCCTCACCGAAGCCCGCCGGGTGCTCAAGCCCGGCGGCCGCTACCTCTGCCTGGAATTCTCGCGCCCGGTGACCGAGGCCATCGGCAAGGTCTACGACGCCTATTCCTTCAAGGTGATCCCCGCCATCGGCGAGCTGGTGGCCAAGGACCGGGAGTCCTACCAGTACCTGGTGGAGAGCATCCGCCGGTTCCCGGATCAGGAGACCCTGGCCGGGATGATGCGCGAGGCGGGCTTTGGGCGAGTGTCGGTGACCAACTTCTCCGGCGGCGTGGCGGCCCTGCACCAGGGCTGGGCTGTCTGAGGACGCATGGCCCGTCTTTCCGCCTATTTTCGCCTAGTGACCGTGGGTTGGACGCTGGTGCGCGCCGACGCCCTGCTGCCGCGCGAGATCGACCACGCCCTGCCGCCCGCGCCCCGGACCCTGGCCCGTATTTTACGGTGGTTTTCGGGGGGTGAGGCGCGGCGGGGCCGGCCAGGCGAGCGCCTGGCGCGGGCGCTGGAGCGGCTGGGGCCGGTCTCCATCAAGCTGGGCCAGTTCCTGTCCACCCGGGCCGACATCTTCGGCGTCCCCTTCGCGGAGGACCTCTCGCACCTGAAGGACAACCTGCCGCCCTTCGCCACCTCCGAAGCCAAGGCGCAGGTCGCCGCCGCCCTCGGCAAGCCGGTGGAGTCCCTGTTCAGCGACTTTGGCGAGCCGGTGGCCGCCGCCTCCCTGGCCCAGGCCCATCCGGCCCGTCTGGCCGACGGCCGTAGGGTGGCGGTCAAGGTGCTACGCCCCGGCGTCGAACAGCGCGTGTCGGCGGACGTCGAGGCCATGAAGCTGGCCGCTCGTCTGGCCGAGGCCTGGGCGGAGCCGGCCAGGCGGCTGGAACCCGCCGCCTTCGCCGCCACCGTCGGCCGGGCCCTGGAGCTGGAGCTGGACCTGCGCTTTGAGGCCGCCGGCGCCGACGAGCTGCGCGCCGCCATGGCCGTGGACAACTATATGGCGGTTCCGGCGGTGATCTGGGACGGGGTGGCGCGGCGGGTGCTGACCCTGGAGTGGGCCCAGGGCATGCCGCTCTCCGACCCGATCGCCCTGACCCAGACCGGCATCGATCGCCGGCGCCTGGGCTACAACATCATCCGCGCCTTCCTGGCCCAGGCTCTGGACCACGGCGTCTTCCACGCCGACCTGCACGAGGGCAATCTGTTCATCGCCGCCCCGGCGGAGGTGACGGCGGTGGACTTCGGCATCGTCGGCCGCCTGGGGCCGGGCGAGCGGCGCTATCTGGCCGAGATCCTGTGGGGCTTCCTGCAGCGCGACTACGCCCGTGTGGCGGCGGTGCATTTCGAGGCCGGCTACGTGCCCGCCCACCACGACCGCGCCGCCTTCGCCCAGGCCCTGCGCGCGGTGGGCGAGCCGGTGTTCGGCCGCAAGGCGGCGGATGTCTCCATGAGCCGGCTGCTGGCGCAGCTGTTCGAAATCACCGCCCTGTTCGACATGCGCCTGCGCCCCGAATTGGTGCTGCTGCAGAAGACCATGGTCACGGTGGAGGGTGTCGCGCGCCGGATCGATCCGGGCAGCGACATCTGGGCCGCCGCCGACCCGGTGGTGCGTCGCTGGATCGCTCGCGAGCTTTCCCCCGCCGTCCGGGTGAAGAGCCTGATGGCTGACGCGCGGGCCGTAGTGGGCGCACTGGCGCGGGCGGCCGAGCGTGACGTGGGGCCGCCGGAACCCTCGGCCCCTCCACCCGCGCCGCCCGCAACGGCCGAGGCGACCCAGCCGGTATCCCCGGCCTTCGCCTTCCTGCTCGGCGTCCTGGTCGCGGCCCTGACCTTTGTGATGGCGGTCTACGTCGCGCCTTTGTGGCTGCGATAACGCCCTCCCTCCCATGAAGGGGACTAGGCGATTCACACATCTCAGAATCACCCAGGATTCCAGCGTGTTACGAGATGACTGAGGCCGCCCCTCCTCTCCCTTCTCCCCCTGCGGGAGAAGGTGGCCCGCGCAGCGGGTCGGATGAGGGGTCGACGAGACCCATCGGGCTAAGCTGCTGACGCCAATCCACAATCGC
>DASVMY010000163.1:0-3959 GCA_036384135.1 Caulobacteraceae bacterium | reverse complement strand
GACATCCGCCATTCCACCGTCTTGATGGGCAGACCGCAATGGGTCGCGATCTGTTCGTAGGTCATGCCGTCGTAGCGGTTCAGCATGAAGACATCCCGATGGATGGCCGGAAGCCCGGCCAGGATCTGCTTGAGCAACAGGGCCTGTTGCTGGTCGGCATCCGCATGCGGCGCATGGCAGCTGTTCACCTCGGCGAGCCGGCCCGCGCCCCGTCGTTCCCGACCCGCGCGCCGCACCTGATTATAGGCCAGGTTCTCAGCGATCCGAAGCAACAGGCCCTGGGGATGGCGGATTTGTTTGGTCGCCTGATAGGGCGCGAGCCGGATATAGGCCTCCTGCACCAGGTCTTCGGCCATCTCCGGGTCGAACCGGCGCCGCAGCATGGCCTTCAACCAGCTGGCATAGCGGCGATAAAGGTCGTCCACCGAACCGCGGCCTTCAGGCGTCGCCGCGCCCGGTCGTTCTGGGAATGTCATCGCCCGCTCCATCTCATCGTACGCGGGGCGCGCGCTAGGCGCTGTCGATTGGAACGGCCTGCGGGGGCCAGCCGAGGTCACGCACGACGCCGCGCCGCCATGAGGGCGCGCATCGGGACATACCCGGCCATTCGGCCGGTCCGTGACGCGATTGCTGCACAGGGGATTCCAAGCCCCTGCCGACGCTCTCGCGTCAGCAGGGCAAATCGTGGACCAATTGAATCGCAGGCGCAAGCGGGCGCCGGAATGGGGTCGGGCGTTGGAATCCTCCGCAGATGGAGGCCCGCGGATTAGAGACACGACCGCTGCCGCATGGCGGTCAGACCACCATCCCCCGGCTCCAGGTCGGCTCGTATTGGCGGCGCCCGAACGGGCTTTCTAAGGCGCGCGCCCGTGGCCCGCAACCGCGACGACGAGGGTCCGCCGCAGGCTTGTCGAGCTCAGGGCCGTCGTGTCCAGGGGGCCTCTCAAACCCCCAGGGTCATGCGGATGGATGGTGGTTGTCCCAGCCAGACCGATGGGTGCGGCGGCTTAAGCGGTGGGGCCGCCTTGAGGATCCGCCACCAGATCGGTCCGGTGGGCGAGGCGGCTGGGCGCCCGGATTCCAGCGCGGATGCCGGCGATGAGTTCGGCTTCGCGCTCGCGAATCCAGGCCGGGAACGCCACGCGCCGGTCAATGAAGGCGGTCCCGCGGACCAACCAAGGATGCCCAGCCTGATGAAGGCGGTTCATGCCGTCCACATTGTCCAGGAAGGGTCCGAACTCTATCTCGTCCAACCGGCGCCGGGCCAGAATCTGGTCGAAGGTCCACAGGAGCTTGGTCTCGAACGCGGTGAGGTCGGCTGTGTCGGCCGGGTCGGTGAACCCCACTCGGATGGGGGAATCGGGGAGGTATCGGATGACCTGGGGCCAGGTCCCCACATCATCCCACCACAAGGGCGGCATCGCCACGCCGTCATCCCGCCGGCTGCGCGGATGGCCGTGCATTTGGGCGACGCTGAGGTCGACGATCTCGTTGAATTCGGTGGTCAGCCAGATGTGGTGGTCCTGATCCCAGAACCCGCCCCATCCGTCATGTCCCCAGGCCGCGAAGATCTCGGCGGCGCAGAAGGCGCCCATCCACAGACGGGACTCAAGTCCAAGGCGCCTTAGCAGGACCTGGACGCCCCAGGCCGTCTGCAGGCACTTGGTGGGATAGGCCGCGCCGTAGTGTTCGTGGGCGGTCTTGTCGACGACGGAGCCTACAAGGCGCCGAAGGAATGGCGTCGTGCGCCGCGAAATCCGGGACTTGGCGACCTGCGCCCGCAGGAAGGATGGCTTGATCATGCCCACGCCGTCCAGCGCCCGGGACCGGGTCGGAGGCTTCGAGACTTGGCCACGGTCCTATTCATTGTCCTGCTCGCGCCGCCGTGGCGCAACGGTGAGCTGACGCGGTTCGGGCCCCTCAAGGTAGAGGCCGTTGTGTCCGCCATCCCGATCCAAGCACACCTGCTCTAGCTGGAGGGCGATCTCAACGGCCTGTCCGTCGAGACAGGCGTGCAGGGCGACCGAATAGGCCGCCGCGGCCTTGCTGTCGCAGAAGATGGATTTGATCAGGGGTCGAAGATCGGGCGCCAGCCCCTCCACCATTGCGGCCATCGTCTCGTACTCGTGGGCCTTGTCATACCGGCTTGAGAGTTCGACGCCTGCCACCCGCAGGGACCGCAAGGCGGTGGTCGCCACCTTCTCCGGGTCGCCGTCCCAATGTCGACGGGCCTCCGCGGCGATGACTTCGGGTTCGTGACGCGGAACCGGCGGGCGGATCATGAGATTGGCCTCGAAGATGGGAACGCGGAAGTTTGGACGGTTGTCAGATCCACACCTGGGCGCGGGGCGATATGAACAGCAATCGTCATCCCGAAATTTGGCATGGCGGGACCCGACATGGGTTAGTAGGTTCGATTTTAGCATTTACTTTGCGATCACTATACGTCAATAGCCATTTGCCGGTTCGGGGAAGAGGCCCTGGGGGTGGAGCGGGAGACGCCAAGTGGGTTCGCCGACCATATCGGTCACCAAGGAACGTCGCGCCGCGGAGACCCGTGTCGCCGCCACGCCCGAGACGGTGAAGAAACTGATCGCCGCCGGATTCTCGGTGAGGGTCGAGGCCGGGGCGGGAACCGCCGCCGCCTATCCCGACGCCGACTACGAGGCTGCGGGCGCGACGCTCGCCAAGACCGCCAAGGCCACGATCGAAAAAGCCGACATCCTGTTCAAGGTCCGCGCTCCGGTGGACGAGGAGATCGCCGCGCTGAAGGCCGGCGCGGTCGTGATCGCCACCCTCAATCCCTATATCGAGAAGGCCGCGCTGAAGGCCCTGGCCGACAAGGGCGCCACGGCCTTCGCCATGGAATTCGTGCCGCGGATCACCCGGGCCCAGGTGATGGACGTGCTCAGCTCTCAGGCCAACCTCGCCGGCTATCGCGCGGTGATCGAGGGCGCGGAAGCCTATGGCAAGGCCATGCCGATGATGATGACCGCCGCCGGCACCATCGCCGCGGCCAAGGTGTTCATCATGGGGGTCGGCGTCGCCGGCCTGCAGGCCATCGCCACGGCCCGGCGGCTCGGCGCGGTGGTCACCGCCACCGACGTGCGGCCCGCCACCAAGGAACAGGTCGAAAGCCTGGGCGCCAAGTTCCTCGCCGTCGAGGACGAGGAGTTCAAGAACGCCCAGACCGCCGGCGGCTACGCCAAGGAGATGTCGGCCGAGTACCAGGCCAAGCAGGCCGAGCTGGTCTCCAGCCACATCGCCAAGCAGGACATCGTCATCACCACCGCCCTGATCCCCGGCCGCCCGGCGCCCCGCCTGGTCAGCGCCGCCCAGGTCGCCTCGATGAAGGCCGGCTCGGTGCTCGTCGATCTCGCGGTCGAACAAGGCGGCAATGTCGAGGGCGTCAAGCTGGGCGAGGTCGCCACCACGGCCAACGGCGTGAAGATCCTGGGCGTGCCCAACCTGCCCGGCCGCATCGCCACCGACGCCTCGGCGCTCTATGCGCGCAACCTGTTCGCCTTCGCGGGCCTGCTGCTCGACAAGGAAGGGGCCTTCGCCCCCGACTACGAGGACGAGATCCTGAAGGCGGCCCTGGTCACCCAGGGCGGCAAGATCGTCAACGCGGCGCTGGCCTGATGCGCCGGCTCGCCGTGATCGTGGGCTGGATGTTGCTGGCCGCGGGCCCGCCGCTGAAGGTGTTCGGCCTGGTCGAAGCGATCGAGGCTATCTCCGGGCCCAGCAAAACAGCACTCCAATGGCCAGCTTGGCTGACTGAAATATCGAACGCAGCAGTGTCGGTGGTCTTCACCATGGTTGGTGGGATCACCGTGCTGCTCCTCGCCAAAATCGAACGTCGGCTGAACGCCGACAAGAAATAGGAAGGGCATGATGGAAGCCGTCGACCCCACAGTCTTCCGACTGGCGATCTTCGTGCTGGCGATCTTCGTCGGCTA
>DASVMY010000162.1:0-12360 GCA_036384135.1 Caulobacteraceae bacterium | reverse complement strand
TCTGCACCGAGTTGCGCCGCCCTCCCGCTACGTCACGTAGTGTATGGTGCCATCGGCCTCGGCCAACGCCAGCTCGATCCCCGCCAAACCACAGCGGGCGACCAGGCGGTGCGCAAGGCGGCTTGTATCGGGCGTGTTCGGACCATAAGCTGCCCGATCCGCGGGAATACGTCGACACGATACCTATTCACCGCGCCTACATGATCTGACGCGGGCCAGACGGGTCACGCTCCAAGCTTAGTCGAGCCGGAACAAAAGGGGAATATGTAAACTGTCGCCGAATTAGCCGCTCCCCCGTCGTTTCGACTAGGGCCGCCCTCCATCCCGCCGCCCGCGCACCGGCCCGCCGTCCACCCGCAGCATCGCCCCATTGGTGAAGCTGGAGGCGCCGCTGGCCAGGTAGAGCGCCGCGCCGACGATCTCGTCCGGGCGGCCCACGCGTGCGCCGGACCTGGTGTAGCCGGGATGCTGCGGGTCGCGCGGATCGGCCCAGTGGTCTGAGATGTCGGTGGCGAAGGGGCCGACGACGATGCTGTTGACGCGGACATTGGGGCTGTAGGCCGCCGCGAACCCCGTGGTCAGGCTATTGAGCGCCGCCTTGGCCCCGGCATAGGGCAGGGCGTAGGGCGAGGCCTCCACCGCGGCGATGGAGGACATGTTGATCACCGACCCGCCGGTTCCCTCGTGCATGCGCTTGCCGATCAGGGCGGTGAGGCGGAACGGGCCCTTGAAGTTCAGCGCGATGACCTTGTCGAAGGCGTCCTCGGTGACCAGGTCCAGGGAGGGATAGAGCGGCGACATGCCGGCGTTGTTGACCAGGATGTCGACCTTGCCGAAGTGGTCCCAGACGGCGTCCGCCATGGGCTCGACGGCGTCCCAGCGCCCCATGTGGCAGGCGTAGGGCAGGGCGCGGCGGCCCAGCGCCTCGATCGCGCGGGCGGTGTCTTCGCAGGCGTCCAGCTTGCGGCTGACCACGGCGACGTCGGCGCCGGCCTTGGCAAATGCCAGCGCCATCTCCCGGCCCAGCCCCCGCGATCCGCCGGTGATCAGGGCCACCTTGCCGGTAAGGTCGAAGCGATCGGTCATAGGTGTCCTCCAGGGCGCTTTGCCGCGACAATGAAGGCTGCGACGCCCATGTCCAGAGTCACGCCAGGGCAGGGGCCTCAGGTTTGTCGGCCCGCTTGCGATCAACCAGCCAGGCCAGGGCGGCCATCAGCAGGTAGACGGCCAAGGCCATGGGCGCGAACGACTTGGGATCCGAGCCGCCGCCCCCCAGCTCCGAGAAGATCTGCAGGCCTACGAGCGCGCCGAGGAAGGCCAGGGCGGGCCACAGGGTGCGGCCCTCGCCCCGGCGCTGGAACGCCCAGGCCGCCCCGCCCAGAGCCACCAGGCCGATCTCCAGCGCCAGCTCCGGGGCTGGATAGTTCCACCAGGCCAGGCCCACCTTGGGGCCGCCGAACCAAAGCTCCAGGTCCGGCCGGTGCACCAGCAGGTCCAGCACCCAGTGGGAGAACACAGACAGGCCCACGAACGCCGCCGCCCGCCAAGGCAGGCGCAGCAGCCATCGCACGGCCATGGCCGCGGCCACCGATAGCGCCAGCGAACCCGGCAGACTGTGGGTGAAGGGCATGTAGTAGAGATCGAGGTCGCTTCCGGGAAGGGCCGGGTCGATCCGCACCTTCTCAACCCCGGCCATCACCAGTCCGCTCCAGCCGATGTCCATCAGCTGGCAGCCGGCGGCATAGGTCCACAGCGGCGCCCGGGGCTCGACGGCCTTGGCGGCCATGGCCGCGGCGTAGTGTCCGACGAACATGTGATCAACTCCTTGGACCGGCGTGCGGCGCACCGTACAGGGCGGAACCAGCCGGGCGAACTCACCAAAAGAGTAGAGCCGCGCTGCAGTTCCGTATCGTTGAGCCCGGTCCAGGTTGGTCTACAGCGGTGCGCAGGCCTCCTCGAGCCAGGCGCGCACGTCCGCCGGAACCTGTGGCCCCACCACCGCCAGCACGCGGGCGTGGTAGGCGTCCATCTGGGCGCGGTCCTCGGCGCTGAGCATCTCCACCACGATCAGGCGCCGGTCGATGGGGGCCAGGGTGAGGGTCTCGAAGCCCAGCATGGGGCGTTCACCGCCGGGGATGGGCGCGGCCTCGGTAACGAACTGCAGGTTCTCGATGCGGATGCCGTAGCCGCCTTCCTTGTAGTAGCCGGGCTCGTTGGAGACGATCATGCCCGGCAGCAGGGCGACGCTGTTGGGCAGTTTGGAGATCCGGTGGGGGCCCTCGTGGACGCCGAGGTAGGAGCCGACGCCGTGGCCGGTGCCGTGGTCGTAATCCAGGCCCGCCGCCCACATCGGCACGCGCGCCAGGGCGTCCAGGGCCGAGCCGGTGGCGCCGGCCGGGAACCGCACGCGGCCGAGCGCCAGATGGCCCTTGAGCACCAGGGTGAAACGCTCGGCCATCTCGCGGCTGGGCTCGCCGATGGCGACTGTGCGGGTGACGTCGGTGGTGCCGTCCAGGTATTGGGCGCCGGAGTCCACCAGCAGCAGGGAGCCCCGCTCGGTCTGTTTGTTCAGGCGGGTGGTGGGCCGGTAGTGGACGATGGCGCCGTTGGAGGCCGCCCCGGCGATGGTGTCGAAGGACAGGTCCTTCAGCACCCCGGTGGCCTCACGGAAGCCTTCCAGGCGGGTGACGACCTCGACCTCGTCGGGCGGATTGATCTGCCCCTCGGTGGCGACCCAGTGCAGGAAGCGGGTGAGCGCGGCGCCGTCGCGGGCGTGGGCTTTGCGGGTCCCTTCGATCTCGACGTCGTTCTTGCAGGCGCGGGGCAGGGCGCAGGGGTCGGCGGCGCGGACCACGTCGGCGCCGGCGCCGGCCAGGGTGTCGAAGTACCAGGACGAGGACTGGCCCGCGTCCACCAGCACCCGCCGGCCCTTCAGCTCGGCCAGGGCGGCGGGCAGAGCTTCCGGCGTCTCTAGACTGACCTGGTTGCCCAGCCACGCGGGCAGGTCGGGGGTGACCTTGTCGGGGTCGAGGAACAGCCGCGCCGTGCCGTCGGCGTTCAGCACCGCCTGGGCCAGCGGCAGGGGCGAGCGGATGACGTCGCCGCCGCGGACGTTGAACAGCCAGGCGATGGAGGCCGGGGCGGTGAGCAGGGCGGCGTCGGCGCCCTGGTCCCGCAGGCTTGCGCCCACCCTTGAGCGCTTTGAAGAAGAGTCTTCGCCGGCGTATTGCAGCGGATGGGGTGACACCGGCGCCTTGGGCTGGGCCGGACGGGCGGCGCCCCAGGCCTGGTCCAGGGGGTTCACGTCCACGGCCTTGAGAGCCGCGCCGGCCTTGGCGGCGGCCTTCTTCAGGCGATCCAGAGCCTCGGGGCTGTGCAGGCGGGCGTCATAGCCGATGGACCAGCCGGGCTTGGCGGTCTGCTGCAGGAACTCCGGCACGCCGCCTTCCACCAGGTCGCGGACCTCGAACAGGCCGGTGTCCACCTGGTCGCGGACCTGCAGGGTGTAGCGGCCGTCGACGAAGATCGCCGCCTGATCCTTGAGGATCACCGCTGCGCCAGCCGAGCCGGTGAAGCCGGTGGCCCAGGCCAGGCGGTCGTTGGCGGCGGGCAGATACTCGTTCTGGTGCTCGTCCTCGTGCGGGATCAGGAAGCCGTCCAGGCCCTGCTCGGCCATGGCGGCGCGGATCAGGGGGGTGTGCTTGGCCCCGAAGGACGGATCGGTGTTTTCGTCGAAGGTCTGGCGCATTGGCCAGATTTAGGACGCCTGAGTTAGGAAGGCAAAGCGGCTAAGCGCGTTTGAGCACCAAGGTGGTCCAGGCGTCCCGGTTCAGGCGCCGCTCGACGCGGAATCCCCTCGCCAGATAGGCCGCCAGGACGTAGCGCGCCTGGACCCGCAGCAGGCCAGACAGGATCGCCGTGCCGCCCGGCTTCAGGGCCGTCTTGATGTCCTGAGCCAGGAAGACCAGAGGGTGGGCGAGGATGTTGGCGAAGACCAGGTCATAGGGGGCCTGGGCGCGGACGGCGGTGTGGGCCAGGCCCGAGGCGTGGACGAAGCGGGCGCGGGCGGCGTTGACGCGGGCGTTCTCGCGGGCGATGCGCACGGAAACAGCGTCGATGTCGGTGCCTACGGCGATCGGTGTTCCGGTGCGCCGCGCGGCGATGGCCAGCACGCCGGTGCCGGTCCCCACGTCCAGAACCCGCTCGAACCGCCGCCGCTTGATCAAGGCGTCATAGGCCAGCAGGCAGCCGACCGTGGTGCCGTGGTGGCCGGTGCCGAAGGCCGCGCCGGCCTCAATGCGCAGGTTGACGGTGTTGAGCGGCGTGCGGCCGCGGTCGTGCATGCCATAGACGAAGAACCGTCCCGCCCGCACCGGCGGCAGACCCGACAGCGCCATGGCCAGCCAGTCGGCGTCGGCCAGCTTTTCCCGCACCGTACGCAGGGTGGGAAAGCCGGCCAGGCAGGCCATCAGGCCGTCCGCTTCCTGGGACGAGGTAGGGAAGGCGTCGATGCGCCAGATGTTGCGGTCCTCGTCCTCCTCAAGGATCGAATAGGTCGCGGCCTCCAGGGCCGGATCGGCGTCGATGGCGCTGGCGGCGGCTTCCGCGTCGGCGCGCGGTCCCCGGGCGATGATCTGAAAGGCCTCGTCGGTCATGGGGGGTATCTAGACGGGGCGGGCCGGAAAGGCGAGGTAGTGCGCATGAGCGACGACCTTGACCTGGACGCTTACTTCCGCCGCATCGGCTACGCCGGCCCGCGGACCCCGACGCTGGAGACGCTGCGGGCGATCCATCGGCTGCACCCGATGGCGATCCCCTTCGAGGGGCTGGACCCCTTCACCAGCGTCACCCCGGCGCTGGACCTCGCCAGCCTGCAAGCCAAGATGGTCCACGGCCGGCGCGGGGGCTACTGCTTCGAGCAGAACAGCCTGTTGCAGGCGGTGCTGGAGGCCCTGGGGTTCAAGCTTTCCACTCTCATCGGCCGGGTGGTGTGGATGCGGCCGGAGGGCCTGCCGATGCCGCCGCCCTCGCACATGGGGCTGCGCGTGGAACTGCCCGAGGGCGTCTTCCTCGCCGACGCGGCTTTCGGCGGCAACACCATGACCGGCCCGATCCGACTGGAACCGCACCTGGAGCAGGATACGCCGCACGGCAAGGTGCGGCTGATGCCGCACGCCGACGGCTATGAGTCCCAGTCCCTGCTGGGGCCGGAATGGCGCTCGACCTACATCATGGGCCTGACGCCCAAGTATCCGGCCGACTTCGAGCTTTCCAACTGGTGGACGGCCACTCACCCGACGTCGATCTTCGTCAACAACCTGATCGTGACCATCGTGGGAGAGGCCGAGCGCCACGCCCTGCTCAACCGCAACCTCACGCGCCGACCCGTCGAGGGGCCGCCCGAGAGCCGCCGGATCGAGGACGCGGCGGACCTGGCGCAGGTGCTGGACGAGGTGTTCAATATCGCCCCGCCCGTCCCGGTGGAGAGTTTCTTCGAGCGGCTGCCAGTGGCCTAGGCGGCCACTCCACCGGTCTCGCCGGGTCAGTGAACCGTCGTCGCCGGCGCCGCCTTGAAGTCGGCGTTCTGGTTCTTGAGGATGTCGCCGCCGACGGTGGGATAATCATTGTTGGGGGCGGCGTAGTCGGCCAGCGCCCGGGTCTGGGCGGCAGGGCGGACCATGCGCAGGGCGGCGTTTTCCTCGTGGTAGGGCATCACGCAGCCGCCCAAGAGCGCGGCGCCGAGGGCCAGACCAGTCGCCACCTTGAACAGTCGCATCACACGTCTCCGCGCTGGGGTGGCAAGCATAACCTCAAAGCGCGAGCCGGGCGACCGGTTGCAGGCGCTTGTAATAGAGGATTGTGCCCGTCAGGCCGCCGTGCGGCTTGAGGGCGTAGTCGGGGATTTCGCCGCAGCGGATCCAACCCAGGCGCTCGTAGAGCCCCGCCGCGCCCTCCTCGCTGGCGGTGTCCAGGGTGAGCAAGGTGCGGGAGCGTTCCGCGGCCGCCGCCTCTGCGGCGCGCAGCAGGGCGGTGGCTATGCAGCGGCCGCGATGGGCGAGGGCGGTCATCATCTTGGCGATCTCGCCGCGGTGGGGTTGGTTGGGAGGCTGGTCGAGCAGCAGGGTGACGGTCCCCGCCACCTCGCCGCCGAGAAAGGCGCCAAAGACGATCCGGGCGCCGGCGTCCGCTTCAGCCAGCGCCTTGCTCCAGAAGGCGCGGGCGTCGTCGAGGGGCATAGGGTGCATGAAGCTCACCGAACCGCCAGAGGCGACGGTCTCCACCAGCAGGGCGGCGAGGGCTTCGATGGTGGCCGAGGTGGTGGTGAGGGGGCGGATGTCGGGGTTGGCGGTCATGGGGCGGCTAGCGTCGGCAGAGGGCTACGACATAGGCGCAGGGGGCGCCGGTGGTGTTGAGGAAGCGGGCGTCGGCGGGTTCGCCGAAGGCGTAGGCGTCGCCGGGGCTCAAGGTTACGCGGTCCGGCCCGTCCTCGATGGTCAATTCGCCCGCCTGGACCCACACCACCTGGCGGATGAAGGCGTAGGAGGCGGCGGGAAAGGCGACCTGCGCGCCCGCCGGCAGGTCGACGCCGGTCAGCTCGATGGGGCTCTCGGGATGGGCGAAGACCTGGCGGCGGAGATAGCCGCTGTCCGGGTCGCGCCAGGCGGCCTGGCCCGTGGCGCGCGACAGACGCCCGCCGCCGTCCTCGGCGCGGGTGAGCAGGGTGGCCAGGGTGAGCTGGAAGGCGCCGGAGAGGCGGACCATGATGGTGGCGGTGGGGCTGGCCTCGCCGCGCTCCACCTTGCTGATCATCGCCTTGGAGACACCAGAGCGGCTGGCAAGATCGGCCAAGGACCAGCCCCGGGTCTCCCGCTCGGCCCGGATGCGCCGGGCCAGCCGCTCCACGGTGTCGTCAAGAATATCGTCCATTCGTCTTCTATAGTGGACGACAGGGTGCAAAATCAAGCGGCGGAGCCGGAGCCCCGCCGCCCTGGAAAGTCAGCCCATGCGCCGAGCTGTCACAGCACGCTGAGCATCTCGGCCACCAGGGGGTGGCGCACGATGTCCTGGTCGGCCAGGCGTACGACGCTGATGTTGGGCAGGGTCTCCAGCTTGTCGGCCACGACGCCCAGGCCCGAGAGCTCCGGCAGCAGGTCGGACTGGGCCGGGTCGCCGGTGACGACCATGGTCGAACTCCAGCCCAGGCGGGTCAGCAGCATCTTCAGCTGCACATAGGTGCAGTTCTGGGCCTCGTCGATGACCACGAAGGCGTTGTTGAGGGTGCGGCCGCGCATGAAGCCCACCGGCGCGATCTCGATGGCGCCTTCCTGGATCAGGGCCCGGACCCGCTTCATGGAAAGCCGGTCGGAGAGGGCGTCGTAAAGGGGTCGCAGGTAGGGGGCCAGTTTGTCCTCCATCTCGCCGGGAAGGAAGCCGATGGACTCGCCGGCTTCCACGGCCGGGCGCGACAGGACGATGCGGGCCACACGGCCGGCTTCCAGGGCCTCGACGGCCTTGGCGATGGCCAGGTAGGTCTTGCCCGTGCCGGCGGGACCGAGGGCCAGGACCAGGCTCTTGCTGTCGATAGCCTCGATCAGCCGGGTCTGGCCTACGGATTTCGGTTTTATTGTTTTGAGATAGCCCTGCTCGCGCTCGTCATTATGGGGGATGGGCATGGGGTTCCAGCCGCGAGCGGTCGGCAGACGGCGCACCTTGGCGTCATCGTCGAATTGGCCTGCGTCGAACGCGCCTTCGCGCACCATTCGCTTCAGGGCTCGCTTGGTCATGAAAAGCCTCCGCATTGGGCAAAGAAAAAGGGCGACGCCGCAGTGGCTCGCCCTTGGGTCGGTTGGGATGAAACGTAGGATGCGCGCGACAGTCCTGGCGGACCGCTTCGGCAGCTATGAGGCGGGCCTGACGGCCGCCCGAGGATTGCACGCGACACCCAATTCTCCGTTCTAAAGGAGACCGCGGACGACTTGCCCGCGGCGGGAGACGAAGAAAGCTGTCGCCCCTTCGAATCGCCCAACTACTATGATCCTAACTTCATTTCTGATTGGTTAATCAAGGCGTCCGTAACAAGAATAAGGGGTGTGCTGATGAATGCTTATAAGTTGGGCGACCTAGGTCCGACGTTGCCGGGCGAGGACGAGTACTGGGTCGCGCCTAATGCAATGGTGATGGGAAACGTGATCTTGAAGAAGAATGCCAGTGTATGGTTCGGCGCTGTACTGCGGGGAGACAACGATCCGATTACGATCGGCGAGAATTCCAACGTCCAGGACAACTCTGTGCTTCACACCGACCACGGCTCGCCACTTACAGTGGGGGCGAACGTGACCATCGGTCACATGGTGATGCTTCACGGCTGCACGATCGGCGACAACAGCCTGATCGGCATCGGCTCGATCATTCTCAACGGGACCAGGATCGGGAAGAACTGCCTGATCGGGGCGGGGACCCTGATCGGCGAGAACAAGGAAATCCCCGACAATTCGATGGTGCTGGGGTCCCCGGGCAAGGTGATCCGCGAACTGTCGCCCGAACAGGCGGCGCGGATGAGCCTGGGCTCGATGAGCTATGTGCAGAACTGGAAGCGGTTCAAGGCGGGGCTGTCAGCGATTTGATTTCCGGGGCGTCAGCGCGTCTCTGATGCTCAAAGCCACGCCAACGGGAGGATGCGTCCATGGCCTACGAGTTCATCAAGGTTGACCGCGAAGGGCCGGTGACCGTGATCACCCTGAACCGTCCAGAGGTGATGAACGCCCTGCATTCACCGGCGCACTTCGAGATGGACGAGGCGCTGAACGCCTTCGCCGCCGATCCGGAGCAGTGGGTGGGGATCATCACTGGGGCCGGGGAGCGGGCGTTCTCGGCCGGCAATGACCTGAAGCACCAGGCCGGCGGCGGGGCGATGAAATCGCCGCCGTCGGGGTTCGCGGGCCTGACCTCGCGCTTCGACCTCGACAAGCCGCTGATCGCGGCGGTGAACGGGGTGGCCATGGGCGGCGGGTTCGAAATCGCCCTGGCGTGCGACATCATCGTGGCGTCGGAGGGGGCGGTGTTCGCCCTGCCCGAGCCCCGCGTAGGTCTGGCCGCCCTGGCCGGCGGCCTGCACCGGCTGCCACGGGCGATCGGGGTCAAGCGCGCCATGGGCATGATCCTCACCGGTCGGCGGGTGTCGGCCAAGGAGGGCTATGAACTGGGGTTCGTGAACGAGGTCGTGGCGCCGGGCGAACTGCTGGCTGCGGCCAGGCGCTGGGCGGCGACGATCAGCGAGCTGTCGCCGATGTCGATCCGCGCCTCGAAGTCGGCGGTGCTGAAGGGGCTGGACGAACCGACCCTGGAAGCGGCGATCACTGACCAGAGCCGCTATCCGGCGGTGGCGGCGCTGTTCAAGTCCGAGGACTTCGTGGAGGGGCCGATGGCCTTCGCGCAGAAGCGGCCGCCGCAGTGGAAGGGGCGGTAACAAACGGGTTTGTCATCCCCGACGAAGCGTAGCGAAGATCCGGGACCGCCAAGAACGCTGGCGCTTGCCACGGTCCCGGATAAGCGCTGAGCGCTTTCCGGGATGACAGCGGGAGGAGTTGACGCGACCCCTCGTTCGTAAGATGACGCCCCAGTCACTTTTCGAAGTGTCACTTTTTTGGAGACCGCCCACATGGCCGCCGAACGCTACGACTACATCATCATCGGCGCCGGCTCGGCCGGGTGCGTGCTGGCCAATCGGCTGACGGCGGACGGAACCACCAAGGTCCTGCTGCTTGAAGCGGGCGGCAAGGACAACTCCATCCTTGTGAAGATGCCCGCCGGGGTCGGCGGGCTGATCCAGGCCAAGGGGGACTACAACTGGGGCTTCTGGACCGAGGAAGAGCCCAACCTGGAGAACCGCAAGCTGTGGTGGCCGCGCGGTCGCGGCTGGGGCGGCTCGTCCTCGATCAACGGCATGATCTACATCCGCGGCCACGCCCGCGACTACGACCAGTGGCGCCAGATGGGCCTGACCGGTTGGGGCTATTCGGAGGTGCTGCCCTATTTCAAGCGCGCCGAGACGCTGGAGGGCGGCGGCGACGACTATCACGGCGGCGAGGGGCCGCTCTACATCTCCAAGGCCTCCTCGCAGAGCCCGATCTATTCCAGCTTCATCAAGGCGGGCGCAGAGGCGGGCTACAAGACCACCGCGGACTTCAACGGCTTCCAGCAGGAGGGGTTCGGCCCCTATCAGCTGACCATCAAGGACGGCCAGCGCTGGAGCGCCGCGGCCGCCTACCTGCGTCCGGCCCTGACCCGCCGCAACCTGATCACCGCCATCGGCGCGCGGACCACCAAGATCCTGATCGAGAAGGGCCGGGCGGTGGGCGTGGTGTTCGTCCAGGACGGCGTCACCCACACCGTGCACGCCGACGGCGAGGTCCTGCTGTCCGCGGGCGCGGTGCAGTCGCCGCATATCCTGCAGCTGTCCGGCATCGGGGTGGGCGACGACTTGCGCCAGGCCGGCATTGCGGTGAACCATGAGCTGAACGGTGTCGGCGCCAACCTGCAGGACCACCTGGATGTGATCCTGTCGTGGGAAACCCCCGGCATCAAGACCGCCTACGGCTACAACAAGGGCGTCAATCGCCTGCTCACCGGCTTGAACTACCTGATGTTCGGCCAGGGTTTTGGGCGGCAGAACTTCCTGGAGGCCGGCGCCTTCCTCAAGTCGCGCCCCGACCTGGACCGGCCAGACCTGCAGCTGCACTGCGTCATGGCGATCATGAAGAACCACGGCAAGGAAGTGGTCGAGAAGGACGGTTTCTCGGTCCACGTCTGCCAGCTGCGGCCCGAGAGCCGCGGCCGCGTGGGCCTGCATTCGGCTGATCCCTTCGCCGACCCGGCCATCTTCGCCAACTACCTGGCCACCGAGGAAGACAAGCGGGCCCTGCGCGAGGGGGTGAAGATGACCCGCGAGGTGTCAGGCCAGAAGTCGCTGAAAGCCATCCGTGGCGAGGAGATATCGCCAGGGGCCCTGGTCGATTCCGACGCCGACATCGACGCCTGGATCCGCCGCAGCGCCGAGACCATCTACCACCCCGTCGGCACCTGCCGGATGGGCGTGGCGGGGGACGCCATGGCCGTGGTGGACGGCGATCTTCGCGTACAGGGCCTGGCCGGCCTGCGGGTGATCGACGCCTCGGTGATGCCGACCCTGGTGGGCGGCAACACCAACGCGCCGACGATCATGATCGCCGAGCGGGCCAGCGACCTGATCCTGGGTCGGTCGGCGATGGCGCCGTTGGATGTGCCGGTGTTCGACCAGGCGGCGGCTTAAGCTTTTCGCGACTTAAGGTTTTCGCGGCTTAAGGTTTTCTCTGCCGCGCGTTGCGAACCGGGGCGCTATAAACCCACGGGCCACGCAGGGAGAGAAACCATGGAACTTCGCAAACTCGGCCGGTCTGAACTGGCCATCGCGCCCCTGATGCTGGGCGGCAACGTGTTCGGCTGGACAGCCGATGAGGCGACGTCCTTCGCCGTGCTGGACGCCTTCGTGGACGGCGGTTTCAACGCCATCGACACGGCCGACGTCTATGCTCGCTGGAGCCCCGCCGGCGGCGGCGCCTCGGAGAAGATGATCGGCGCCTGGCTCAAGCGCTCGGGCAAGCGCGACAAGGTGGTGATCGCCACCAAGTTCGGCATGGACATGGGCGAGGGCAACAAGGGCCTGTCGGCCCAGTGGATGGTGCGGGCCGTCGAGGATTCGCTGGGGCGCCTGCAGACCGACTACGTCGACCTCTACCAGTCGCACGCCGACGACGCCGAAACACCTCAGGACGAGACCCTGGAGGCCTATTCGAAGCTGGTGGCGGCGGGGAAGGTGCGGGCCATCGGCGCGTCCAACTTCGAGGCTCCGCGCCTGAAATCGGCCAACGCCGTGGCCAAGGCCCAAGGCTGGCCGCGCTACGAGACCTTGCAGCCGCTCTACAACCTGTATGACCGGGCGGCGTTCGAGGCGGGTCTGGCGGGGCTTTGCCGCGATGAGCAGATCAGCGTCATCCCCTACTACGGCCTGGCCAGCGGCTTCCTGACCGGCAAGTACCGCTCCGAGGCGGACCTGACCAAGAGCCAGCGTGGGCGTGGGGTGAAGAAGTATATGGACGAGCGGGGTCTGCGGATCCTGGCGGCGCTGGACGAGGTGGGCGCGCAGGTTTCGGCGACGCCGGCGCAGGTGGCCCTGGCCTGGCTGATGGCCAAGGTCACCGCCCCGATCGCCAGCGCCACCAGCGTGGCGCAGTTGCAGGAGTTGATGAAGGCGGCCGATATGAAACTGGATGCGGCGTCTCTCGCGGCGCTCGACACGGCCAGTGCGCCGGTGGCGGTTCCGGC
>DASVMY010000161.1:0-5568 GCA_036384135.1 Caulobacteraceae bacterium | reverse complement strand
GCAGGTCCGCCGCCGCCGGCGCCGTGCCGGTGGAGCCGGCCGCGATCAGCACCTCGGAGGGGGGCTTGTCCGTCCAGCGCTGCGTGAGCAGGCGCAGCAGCGACACCCGCCGCGCGGCCACGTCCACCAGTCCCAGTTCCTCGAGCCGTTTGGGCCAGGCCTGCAGGGCCAGGTCCAGGAACTGGGCCGACATCCGCCAATGCTGCGCCAGGTCGCCCTCAACCAGGCCCTTCACGGCGTCCGGATCGGAAACCTCCTCGATCTGGCAGCTGTCCAGGAAGACGGCCAGGGCGTCGGCCAGTTCCAGGGCGCCGCCGGCGTCGAGGCCATCGCGCTCCAGCAAGCCCTGGTTCTCCGCCACCAGCCGCGCCAGTTCGAAGCGCCGCCGCCAGGGGCTGATGGCGGCCGGCAGGTCCAAGGCCAGGTCGCCCGGTTCGAAGGGCGGCTCACCCTCGTCCAGGTCGCCGATGGCCCGCACCTGGGGCAGCAGCACCGCCCGCGCCTGCGCCGCCTTCAGGAAAGCCTCGGCCAGGGACCGCGCTGCCCGCCGGGTCGGCACCAGGATCACTGCCTCGGCCAAAGCCTCGGGGCCCAGGGGTGAGAGGGCGGCGTGCACGCCAGCGGCCAGGTCTTCCAGAAACGGCCGGTGCGCGGCGATCGTGAACCAGCGCGGCGCTGGCGCGGCCAGGAAGCCGTTCATCGCCCCCTGGCCAAGCTCGGTACCCTTAGGGCTTCTTCCACCAGCCGGTCCTGCACAGCGGCCAGGGACGCCGGATCGCCGGCCTGCATCCAGACGCCGTCCGGCTGGACGCCGAACAGGCGTCCCCGCCCTTGCGCACGCATCCAGACCTCGAACAGGGAGAAGGCCTGCCGCGGATCGGCGTAGACCGGGGCGGGATCCAGGATCTCGACCCCGAAGCAGTGCAGCGGCGCGCTGGGCGCGTCGCCGCGGTGGGTCAACCGCCCTTCGCTGTCCATGCTGAAGTCGCCGGCGGTGTCGAAACCCAGGGTCCGGGCCTTGGGCACGACGATCACACAGACGTCCATGCGGTCGGGATCCCAGGCCCGGGCGACGCCGGAGAAGCCGTCGTCGCTGATCCAGGCATAGTCGCTGTTGGCCACCCAGATCGGGTCGTCGCCCAGCAGGGCGCGGGCGTTCTTCACCCCGCCGCCGGTCTCCAGGCGCAGCGCCCGCTCGTCGGAGATCACGATCTCCATGTCCCGCCGGGTCTTCAGATGATCCTCAAGCATGTCGGCGAAGGCGTGGACGTTGACCACCGCCCGCTCGACCCCGACGTCCCGCAGCCCGTCCAGGGCGTGGTCGATCAGCGCCTTGCCGCCCACCTCCACCAGCGCCTTGGGCCTGTGCTCGGTCATGGGCCGCAGCCGCAGGCCGAGGCCCGCCGCCAGCACCATGGCCGTCTTGGGCGCCGTCTTGGGGATTGTCTTCGGGGCGCTCATTGCCGGCTCTCCCGGGGCGCGTGGTCGTCCAGCCAGCCCCTGAGCAGGGCCATGGAGGGGTCGGCCACGCAACGGTCCAGATAGCCCCACAGGCGGGGCATGAAGGCGGCGTAGCGGGGTTTGCCGTCGCGCGCCACCAGCCGTGAGAAGATGCCCAGGATCCGCGCGATGTTCAGGGCGCCCAGGGCGTGGAAGTCAGCGGTGAAGGCCTGGCGGTCCAGGTGGGGGTGCAGGTCGAAATAGCGCGCCAGACAAGCCGCTTCGCGTCCGGCGCTGACGTCCCGCCGTGCATCGTGCAGCAGCATGGAGAGGTCCCAGGCCGGATGCGCCCGCAGCGCGTCCTGGAAGTCCAGCAGCCCCACCCGCGCCGCGCCGACGCGCTCCGGCAACCAGACCAGGTTCTCGGCGTGGTAGTCGCGGTGGCAGAAGACGCTGGCGCCCGCCGCCCCACGCGCCCGGATCGGCGCCCAGATCGCCTCCCATTCGGCCACGGCCGTCTCGCTGAAGGTCAGGGACGGATTGAACCTCGGCAGCCATTCGGTGAACAGGTCGCCGGCCGTCTTCAGGGCCAGATCGTCATAGGCCAGCAGAGGCCAGCTCAGCTCCCCGCTTCGCAGCGTCGTTGGCGGCCGCTCGGCGTGCAGCACGCCCAGCACGTCTATGGCGGCGTCGTACAGCAGCCCTTCCTCGGCCGCCCTCTCGGCGATCAGGGTGGCGTAGAGCCCGTCGCCCAGGTCCTCCAGCACCGCCAGCCCGTTGGCCGCGTCCGCCGCCAGGACGTCAGGCGCCGACAGGCCGCGGGAGGTCAGGTAGCCGGCGCAGGCCACGAAGGCCTCCACCCGTCCCGCGGCCAGCCGCGCCAGGGCGTTGTAGCCCAGGGCCCGCCGCTGGTCGTCGGTGGCTCCAGGCGGGCAGGGGTGGGTCTCCACGGATGGCGGCTGGTCCATGAAGATCAGGCTGGGGCCCCGGGGCGGGTACAGCCGCTCATAGCGGCGCGTGGAGGCGTCGCCGGCCAGCATCTCGCGCTTGGCGTCGCCGAACCCCGCCTCGGCCAGGAAGGCGGCCTTGATCGCCTCCCGCTCGAGCTTTTGGCGCTCAGGCTTCAAGGGGCCGCTCCTCCCAGGCGCCGTGCGGCGTCAGACGCGCGCGCCGCGCCTCGCCGTCCAGGCTGAGCTCGACGTCGAGCCGATCCGGCGGCAGATGGCGGCCCAGGCGTTCGGGCCACTCGATCAGCGCCGCGCCTTCGCGCAGGGCCTCGTCCAGGCCGATCTCATAGGCCTCGTCGGCCGAGGTCAGGCGGTAGAGGTCGAAGTGGGCCAGGGGAAAGCGCGGCGCCTGGTAGAACTGCACCAGGGTGAAGGTGGGGCTGGGGACCTCGGTCTCCTCCGGGCACAGCGCCCGCACCATGGCCCGGGCCAGCACCGACTTGCCGGCGCCCAGGGGGCCGGACAGGCAGACCGCCTCGCCCTTCTGCAGCACGCGGGCCAGGGACTCGCCCAGGTCGACCGTGTCGGCCTCGTCGTTCAACCGGAACTCCCCTTCGGCGTGGAGCAGCATGGCGGCCTCGATCATTAGCCCCGCGACCATGCCCGCGTCAGGAGGGGCGGGGCAAGCGCGGCGGTTGACCGGTTCATGCTCCGGGGCGAAGCATGAGGGCAAGGGAGTCCTTTGCATGAAGAAGCTCGCACCGTGGCTGATCGCCGGCGCCATCCTGGCCGCGCTCATCGGCGGCATCTACGGCTGGTGGGCGCTGGACTACCGCTGGCGGCCGCACACCATCAAGACTCACCAGGCGGAGATCGCCAAGGCGCTGGAGGGGGCCGGCTACGTCTCGCCCAAACTCGGGGGGCCCAAGCTCTACATGGTCTCCTACCGCAGCTGCTCCGACTGCATCCGCTTCGAGGAGGAGATGTTCCCCAAGCTGCAGGCGGTCGGCGTCGACACCCGCGTGATCATGATCGCCAGGGCCGACCGCAACGGCCAGTCCAAGTCCACGGCGCCCGAGCGCGCCACGGTGGCGGAGATGTGGCTGAACCGCAGCTGGAAGCTCTATCAGCAGTGGACCGACGTGAAGCCCGCCGACGCCTGGACCGCTCCGGGCGTGCCGGCCGCCGACGGCGACATGGCCCGCACCGCCGTGGTCGAGGCCGGCCGCGGCCTAGTGGAGCAGCTTCGCCCGATGCTCAAGGACAATGGCGTCAACTTCGCCTATCCGACCCTGATCTGGTGGGACAAGGCCGGACGCATGCGCGGCTGCGCCTGCGAGAAAGCCCAGACCTACGGCAATGTGCTTCGGGAATTGGGGGCATAGGGTCGGCGTTCGGACCGGCTGTTGTGATCTGCGCCGGCTCAGGCTAACCGGCGCCCATGCCCGGTCTCATCCGCGCCGCCTATCGCGACAAGCTCTCCGCGGGTGAGCTCAAGCCCGACCCGGCCCAGGCCGCGGCGGTGGAAGCCCTGTCGGCGCTGGAACGCCGTTTGGCCCATGCCCGACCCAAGGGTCTGTTCCGCAAGGCCGAGGGCGTGCGCGGCCTCTACCTGTTCGGCCCGGTGGGTCGCGGCAAGTCCCTGCTCATGGATATGTTCTTCGCTGTCGCGCCGATGGAACCCAAGCGCCGGGTGCATTTCCATGTCTTCATGGCGCAGGTCCACCAGTTGGTGAACGCTTGGCGGCGCGGCGACGCGGCCCAGCGCCAGGCCCGCTTCGGCCACGCCCATTCAGGCCGCATGAAGGGCGACGACCCGATTCCGCCGGTGGCCGACGTCATCGCCTCAGAAGCGCGGCTGCTGTGCTTCGACGAACTGCAGGTCACCGACATCGCTGACGCCATGATCCTGGGCCGCCTGTTCGAGGCCTTGTTCGAGCGCGGCGTCACCCTGGTGGCCACCTCTAACCGCCCGCCGGACGAGCTTTATAAGAACGGCCTCAACCGCCAGCTCTTCACCCCGTTTATCGACATGCTCAAAGCGCGCATGGAGGTGGTGTCGGTGGCGGGGCCGCACGACTATCGCCTCGACCGCCTGCGCGGCGCCGGAACCTGGTTCTCCCCCAACGACCCCGACCACGAACGCCAGTTCGACATCCTGTGGCAGGACATGCTGGGCGGCCAGGAGGAGTTGGGCGTCACCTTGGAGGTGCTGGGCCGCAAAGAGCACTGGCCCCGCGCCGTCGGCGGCCTGCTGCGGGCCAACTTCGTCAGCCTCTGCACCCAGGCCCTCGGCCCACAGGACTACATCGCCATTGCCGACCAGTTCCACACGGTCTTCGTGGAGGGCGTGCCGCGCATCACCCCGGACCGCCGCAACGAAGCCAAGCGCTTCGCCACCCTGGTGGACACCCTCTACGAAGCCCGCGGCCGGCTGGTGATCCTGGCCGCCGCCGAGCCCGAGGCGCTGTATCGGCAGGGCGACCAGTCCTTCGAATTCGAACGCACCGCCTCGCGCCTGCAGGAAATGCGCTCCGCCTCGTGGCTGGAGGATCTCACCCTCATGAAATGAGGGGGAGCGGCGAGGGTAAGGGCGCGCCAGCGACCGAAACCCGCCGAGGGGGAGAAGTTCCAAGCAAACCCAAGGTCAGCGCCGCCCCCGCTCACCACAGCCGGTGGGTTTCTCCCCTCCGCGGCGCATCGCCTGCTTCGCGGGCTCGCGCGCCGCACCTCCCCTCGTCTTCACGAGGGGAGGATCAAATACCCTTCGTTGACACCCTCGCTACCCGGCTTAAAAGTCCCCGCGCCTTTAACAGGGAAGGGGAGTCATGGCTGAAGCCGCGCCGGGCGTTCGGGAGCGTCCGCTCTCGCCGTATATGATCTGGCGGTGGCACGTCACCATGGCCGCCTCGATCCTGCACCGCGCCACCGGCTCGGCGCTGTATGTGGGCATGCTGATCCTGGCCGGCTGGGCGGTGGCCCTAGCGTCGGGCAAGGAGGCCTATGACGCCTACAAGGGCCTGCTGGGGTCGATCCCCGGCAAGGTGGTGCTGTTCGGCCTGACCATCTGCGTCTTCTTCCACCTGGCCAACGGCGTGCGCCACCTGGCCTGGGACCTGGGCAAGGGCTTCGAGCCGCGCACCGCCAACCTGACGGCGGTGGTCGCCTACGCCTTCGCCAT
>DASVMY010000160.1:0-3615 GCA_036384135.1 Caulobacteraceae bacterium | reverse complement strand
CGCCTGGCTCTGCTGGCCGGGCAGTTCTTCGCCGCCCAGGGCGACGCGGCCCGGGCCCGGACCTGGTGGACCGGCGGCGAGCAGCGCCTGTCCAGGCTCGCCCTCCAGGGCGGCCTTGACGATGAAAGTCAAAAGCTCATGATTGAAGTACGCGCCCGGCTGGCTTCACTGGGCTGGACTAGACAGTAACGCTGCCCGCGCCGGCAAATCCGAGCCAAGCGGACTTCGCGTTTTGATTTGAGTTCGTCTCCCAGTTTTTCAGATCAACATGGGACCAGAGCGCTCATGACGGCTCATCACACCATCGACATCGGCGGTACGCCGGCGGATCGCACGTTCACCTTCGGCCCCCCGGTGTCGCGCATGCACAAGCGCGGCCACATCTGGTTCAACAACGACCCGCCTGGGCAGATGTTGCAGCTGAAGGTCATCACCGGCAACTGGGTGTTCGAGAATGACGGCACCGATGACGGCACGCTGGCGTTCTGGATCAGCACGGACTGCGATCCAGCCACCAAGACCCAGTTTCGCGACTACGGCGTATTCAGCCCGCCGACGCTGGATACGGCCACCTTCACCAAGCTGACGTTTGGCACCGCCAACAACGACGAGGGCGTCTACTACTACATGCTGCGGTTCAGGAACCTGCTCACCGGCGAATGCGCCACCTGCGACCCGATCATCCACAATATGTGACGCCCCCTCGAGCCTGTCCCACTTTTGATGGAATCATAAAAGAAGGGGCGCCGGACCGGCTGGTCCAGCGCCCCCTCCCTTACGCTCTATCCCCTTATTGGCAGGCTAGGCACTCTTCGTAGTCAGTGTGGGCCTCGGCGGTGCGGAAGGCGCTTTCGGCGCCGTCGGCCCCGGCGAAGGCGGCGCGTTGGATGGACTTGGAGCGCAGGTAGTAGAGGCTCTTCACGCCCCGCTCCCAGGCCTGCCAGTGCAGCATGTGCAGGTCCCACTTATCCACGTCGCCAGGCAGGAAGATGTTGACCGACTGGGACTGGCAGATGTCCGGCGTGCGGTCGGCGGCCAGTTCGACGATCCAGCGCTGGTCCAGCTCGAAGGCAGTCTTGTAGATGTCCTTCTCGTCCTGGCTCAGGCACTCCAGGTGCTGGACCGAGCCTTCGTTCTCCAGGATCGAGTTCCAGATGGCCTGGGTGTTCATCCCCTTGGCCTCGAGCACGCGCTCCAGGTAGGGGTTCTTGACCGCGAACGAGCCCGACAGGGTCTTGTGGGTGTAGATATTGGCCGGGATCGGCTCGATGCCGGCGCTGGTGCCGCCGCAGATGATCGAGATCGAGGCGGTGGGCGCGATGGCCAGCTTGTGGCTGAAGCGCTCCATGACGCCGCGCTCGGCCGCGTCGGGGCAGGCGCCGCGCTCTTCGGCCAGCACCCGGCTGGCGGCGTCGCACTGGCGGCGCAGGTGCTTGAAGAGCCGCATGTTCCAGCTCTTGGCCAGCGCGCTTTCGAAGGGCACGCCCTGGCCCTGCAGGAAGGTGTGGAAGCCCATCAGGCCCAGACCCACGGAGCGTTCGCGCACGGCGGCGTAGGCGGCCGGCTCCATTTCCGGCGGGGCGTTGTCGATGAAGTCCTGCAGCACGTTATCGAGGAACCGCATGGTGTCCTCGATGAAGGTGGGGTGGTCGCGCCACTCAAGGAACATCTCGGCGTTCACCGACGACAGGCAGCAGACCGCGGTGCGCTCCTTGCCCAGGTGATCGACGCCGGAATGCAGCATGATCTCCGAGCACAGGTTCGACTGGCGCACCTTGAGGCCGAGCTCCCGCTGGTGCTGGGGCATGGCGCGGTTCACGGTGTCGGAGAAGATCAGGTAGGGCTCGCCGGTCTGCAGGCGCAGCTCCAGGATCTTCTGCCACAGCTGGCGGGCGTCCACCTCGCGCACGGCCTCGTGGGTCTTGGGCGAGCGCAGGGCGAACTTGGCCCCGTCGCGAACGGCCTCCATGAACTCATCGGTGATCGAGATGCCGTGGTGCAGGTTCAGGGACTTGCGGTTGAAGTCGCCCGACGGCTTGCGGATCTCCAGGAACTCTTCGATCTCGGGGTGGTAGACGTCGACATAGACGGCCGCGGAACCGCGGCGCAGGGAGCCCTGGCTGATGGCCAGGGTCAGGCTGTCCATGACCCGGATGAAGGGGATGATGCCGCTGGTCTGGCCCGCGCCCTTGACCTTCTCGCCGATGGAGCGGACGCCGCCCCAGTAGGTGCCGATGCCGCCGCCGTTGGCCGCCAGCCAGACGTTCTGGTTCCAGGTGCCGACGATGCTTTCCAGGGAGTCGCCGACGGCGTTGAGGAAGCAGGAGATCGGCAGGCCGCGCCCGGCGCCGCCGTTGGAGAGCACCGGCGTGGAGGGCATGAACCAGAGCTTGGAGATGTAGTCGTAGATGCGCTGGGCGTGGTCGGCGTCGTCGGCGTAGGCGGTGGCCACGCGGGCGAACATGTCCTGGTAGGATTCGCCGGGCAGCAGATAGCGGTCTTCCAGGGTCGTCTTGCCGAAGTCGGTCAGCAGGGCGTCCCTGGAGCGGTCGATTTCGACCTTGCGCACCAGTTGCAGCTTGGGCTTGGGCGCGACTCGCACCGCCCCGCCGGCCATGGCCTGAACACCCTCTTCGCGAATTGCCTCACTGCCCATCATGTCCCCAAAATCCATGAACTATTAGACGTTTCGAAGGCCCCCTCGACCCCCGCGAACATCTATATCTTGTGGGCGAAGCGCCCCCTAAGCCCACTATATGGGGACACATGGTTGCCAGAGCGTCAACGGGCGCCGAGCGGCCGTCCACGGACTTTTTTGTAAACCAAGGGTTAACGGCAGGGCGACAGGCCAAGGCCATCAAGGCTTTAGCGAGCGCCGGCGGTTGGCGGCTCACGACAGTGTGACAAATCGACGTCGATGGGCGCCTGGGGGTTGGGCGCCTGAGTTTCAGCACCACAAGAGGCGGAGCCAGCCTGTGGCCCTGCTCCCGATGGCCGGGCGCCGGCTGTCGACCATTTTGGAACCACGAACCACACGAACCACACGAACGCACGGACCATCCGGCGGGGAGCGAAGCTCAAGCCAGACCGCGCCACACCTTAAGTTCGCGTGGTTCGTGTGGTTCGTGGTTCAAGTCTTCCTGAGCGTCGCAAACGCCACCCAAGCCGCCAATCCCGCGCCCCACAAAGCAAAGAGCCCGGCCTTTCGGCCGGGCTCCCGCTGTAGACGATGGTCGCGTGCGATCTAGAACTGAACGTGGATCGTGGCGCGACGGTTGAGCGGTTCCTTGACGCCGTCGCCCGTTTGGACGGCGGGTTCGGACTTGCCCTTCCAGCTGACGTCGAGGGACGAGGCCGGGACACCCAGGTTGACCAGGGCGTCGGCGGTCGCCTTCGCGCGCCGTTCGGACAGGCGCATGTTGTAGGCCACCGAACCGGAGGTGTCGGTGTGGCCGACCACGACTTCCTTCGTGGCGTGACCGTCCTGCGAGTACTTGGCCGCTTCCTGGATCACCGACTGGGCTTCCGGCGTCAGCACGTACTGATCGAACGGGAAGTAGACGATGAAATCCTTGGCCTCAAACACCGGCGGCGGCGGCGGCGGCGGCGGCGGGG
>DASVMY010000159.1:0-54986 GCA_036384135.1 Caulobacteraceae bacterium | reverse complement strand
GATGGACGCAGAGACGCCGGCCCCGGACTCCACCGTCACCGAAACACCCAGCCCGATCAGCTTCTTGGCCGCATCGGGCGTCACCGCGACGCGGGTCTCGCCGGCCTGGCGTTCCTTGGTGACGGCGACGACAGCCATGATGGGCCTATCCGTAAATCAAGCGCCCGCAAGCGCGACGGCGCGCCTTTGAAGCAGCGACAGCCAAAAGTAAATGCTAAAATAGAACTGATTGGGCCTTCGGTTTGACCTCATGCTCCTCGCCAGCCCCTAGAGGACCTTGGCAGGCCCATAGAGGGCGTTGTGCTCCTCATCGTAGGCGGCATAGGACGTCTTCATGCTCGCCCCGTTCAGCAACATGGTGGCGACAGGGCGGCTGGACCCGACCCGATAGGCGGTGGTCTTCACCCAAAGACTCTCGGTCCGCCGGCTGCCGCTCAGGGCCACAACTTCACGCTCGATCTCATAGACCTCGCCTACGAACAGCGGGCCCTCCAGCAACCGAATCTCCTGGTCGGCGAACAGACCCACGACGGGGCCTCGCACCGGAAAGCGGTGTTCATCTTCCTTGTGCTGGAAGAGCACGCTCAGCATCTCGAGCGGAATGATGGGGCGGCCCCAGGGGGAGGCCGATCCCCCCTCCCCGTCCCGATGCCAGGGCGAGGGCTCGGTGATGACCTTCAGCTTGTCGGCCAGGGAGAACGGATAGTAGGCGCCCATGTGCTGGTCTGGGCCCATCACCACCTTCAGGCGCGGCGAGGTCATGCCGACCGCGACATCGCGTAGAACGACGGGCTCTGCCAGGGCGGGCAGATCCTTCAGGCGGGCTTCCAGGGCGGTCGGCGCGCGGGCGGCGTCCTGGTCCACCGACAGGCTTCCGGCCAGCACCTCCGTCCCATCGGCCTTGCGCATAAAGATGGTCGTATGCTTCGCGCCGGCCGCGGGCTTGGTCGCGAACGCCCGCACCGTCTCACCTTCGAACACGGGCGAGCGGTAGTGGGCCGAAATGCAGCCGTTCTCAAACCAGGCCCGTCCCCAGAGCTTGGCGCCGAGCGGCTCGAACTGGCTGAAATGGGTCGGCCCTTCGATGGTGCCGCCCTTGAACCCCAGGCTCTGCGCGGTCGCGTCGTCGTGGATCGAAGCGTGCGCATCGTATTCCTGCGCCGCCAGCATCTGCTTGGGCGCGCGCCAGGGGCCGGCGAACTCCCCGCCGCAGTCCTCGATCGGGGTGTCGAACGCCTCAGTCATCAAACCTGCCTCCTTCGAAACGGCGCTCAGACCCGCGCCGACGGGCGCTCACGAATGAGCGCCTTCTCTCAGCTGGGCCTGGATTTTCGCCATACCGCCGAGCCAGCGGTCATAGCCGTCGGCCTTCACTCGCATGTAGTCGGCGACCTTGGCGTGCGGGAGAATGAGAAAGGTCTCCCGATCAATGCCCGCCAGCGCCGCTTGCGCGACCTCCGCAGGGCTGAGAATGCCGTCGTCCACCAACGGACCGCCAGTCTCGCGCCGCAGCATGTTGGTGTCCACCGCCTGCGGGCACAGGACCGACACCTTGATGCCGTGCGCGCGATGGGAGATCGCCAGGCTCTCAGCGAAACCGATGGCGGCGTGCTTGGTGGTCGAATAGGTGGCGCTGCCGACCGCCGAGAGCACGCCCGCCGCCGACACCGTGTTCAAGAAGTAGCCGCCGTCTCGGGCGCGCATGCGCGGGATCAGCGCGCGCGCCGCGTAGACATGCGCCATGACATTCACGTCCCAGCTCTTGCGCCAGTCCGCGTCAGAGGCCCCGGCGACGTTCTCGGCCAGCACATCGATGCCGGCCAGGACGCCCGCGTTGGAGCAGAACAGTCCGATCGGACCCAACTGCGCCTCGGTGTCCTCGATAAGCGACTTGACCGCCTCTTCGGAGGCGACATCGCAAGCCATCGCTACGCCGCCCACCTGCTCGGCGACGGCGCGGGCCCCGGCCAGATCGAGATCGGCCACCACGATCGCGCGCGCGCCGGCGGCGTGAAACGCCTCGCACAGCGCCCGGCCGATGCCATTGGCGCCCCCGGTGACGACGACGATTTCTCCGCTCACCTGCATGTCGGCCACCCTCTAAATTATCAACCACCGCTCGGGGCAGCCCTAGATCTCGGCGGCGCTTAGGCGCGCCGGCCAACGGCGCCACGGCCGAAACCGGCGACCGCCCAAAGGGCTGGCGCCGCGAAATCTCCGTAGACGGACGCGCAAAAGATCAGAGTGGCCAGCGCCTTGCCACATCAATCCTGAATGAGGGTTATTCACGGCTGACGAGGCCTGGCTCGAAGTCCCTTCCGATCTGATTGAAACCCTTGCCAGGCGAGCCTTTCGCTCATCACGACTGGCTCTGCCCGGCCGCTTGACTATCTGAATGGCGGTCGACATGCTGATTTTTGGATGTCACTCATCCTCCTGAAGCCGATATCCGGCGGCGTCGACGCCAGCCCCGCGGGTTCGGGGTCCGACAACGTTTAAAAGGCGCGACGACAAGCCAGATGGCGCGGCCGCCTCCGCGGATCGCTCGTCAATCCCTCACGAAGGACGCCTGCCATGTCTGAAATCACCCTCGAGGCCTTCAAGGCCATGATCGGCCAAGAGGTCGGCGTTTCGCGTTGGTTCGAGGTCGGCCAGGACCGCATCGACAAGTTCGCCGACGTTACCGAGGACCACCAGTTCATCCACGTGGATCCAGAACGCGCCAAGGCGACCCCCTTCGGCGGCACGGTCGCGCATGGCTTCCTGACCCTCTCCCTGCTCGCGCCGATGATGTTCGACGGCCAGCCGCGCCTCACCGGGACCCAAATGGCCGTGAACTACGGCTTCGACCGCGTGCGCCTGATGACGCCGGTGCGGGCGGGAAGCCGGGTGCGCGGCCGTTTCGTGCTCACCGACGTGGTGGATCGCGCGCCTGGCGAGATCCTGGTCAAGAGCCAGGTGACGGTAGAGATCGAGGGCGCTGAAAAGCCGGCGCTGGTCGCCGAGTCGCTGGGCCTCACCCGCTTCGCCTAACCCCTGTTTCATCATCGCGCGCCGGGAGGCCCCATGAAGACCCGCATCACCGAACTCTTCGGCATCGAACGGCCGATCATCCAAGGCGGCATGCACTATGTCGGCTTCGCCGAACTGGCCGCGGCGGTGTCCAACGCCGGGGGCCTGGGCATCGTCACGGGCCTGACCCAGCCGACGCCCGAAAAACTCGCGGCGGAAATCGCCAAGACCCGGAGCCTGACCGACAAGCCGTTCGGGGTGAACCTCACCTTCCTGCCCGCGGTCACCCCGCCCGACTATCCCGGCTACATCCAGGCCATCATCGACGGCGGCGTGAAGATCGTGGAGACCGCGGGCAACAACCCGCAAAAGTGGATGCCCCTCCTCAAGGAGGCCGGCATCAAGGTGATCCACAAGTGCACCTCGGTGCGCCACGCCCTCAAGGCCGAGGCCATCGGGGTCGATGCGCTCAGCATCGACGGGTTCGAATGCGGCGGTCACCCCGGCGAGGACGACATGCCCAACTTCATCCTGCTGCCTCGCGCGGCCGAAGAGCTGAAGATCCCCTTCGTCGCCTCCGGCGGCATGGCCGACGCCCGCTCCCTGGTCGCGGCCTTGGCGATGGGCGCGGAGGGCATGAACATGGGCACGCGCTTCATCGCCACCCAGGAAGCCCCCGTCCACGCCCGCGTGAAAGCCGCGATCGTGGCGGCGTCGGAACTGGACACGCGCCTGGTCATGCGCCCTCTGCGTAACACCGAGCGGGTGCTCACCAATGCCGGGGTCGAACGGCTGCTGGAGAAGGAACGCACGCTCGGTGCGTCCATCAAGTTCGAAGATGTGCTTCCCGAAGTGGCCGGCGTCTATCCTCGGATCATGCTGGAGGGCGACATGGACGCCGGCGCCTGGAGCTGCGGCATGGTGGCCGGCCTGATCCGCGACATCCCCACCGTCCAGGAGCTGCTCGACCGGATCATGTCGGAGGCCGAGACCCTGATCCGCCAGCGTCTGGGCCGGACGTTGGAGCTGGCCTAGCGCCTCAGGCCTGAGCCGCCGCAAGCGGGTTCAGGTCCCAAACCCCGATTTGCGGTTGCTCGGTCACAATGGCCGCGAGGCCATCGAAATCGCCGCGCTCGGTACGCCAGGCGATGTACTCATGATAGTTCCGTGCTTCATCCCACTCCTCGATCAGCGTGAAGCGGTTCGGCGCGGTGTCGCTGCGCAGCAGGCGGATGTTGCGGAAACCTTCCTTGAGCCGGGTCTCCTCGAACATGCCGCCGAGGCTCGCCACAAAGGCGTCTACGGCCTCCGGCTTGATCGTCCAGTTGACCGTCACGACGACGCCGTTTGACATGTTTGTATCCTTTCCATCGAAGCTTAGTGCGCCCGTCTTGGACGCCGCACGATCGTTCGCCCGCACCGTCACGCATTGCCTACGGCGTCGCTCCCGCAACACCGATAAAGTACCCGTCAGGCTAGGCAGGGACGGCTTGCTTGGTCGGCAGGGCGCCCATTCCGGCCAAGGCGACGCGCAACGCCGCCGTGAGCGACGTTTGCGGTTCTGCGCCGAGGTGGGCGACGAGCTTGGCGTTGTCCATCAGCACCGGGCCGTCCCAGAGATAGCGCAGTTCCAGGGTTTCCCGAAACGTCTCGTTGAACGGCGCCGCGGCCGCCACCGCGAACCAGGGCAGGCGCTGGACCCCGATCTTGCGCCCAGCCGCGGCCTGCAGGGCCGCCACGAACTCGTGGCCGGTGACCGCATGGCCGCGCATGTGGAAGACCTCGAAGCTGCCCAGGCGTTCCGGGGCCTCGATCAGGCGCACGAAGGTTTCGGCGAAGTCCGGCAGGTAGACCCAGCCATGCGCGACGTCCAGCGGACCGGGATAGGTCAGCGAGGTGATCGGCCGCCCGACCTTCACCATCCCCTGGGACAGCCAGTTCGTGCCGGGCCGTTTGGCGATGAAGTCGCCGGCGCGCACCACGAGCGAGCGAACGCCGTCGTCGGCCGCGTCGCGCAGCGCCTGCTCCAGCTTGACCCGGATCGCACCCTTGCGGGTCAGCGGTTTCTGCGGAGCGTCCTCGCGCATCGACGGGAAGGTGTCGGGACCAAAATTGTAGATCGCGCCGGGGAACAGGATGCGGGCGCCCGAAGCCCGGGCGGCGGCGATGCTGTTCTTGAGCATCGGCTCGTGGAGGGTGCCCCAATTGCGGTACCCCGGGGTGTTGGCGCCGTGAACGAGCACACTCGCCCCCGCGGCGGCGCGGACGACGTCGGCCTCGATCGACGCGTCGCCCTTCACCCATTCCAGCCCGACGCGGCCCGTCTGTGCCCGCGCCCGCTCCGGATCGCGGTGAAGGGCACGGACCCGCCAGCCGCGCACCGAGAGTAGGTCGGCCAGCTCCCCGCCGATCCCGCCTGTCGCGCCGATCACGAGCGCGAGGGGGTTTGTCTGGTTCGTCATTGCGGTCTCCTACGCCGCGCTATTCGGATGCTGCGACCAGCTGTTCGGCCATCGGCGTCTTGGCGGCGGCGGGCCTGACCAACACCTCCTCCGGATCGCCGGCCTGGACCAAATGGATGCGGGTCCCGCTCTCGCCGTCGCCCAGCCCGGGCTTCAGGACCTGGGTTCCGTCATAGTGGCCGCCATTTTGGGTGCGGAACGGGATCGGCTCATCGGTGAACAAGCCCTCCAAACGTCGCCGATACGCGTCCGCCAGTTCCGGCCAAGTCTCCTCCGTCACACGATCGGCCTGATAGAGCGCAAAGGGCTCCATCACGGTCAAACCGGGATAGAACAGCACCCCATGCTGGATCGGCCACAGCAGATCGTCCAAGGACCCGTTCACCCCGCGCCGGCCGTACTGGGCCTCGCGGCCGCCCATGGTCACCGTCAGCATGGCGCGGCGACCGGCCAGAATGCCCTCCCCGTACCGGTCGCCCCAGCGCTCGCCGTCGTGGACGCCCCGGCCGTAAGCGAAGCCGAGCGCGAACACCCGCTCCACCCACCCCTTGAGGATCGCCGGCATGCTGAACCACCACATCGGGAAGTTCAGCAAGACCGCGTCTGCCCACAGAAGCTTCTCCTGCTCCGCCTCAATCTCCGGCGCCTGGCTGCCGCCGGCGAAGGCGTTGGCCGACTCCCAGGCGTATCGGAGGCGCTCGGGCTGCGCCGGCTGGCGAAAATCCGCCCAATTGGCCGCAGCGTTCCAATCCGACTGGTAGAGGTCAGAGACCCGCACCGTGTGGCCCTGCGCCTGGAGCGTCTCGACCGCGAGATCCTTGAGGGCGCCGTTCAGCGACTTCGGCTCAGGGTGGGCGTAGACAATGAGGATGTTGCTCAAGAGGGACTTCCTTCAGAAGGGCGGTCGGCGAGGCTCGCCGCGGCAAGCCCGGGGTGAGCCGGACCGCCGGGCGCTTGGGCGGCGTGTGGCCATGCGCGGCAGGCCGCCGGACTCTCGCCCACAGTCACTGGCCGCTCTGGCAAGAGGATATGTGGCGCCTCGCGCACTATTCTTGAAATCGACCTCGCGATGAGTTGGTATAGATTTAATGGATATCAACCAACTCGACTTGAACCTGATCGTGACGCTTGAGGTCCTGCTGGCGGAACGCAACGTCTCGCGCGCCGCCCGACGTCTGAACCTCAGCCAACCGGCATTGTCCGCTCGGCTGAACCGGCTGAGGGATATCTTCGGCGATCCGCTGCTCCTGCCCGCGCAACGCGGCATGGTCCCGACCCCGCGCGCGCTGGAGCTCCAGGAACCCCTGCACGCCGCCTTGGACGGGTTGCGGCAGGTGATCGCCCAGGGTGCGCCGTTCGATGCGTCACGGGCCGCCGCCACCGTCGCGATCGCCGCCAGCGACTATGTTCAGGTTGCGGTGCTGATGCCGCTCATCCGAACGCTGCGCGACTTGGCGCCGGGCCTACGGTTCGTTTGGCGGACCCTCGACCCCGGAGGCCTTCGCGCGCAACTTGAGCACGGCGAAGTCGATCTCGCCCTGATGATGCCCCAGGGTGCGCCCGACTCGCTGCGGATGATCACCCTCTACCACGAGCGATATGTCGCCATTGTTCGGCGCGATCATCCGCGAGTCAGCGGACCGCTGGACCTGGACCTCTTCTGCGAGCTTGAGCACATCGTCGTTTCGCCGCTGGGCGGCGGCTTTCAGGGGCCGACGGATCTCATTCTCGAAGCGTCGGGACGGTACCGTCGCGTCGTGCTATCCGCCCCGGCCTTCCTCGTGGTGCCCGAGATGATCGCCCGGTCGGACCTGATTGCGGTTGTGCCCGAGCGCCTAGTCCGCCACCACACCGACAAGCTGCAGGTCATCGATCCCCCGCTGACCGTGCCGGGATTCGATATTGCGCTGGTCTGGCACGACCGGACCACAGCCCATCCCATCCATCGCTGGCTGCGCGAGCAGATTGTGCGCGGCGTACGTCCCAGGACCACAGGCCTAGCAGTCGGGCCCAAATCCGACGGCTGAACCGGGCCTCTGGCGCAAAATGCCATGACGAAGGCGCAGCCCGCCATCCCGTCGACCAATCCCTCCACCTAGGTTGGCGATGGAGCGCCCTTTGGAGGCGAGCACGGACAAGGCAGAACGATGGTCGACACCGCTACAGCGCAGGTCGGACGCGACCCACGCGCCGCGACTCCGGGCGCTGTTCACCGGCAGCCCGACGCCATCGATCCCAACGATCTTGAGGCCTTCGCCCGCTACGTGCGCGAGCAGCTGGCGTTGATGTATCCGGTGGAACTGCGCGATCCGGCCGTGGAGAGCGATCCCGAGGCGGTTTGGGGCGGGCGGGCCTTCGCCGACTCCGCGGACCCGCAGATCGTCTGGATGCGCCGGATGGCAGAGAAGGGCTGGACCGCCCCGCACTGGCCCAAGACCTATGGCGGCGGCGGTCTGACGCCGGCGCAGGTGCAGGTTCTTCTGGATGAGCTGGAGGCCGGCGGCTACCGCGAGCCGCTCAAGCACTGGGTGTGGATGCTGGGCTCGGCGCTGCTCGAATTCGCTAGCGAAGCGCAGAAGCGCGAGCACCTTCCGAAGATCATCCGCGGCGATATCCGCTGGTGCCAGGGTTACTCGGAGCGTGGCGCCGGCTCGGACTTGGCGGGCCTGCAGACCAAGTGCGAGGACAAGGGCAATCACTGGCTGATCAACGGCTCGAAGATCTGGACGAGCTGGGCGGACCTGGCCGACTGGTGCTTCTGCCTGGTGCGGACCGACCCCTCCAAGAAGCATGACGGCATCTCGTTCGTCCTGATCGACATGACCTCGCCAGGGGTCGAGACCCAATCGATTTCGCTGATCAGCGGCGACAGCCAGTTCTGCGAGACCTTCTTCACCGACGTGAAGATTCCCAAGGAGAACCTGGTCGGCCAGGTGGGCGGCGGCTGGTCGATCGCCAAACGCCTGCTGCAGTTCGAGCGTCAAGAATATGGCGGCCTCGAAGAGGGCGCCGGCACGGCGGGCGGCTCCGACGGCGACTTGGCCGATATCGCCAGACAGTATTTCGGCGAAACCGGTCAGCTGCTCGACGGCGACCTGCGCGCGCGCATCACCCGCAACAAGATGGACTTCCAGAGCTTCCGCCTGACCGTTGCGCGGCTGGCGGCTGAGGCCGAGGCCGCCGGCGGGCCCTCCGCCAAGTCATCGATCTTCAAATTCGCTGGCGCCGAGTTTGCCCAGCAACGCTCCGAACTGATCGTCGAAGCAATGGGCGGCCAAGGCCTGGGCTGGGAGCCGCAGGGTTTCACCCCGGAGGAAGTCGTCGCCAGCCGCGGCTGGCTGCGCTCCAAGGCCAACTCCATCGAGGGCGGCTCCTCTGAAGTGAGCCTCAACATCATCGCCAAGCGGGTCCTGGGCCTACCCGATCCGAAGTAGGCGCCCGCTCGCGTCTTGCCCATCGGCGCAGCGCTCCTTGGCTAGGCCGCTCGAAGGGGTAGCTGAGACGCCGGCGTATCGGGACGGACCGGCGGACGCTCCAGCGGCCGGCCGAGCGCCTCCCACGGCCAGCCTAGACGGCCGAGGCGCCGCCATCGATGGGCAGGGTCTGGCCGGTTATGTGTTTGCCGGCGTCGGAGACGAACAGCAGCGCAGCGCCCTTCAGGTCCTGGTCATCGCCGACCCGCCGCAAGGGCGCAGCACTGGCGTAGTGATCGACGCCATTCGCCTCGAACAACCCGGCGGTCATCTTCGAGGGGAACATGCCTGGGGCCAGAGCATTGACCGTGATCCCATACGGGCCCCAGTCGGCCGCCAGGCTGCGCGTGAAGTTCACCACCGCGCCCTTGGAGGTGTTGTAGGCGATCGTGCCAGCGAACCCGCGCAGACCCGCGACCGAAGAAATATTGAGAATCCGGCCATAGCGGTTGGGGATCATCGAGCGCTTGGCGACCTGCTGGGACAGCACAAAGAGCGAGCGGACATTGAGGTTCATCACCTTGTCCCAGCCCTCGATCGGATGATCCTCGGCCGGAGCCCCCAAGCCCACGCCAGCGTTGTTCACCAGGATGTCCACCCGGCCGAGCTTGACGATGGCCTCGTCGGCGAGTCGAAGAATATCCTCGTCCTGGCTGTTGTCCGCGGCGACGTAGTCAACCGTGATCCCGCGGCCTTCAAGGTGCGCCTTGGCGTCCTGCAACTCCGCCACCTTGCGCGAGGAGATCACCAGACGCGCGCCGGCATCGCCAAGCGCCTCAGCGATCTGCAGGCCAAGGCCGCGCGATCCGCCGGTGATCAGCGCCGTCTTACCGCTGAGATCGAAGAGGTTGGCAATCGTCATGAGGGCATCCTGAAAGCGTCTTGACCGCCCATCACCGGATGAGCCGCGCCGGTCTCAAATCTTGGAAAAATCGGCGGCGCGCTTTTCGCAAAGCGCTCCTAACGCATCGGTGAATTTCGGTCCGCCGCCCGGGGCGCGCTGGTCGTCAGGCATATGGACTCTCCCCGAAGATCCACGGTTCGCGTCGGCCCTGATCGGCCGGTCGCGAAACAGGGTCCCACCGATCCCGACGCGGATGGCGTTTGCGTCCTTGTGCATGTCGTTTGTCATGCAGTAGAGGTCAGCATGATGAGCCACCTACAGATCGTCAAGCCCCAAGTGAGGCAGCTGCAGCCCGCGCTTCCGCGACCCCTTCCCGATGAACCGCCGCTGCGCCGCGACCGAACCGGCGCCTTATCGCCCATCTGACTCGCCCACCGCCGCCTACGGCGTCCGTTCAGGCCTGCCAAGGCGCACGCCGAGCTCACGCCTCCCACAATCGTTCGACGCCAGACACAGAGGACCTTCGCCATGGCCGAGCCAGCCGAATCCATCGTCGTGGACTACATCATCATCGGCGCCGGCTCGGCGGGCTGCGTGCTCGCCAATCGCCTGTCAGCGGACCCGCGCAACAAGGTCCTGCTGCTGGAGGCCGGCGGCGACGATCGGCCGACCCGCGAGCCTGGACAGTTCATGTCCAACCTGATGATCCACGTGCCGGTGGGCTACGCCGAGACGCTGAAGGACCCCAAGGTCAACTGGCTCTATCCCACCGAGCCCGACCCCGGCACGGGCGGGCGGGTCCATGTCTGGCCCCGCGGCAAGGTCCTCGGGGGCTCCTCCTCGATCAACGGCCTGCTCTACATCCGCGGCCAGCAGGCGGACTATGATGGCTGGCGTCAGCTGGGCTGCGAAGGCTGGGGCTGGGACGACGTGCGGCCCTATTTCCTGCGCTCGGAGCACCAGGAACGCGGCGCCGGCGATCATCATGCGGTGGGCGGGCCCCTGAACGTCTCGGACGTGACCCAGACCCACCCGGTTTCCGACGCGGTGATCGAAGCCTGCGCGGAGGCCGGCATCCCGCGCAATGCCGACGTCAACGGCGCGAGCCAGGAAGGGGCGAGCTACTACCAGCTGACCGTCAAGAACGGCCAGCGCTGGTCGGCCGCCGTGGCCTATCTGCATCCGGTCCTCCGACGCGAGAACCTCAGGGTCGAGACACGGGCGCTGGCCTCGCGGGTGCTGTTCCAGAACCGCACCGCCGTCGGCGTCGAATATGTCCAGAACGGCGCGCGCAAGGTGGCCAAGGCCCGCCGGGAGGTCATCCTCGCCGGCGGGGCGATCAATTCGCCTCAGCTCCTGCAATTGTCGGGCGTGGGGCCGGAGAACCTGCTGCGCGGGTACGGCATACCGGTGGTCGTCGCCTCGCCGGGCGTGGGCGAGAACCTGCAGGACCACTACGTGATGGCCGCGACCTATCGGCTGAAGGCCGGAACGGTGTCGGTGAACGAATTGACGAAGGGGCCGCGCTTCGTCGGCGAGCTCCTGAAGTACGCCTTCCAGCGCAAAGGACTTCTGACGCTGTCAGCGGCCCACATCGCCGCCTTCTGCAAGTCACGTCCCGACCTGGCCGGTCCCGACATCCAGTTCCATATCCTGCCGGCCTCGCAGAATTTGGAAAAAGCCATCACGGGCAAGATGGTGCTGGACGATCTGCCAGGCCTCACCCTTGCAACCTGTCAGCTTCGCCCCGAAAGCCGCGGCTCCATCCGCATCAGGTCCGCCGACCCGACGGTCTATCCCGCGATCACGCCCAACTACCTTAGCGACCCCCTGGACCAGGAGGTGGCGGTGGCGGGCCTCAAGTGGGGCCGTAGGATCGCCAGCCAGCCGGCGCTGGCGCCGTGGATCGAGCACGAGATGCTGCCAGGCCCGGACTTTGTCACCGATGCGGCGTTGCTGGACTACGCCCGCATGGCCGGATCGACCATCTATCACCCGGTCGGCGCCTGCCAGATGGGTCAGGGTCCAATGGCGGTGGTCGACGCCCAGCTTCGCGTTCGGGGGGTGAGCGGCCTGCGGGTCGTTGACGCCTCGGTGATGCCCCGCCTCGTGTCCGGGAACACCAATGCGCCCACGATCATGATCGCCGAGAAGGCCTGCGACATGATCCTGGGCAAGACGCCGGCTGACGCCTTGTCGGCCTAGCAAAGGGCCTCACGACACGCCCTGAAAGACCACATGGACCACGCCCCAGCGCGCGGCGCCCGAAGATCAGGCGCCGCGGAATGGCCGCTTCGCGCCGTAGCGCCGCGCGAAGTTTCTTGCTCAAGCGACTATGGCGGCTTGCCGCGCTAGGCGGCGCCGGCGATGGCCTCGCCGAGGTTCAGGAGATCGCCCAGGCCGGCAGGGACGCAAGGGCGATGCCGCCGTCCACGGGCAAGGTGGCGCCCACCACGAAGTCGCCCGCGCGGCTGGCCAGGTAGATCGCGGCGGCGGCCATGTCGTCGTCGCGCCCGATCCGGCCCACCGGCACGGCCTTGGCCACGTCATCGGCATGGTCACGCGCGGCGCGGTTCATCTGCGAAGCGAACGGGCCTGGTGCGATCGCGGTCACCACGATCTGCTCCTTTGCTAAGGTCGCGGCCATCCGCCGGGTCAGATAGATCAAGGCCGACTTTGAGGCGTGGTACGAGTAGGTCTCCTGCGGATTGAGCGCGATGCCGTCGATGGAGGCGATGTTGATCACCTTCGCCGGACGATCGGCGCCCGCGGCCTTCTTCAGCGGCTCTAGCAAGGCCTGAGTCAGGAAGAAGGGGGACTTCACATTGAGGTCCATCACCTTGTCCCAGCCGCTCTCCGGGAAGTCCGCCAAAGGCGCGCCCCACGCGGCCCCAGCATTGTTCACCAGGATGTCGAGTTTGTCCTCGGCGGCGCCATAGCGCGCCGCCAGCTGCCGCACGCCCTCCACCGTGGAGATATCCTGCGGCAATGAAACGCAGCGTTCGCCGAGCTCGGCCGCCGTGGCGTCGCAGTCCCCGGCTTTGCGCGAAGAGATATAGACCCGCGCCGCCCCCGCTTCGATGAACCCACGGGCGATCATCTTGCCGATGCCGCGCGAACCGCCCGTCACCAGGGCCACGCGCCCCTCCAGCGAAAACAGATCCAAAGCCATACCTAAATCTCCATTGTGTTGAGTAAAATTCGAAGGGCCCCCGCCGCGCCGGTGTCCTCACGCGGCTTGCGGATGGCGCTCAGGCCTCAAGCGGCGCGGCCGAGAAGGCGGCCTTCAGCTCGCCCTTCAAGATCTTGCCATTCGTCAGCCGCGCGTCCGCTTCGGCGATCGACAGCACAGGCCAACGCCCCCGGGAAACGGCCATGCTGAAAGTCTCTCCCTCATGCCGGCGCTGAGCCGGCTTTTCTTTGTCGTTGCCGCGGCGCACCGGCCGGACGGCCCTGGCCGGTCAGTCATCGACCCATCCGACAACCGCTTCACGACCTTGTGCATGTTATTCATCATGCACTATGGTCAGCATGATGATCCACCTACAGATCGTCAAGCGCGAAACGGGAGTTGGCGCGTGGGACACTCACAGGCGCAGAAGGCCGCGAGCCGGGAACGCATCTTGGACGCCGCCGCGCGGCAGATCCGACAAGGCGGGCTGGACTGCGTGAACATCGGCGATCTCATGAAGCTCGCCGAGCTGACCCACGGCGGGTTCTACGGCCATTTCCCCTCGCGCGGGGCCTTGATCGCCGCCGCCCTGGACCGGGCGCTGGACCAGGGGGCGGCTGTCTACGCCGCCGCCGAGCCGCCCAAGCCCGGCGGCGCCGTCAAGGCGATCGTGAATCCCTATCTCAATGCGGCGCATCGCGACGACCCCGGCGACGGCTGCGCCATCGGCGCCCTCTCTGGCGAGGTCGGCCGCGCCGCGGACCCCGCGGTCCGCGCGCGCATGGCGCAGGGCCTCGAAGACAGCTTCGAGACCATGGCCAAGGCCCTGGGCGACGGCCCTGACGCGGCGGACACCGCCGTGGTCGCGTGGTGCGCCATGGTCGGCGCCATCAACCTGGCCCGGGTCTTCCGTGGCACGCCCCGATCCGACCAGATTTTGCAGCTGGTCCGCCGCTTCATCCTGGAGCTGGACGCCCGCACACAGGACGCCGCGGTCTGCGCGGCGGCCGGCGATCTTCCCATTCACGGAGGCTGAGGCGATATGGATCTGGACTTCACACCCGAAGACCTGGCGTTCCGCGAGGAGGTCCGCGCCTTCATCGCCGAGAACCTCGACGACGAGATGCGGGCCGTCATGGCCCAATCGAAGAACCACTACCCTGACAAGGACACCCAGGTCCGCTGGCTCAAGCGCCTTGGTCAGAAGGGTTGGATCGCCCCCGACTGGCCCGTCGAGTACGGCGGCACGGGCTGGAGCCTCGGCAAGAAGTACATCTTCGACATGGAGATGGCCTTAGCGGGCGCGCCGGAGACGTCCAACATGGGCCTCAGGATGTGCGCGCCGGTGGTCATGGCCTTCGGGACGCCGGAGCAGAAGGCCCAACACCTGCCCAAGATCCTGACCACCGATGTCTGGTGGTGTCAGGGGTACTCCGAGCCTGGCGCCGGCTCCGACCTGGCCTCCCTGGCCCTGAAGGCCGAACGCGACGGCGACCACTATGTTCTGAACGGCTCCAAGACTTGGACGACCCTTGCCCAGTGGGCCGACTGGATGTTCTGCCTGGTGCGCACCTCCAATGAGGCGATCCGTCAGAAGGGAATCTCCTTTCTGCTACTCGACATGAAGACCCCGGGCATCACGGTCCGGCCGATTCCAACGCTGGACGGCCCAGCAGAGGGCGAGCAAGAGGTCAACGAGACGTTCTTCGACAATGTCCGCGTGCCGGTGGCCAACCGCATTGGCGAGGAGGGCGAAGGCTGGACCTACGCCAAATACCTTCTGCAATTCGAACGCGGCAACGCCAGCGCGCCCGGCCTGCAGGCGCGGTTGAAGAAGGTTCGCCAGATCGCCAACCTCGAGCGGTCGGACGCCGGCGGCGCTCTGATCGCCGACCCGGAATTCCGGCGCAAACTGTGCGAGGTCGAGCTCAAGGTCGAGGCGCTGAACGCCGTGGAGCTTCGCGTCTTCGCCGGCCGCGCCAACGGCCAGGCCCTGGGCGCGGTCTCATCGATGCTGAAGCTGGAAGGCAGCGAGCTGATCCAGGCGGCGACCGAGCTCGCGCTCGAGGCGGTGGGCGTCTACGCGCAGCCCTTCGTGCAGGACACCTGGGAGATGCTGCGCCCCGGCGCCAACAGCGTCCGCGCCGGCCCCGACTACGCCGCCCCGATCGCGCCGACCTACTTCAATCATCGTAAGTTCTCGATCTTCGCCGGCAGCAACGAAATCCAGCACAACATCATCGCCAAGATGGTGCTGGGCCTCTAGCCGGCGCGGCAAGGCCGCGAGGGGCGCCGCGGCGACCCTCGCGATACGCCGGGCGGCCCGTCCGCCCAGATCCAATCTCAAAACACCAAGGGAGACGCACTGATGACCGAACATGTGCTCGTGACGCTGGAGAAGGGCGTTCAGATTCTGACGCTCAACCGCCCGGATAAGAAGAACGCGCTGACCGCCGAAATGTACGGCGCCTTGGCGGATGGCCTCGAACGGGCCGAGCGCGACCCGGCCATTCGGGTGACGCTGATCACCGCCACCAGCGACGCCTTTACGGCCGGCAATGACATGGGTGACTTCGCCAAGGCCGGATCAACGCCGGTGGACGACGCGCCCGCCGAGAAGTCCGATGTCGCCCGCTTCGTCGAAAACCTGAGGGAGGTTGAAAAACCCGTCATCGCGGCGGTGAACGGCCTGGCGGTCGGCATCGGCGTGACGATGCTGCTGCACTGCGATCTGGTTTACGCCGGGGCCAGCGCCACCTTCCAGATGCCCTTCGTCAAACTCGGCCTGGTGCCGGAAGCCGGCTCGTCGCTGCTCTTGCCACGGCTGATCGGCCTGCAAAAAGCCGCCGACCTCTTCCTCACCAACAAGAAAATCAATGCGCAGACTGCCGAGGCCCTGGGTCTGGTCGCCGAGGTCTTCGCGGACAACGCGCTTGCCGCCGAAGCCCTCGCCCGCGCCCAGGCGCTGGCCGCCCAGCCGCCCAATGCCGTCAAGATCGTCAAGGCGCTGCTGAGGAGCGGCGACCGTGCTCAGGTCGCGGCCCAGACCGACGCCGAGGCCGTTCATTTCGCCGCGCAGCTGCGAACGGCCGAAGTGAAGGAAGCCGTCGGCGCCTTCCTCGAAAAGCGCCCCGCCGATTTTTCGAAGGTCGCCTAGGCGCGAAATCGCCGCCTCAGCTCAGCCGAATCCCTAGGCCCGGCGGTGGTGACCGCCGGCGGCCCGCATGCTTCCGTTGGAGACACAGACCATGACCGAACAGGTGCTCGTCACTGTCGACAAGGGCGTCCAGATCGTGACGCTCAACCGCGCCGACAAGAAGAACGCGCTGAACGCCGAAATGTACCACGCGCTCGCCGAGGCCCTCGATCGAAGCGAGCGCGACCCCGCCATCCGCGTGACCCTGATCACCGGGACCGGCGGCGCCTTCACCTCCGGCACCGACGTCGGCATCTTCGCCGCGGCCAACGCGACGCCCGTGGATGCGGCCGAACCAGGCAATCCCTTCGTCCCACGGATCATGGCGGCCGAAAAACCCGTTATCGCGGCCGTGAACGGCATAGCCGTCGGCATCGGCGTGACGATGTTGCTTCACTGCGACCTCGTCTATGCGGCCAAAAGCGCGACCTTCCAGATGCCCTTCGTCAGGCTGGGCCTTGTGCCGGAACTGGGCTCGTCGCTCCTGCTGCCGCGTCTGATCGGCCTGCAGAAGGCGGCCGACCTTTTCCTGCTGGCTAAGAAAATCGATGCCAGCCAGGCCGAAGCACTGGGGCTTGTCGCCGAGGTCTTCGCGGACGACGCGCTGGGGGCCGAAGCCCTTGCCCGCGCCCAGGCGCTAGCCGCCCAGCCGCCCAACGCGGTCAGGATCGTCAAGAGGCTGATGCGAGGCCCCGATCGCCAGCGCCTCGCCGCCCAGATCGAGGCGGAGGATTCGCACTTCTTCCCGCAGATGCGGTCGGCCGAAGCCAAGGAAGCCTTCACCGCCTTCTTCGAGAAGCGGCCGGCCGACTTTTCAAAGGTGTCATGAACCCGGCGCCGCGATCGTCCTAGTGGCGATCGCTGCCCGCGGGTTCCGCCCTCTGGCGCCTGTGCAAGTCTGGCAGCCCCTCCGCGGCGACAGCGCGCTGGCAGGCGCACCGTCGCCGCATCGTCTAGCGGGGGCTCATACCCGCACCATCCGCTTGCCGAGATTGTCGCCGTGCAGCAGCCCGATGAGGGCCTGCGGCGTGTTCTCCAGGCCCTCGAGGATGTCTTCCTGGATCTTCAACTGGCCGGAGGCGACCCAGACCTCAAGGTCCTTCAGGGCACGCGCGCGCTGGTCCTCGAAGTCCGTCACCAGGAAGCCGCGCATGGTCAGCCGCCGCATCAGGATGAGGCCGGGCACGGCGCGCAAGGGCGGCGGCGGCGCGGCCGTGTCGTAGGCGGAGATCGCCCCGCAGCCCACGACGCGGCCATGCACCTTCATATTGAAAAGGCAGGTGTCCAGGATCTCGCCGCCGACATTGTCGAAATAGACGTCGATGCCCTCGGGCACGGCCTCGCGCACCTGCCGCCGCAGGTCGCCGGCCTTGTAGTCGATCGCCGCATCAAACCCCAAAGTCCCCGTCAGCCAGGCGCATTTGTCGGGACCGCCGGCGATGCCCACGACGCGGCACCCTTTGATCTTGGCGATCTGACCCACCAGGGAACCCACCGAGCCGGCCGCCGCCGACACCACCACCGTCTCTCCGGCCTTCGGTTGTCCGCAATCCAATAGGCCAAAATAGGCCGTAAGCCCCGCGATGCCGTAGACGCTCATCAGATGCGAAAGCGGCTCCATGTTCGGCAATTTGGTCAGGGCGTTGGCCGGGAGCGCCGCATAGTCCTGCCAGCCGATGTCGCCGGAGACCAGGTCGCCCGGCTTGAGCCCGGACGCCTTGGAGTCGACCACTTCGGCCAGCGCCGTGCCTGCCATCACCTGACCGGCGCCCAAGGCTGAGCGGTAGGTCGCCCCCATCATCCATGCTCGGTTGGCGGCGTCTAACGAGATGTAGCGTGTGCGGACCAGGACCTCGCCCGCCACCGCCTGCGGGGGCGGCGTCTCGATCAGCCTGAAGTGCTCCGGCGCCAGCGGCCCCTGGGGCAACTGATCGAGCAGGATCTGACGATTGGCTTCAGTCATGGAGACCTCCAAAGCGCGGTTGATCGAAACCCCAAGGCGCACGGCCGCTACAGAGCTGTGCCGCGAGATCGGACGCGCCGGCGCCGCCCGAGGCCCGGCATTCTGCATGTTGACCAACATGCTGATCGATGTCAAACGGGCCAAAGACGACGCGCTTTCCAGCGCCCTCCCCGACCGCCCGGGCCTGGGCGCGCCGCGTGGGCGCCGGGCTGGGGCGTCCGCCGCTGAACGAACGCCAGGAGAACGACCATGGATAAGCGTCTTGCGGGCAAGGTGGCCCTCGTCACCGGCGGCTCGCGCGGTCTTGGCGTTGCGATCGCGGGCGCTCTGGCCGACGAAGGCGCCGACGTGGCGATCAGCTATGTCGCCTCCGCCGAAAAGGCCGCCGCGGTCGTCGCTAACCTCAGAGCCAAGGGCGTGCGCGCGGTGGCGATCAAAAGCGATCAGGGCGACCCAGCGACCGCCGAGCCGCTCATCGCCGGCGTCGTCGAGCAACTCGGCAAGATCGACGTCGTGGTCAACAACGCGGCCATCGCCCTGCAAGGCGTAAGGATCGATGACCCCAACTACGACAGCGCCGCGATGGACCGGCAATGGGCCGTCAACGTCGCCGGCGTGATCGCCACGATCCGCGCCGCGGCGCGGCGCCTGCCTGAAGGCGGCCGGATCATCTCGATCGGCTCGGCGCTTGGCGCGCGCACGGGTTGGCCCGGCGCGACGGACTATGCCGCCACCAAGGCGGCGATCGCCGGTTTCTCCCGCGGCGCGGCGCGAGACCTCGGCCGTCGCGGCATAACCGTCAACGTCGTGCAGGCCGGCATCATGGCCACCGACATGACCGCGGCCCTTGCGGTGGGCGGCATTCCGCCCGGCACGTTCGACCTCATGGCGATCGGCCGACTGACGGAACTGGCGGAAGTCGCCGCGGCGGTCGTGTTCCTGGCGACGCCGGCGGCCAGCTACATCACCGGTTCGGTGATCGAGGCGAACGGCGGATATCTGGCCTGATCGGCATTAGCGATCCATCGGCGCGTCAGCCCGTCGCGTAGCGTCTCACCCAGAGGTCCCGAGACATGTACGGAAGCGAGTTCCCTACGCCCGCGGCGGGTTCAGCCCAGACGTACGACGATGTCGTCCTGAGCCGCCGGAGCATTCGCGGCTACAAACCCGACCCGGTGCCCGAGGCGCTGGTCAGGGAAATCCTCCAGATCGCCATCCGCGCGCCCTCCAATGTCAACACCCAGCCCTGGAACTTCTACGTCATCACCGGGGCGCCGCTCGACCGGATCCGGGCCGAAAATCTCGAAAACGCCCAGGCCAGCGCCTCCGGTGTCCATAGCACCTATGACGGCGTGCACCGGGCGCGACAGATTGAGATCGCCAAGCAGTTGTTTGGAGCCATGGGCATCGAGCGGCACGATCAGGACAAACGTCGATGGTGGGTGCTACGCGGGTTTCGCCAGTACGACGCGCCCGTCTCGATCGTGGTGACCTATGATCGAACCATTGGCAGCGGCCCCGAGGCGGCATGCTTCGATTGCGGCAGCGTGACCAACGCCCTTGTGAACGCGGCCTGGGCGCGCGGCCTGGGGTGTGTCATCAACGGCCAGGGGACGCTGCATCCGGCCGTCCTGCGCGAGCATGGACAGATTCCCGACGACCAGGCGATCATGACATGTGTCGCCATGGGCTATCCGGATGACACTTTCGCGGCGAACGCGGTTGTCTCCACGCGCAAGTCCGTCGACGAGGCCGCGGTGTTTATCGGTTTCGAGGCTTAGGCGCGGCAACCGGCTAACGCCGCTCGCAGGGCGCCGCTAAGGGTCCGGGCCTTCGGCCCACCCCTCTTCCCCGTTCAAAATTTGCCGACCCAGGACGCCGTAGGGTCGCGGCAGGCATCCGCCGTGACGCGCGGTTACGTCGCGCCCAGGACGTCGGGCCATCGTCTGAGCGCCCGCCCATCGGCGTAGCGCGCGATTTGGCGCAAAATGCCAAGATCTTGGCCTGACAAGTCATCGCCAACCAAGATCGTCCCAGTTTACTTGCCGCCCACTGGGCCAGAGATCCATGTCTGGGAGAAATCTGTTTAGCGTCGTTATCGCGATCGCGACCGAGCCAACGTTTTCGTCCTACGCATAAACAAACCCGCGAGCCTTTATTGCTCTTGGGCCAAATCTATATTCCCGCGGACATGGCGTTCTCGGGACGATTTCTGGTGTCACGCGACACGAAACGAACCACGGCAAGAGCCGGGAGGGGAACAAACGATGAATACAAAGTGGCTTCTGACGGCGGCCGCGCCCGCCTTGGCGGCGGCGCTCGCGCCGACGCTCGCCAGCGCTGAGACGGCGCCCACCAGCGCGCCAATTGCCGCGGAAAAGACCGCCAGCGTGGAGGTCAATGAAGTCATCGTGACGGCGCAAAAGCGCTCGCAGAGCATCAACACCGTCAGCATGTCGATCACCGCGGCCACCGGGGCGACGCTGAAGGCCAAGAACGTCACCGATGTCTCCGACCTCACCCGTCTGGAGCCCAGCCTGCAGTACGCCGACAGCCAGCAGGGCACGCCGGTTTTGACGCTGCGCGGCGTGGGCTATTTCGACGAGTCGCTCGCCGCCTCGCCCACCGTCAGCGTCTATCAGGACGAGACGCCCTACCCCTTCAGCGCCCTGACCAAGGGCGCCCTGCTGGACCCGGAACGGGTGGAGGTCCTCAAGGGGCCTCAAGGCACGCTGTTTGGTCAGAACGCCACCGGCGGGGCCATCAACTTCATCGCCGCCAAGCCCACCGCCACCTTCGCCGCCGGCGTCGACGCCTCGCTCGAGCGTTTCAATCGCACGAAGCTCGAAGGCTTCATCAGCGGCCCGATCTCCTCGACCCTCACCGCCCGTCTGTCGGCCAGCCTGGACGAAGGCGGCGCCTGGCAGAAGAGCCGCACGCGGAACGATACCTTAGGAAACAAGGACACCCAGGTCGGCCGGCTGATCCTCGACTGGAAACCCACAGATCGGTTCAAGGCCCGCCTGAATCTGAACGGCTGGGAGGATCACTCCGAAACCCAAGCGTTGCAGGTCGAAGGCATTAGGTTCGCGAGCCCGCAATACATCTCGCCCAACGCGCTGACGCCGCTCGCGGCCAACTTCCTGCCCAACCCAGCCTATTTCGCCACCTATCCGGCGTCGATCCAGGCGCTGCTCGCCCAACCCACCTCGCCCACGAACGACCAGCAGGCCGACTGGGCGCCCGGCACCCATCCCCACAACGATGAGAGTTTCTACCAGGCCTCGCTTCGCCTGGACTACGACCTTGCCGATGGCCTGGGGCTGACCTCCCTGACCAGCTACGAACATTTTCGCGAGAAGAACCAGCTGGACGAGGGCGGTGTCGGCATCCCCTACGCGAACGGGCTGGTGCGGGGCGGCGTGAGCACCGTCTTCCAGGAGCTGCGCCTGCACGGCACGTTCCCCGAGCGCAAGGGCTCGTGGATACTCGGCGTCAACTATGAAAGCGACTCGAGCCACGAGACCGACTTCTTCTCGCCCCTGCTGTCCAGCCCGGCCTATCTCACCGGCGGATCGGCCTTCTCCGTCATCAACATCGCGCCGTTCGAGTTCGGCAACCGCAACAACGTCGACACCACCACCAAGGCGGTGTTCGGCCATGTCGAATATCCTCTGATCTCGACGCTGAGCCTGAACGCCGGCGTGCGCTACACTCAGTCGGATCAGAAGATCGCCAACTGCTCCTTCGGCGACGCCTCGATCACCACCTACATCAACGCGCTCAGCCAGACCCTGGCAGGCGCCTTCGGCGCTCCCGCGCCGACGCCCGTCTCGCCGGGCGAATGCACCACCCTGGGCGCGGCGCCGAACTTCCAGCCTGGCCTGCAACACTCGACGCTCAATGAGAACAATGTCGCTTGGCGCGCGGGGCTGGACTGGACGCCGCTGCCCCACAACCTCTTCTATTTTGTCGTCAGCAAGGGATACAAGGCCGGCGCCTCGCCCTCGCTAGGCGCCACGTCGGTCATCCAGCTGCAACCGGTCACGCAGGAAGCGGTGCTGTCCTACGAGGTGGGCGCCAAGTCCACGCTCCTGGACGGGACGCTGCAAATAAACACGGCGCTCTTCCACTACGACTACACCAACAAGCAGGAGTATGGCCGGATCATCGACCCGATCGGCATTTTCGGCGCCGTGCAGGCCTTGGTGAATGTTCCCAAATCCACCGTCGACGGGGCCGAAGTCTCCGCCGAGTGGCGACCGATCCACGGCCTTCGACTGAACGTGGCGGCGACCTACCTCGACTCCAAGGTCACCTCTGACTTCATCAACTTCAGCACCTACATCCTCAGCGCCAGCGACACGATCAACTACAAGGGCGAAGCCTTCCCCTACACGCCCAAATGGTCCGTCCAGTACGGCGTGCGCTATGACTGGTCGCTGACCGGGTCCTGGGACGCCTATGTCAGTGCGGACGCCTCCTACCAGAGCCCGACCGTCGGCGCGTTCGGGGCGTTCCGCGCCGCCGACACCGGCGCGCCGTCGCTGGCCATCAAGGGCTATGGCCTCTTGAACCTGGCGGCCGGCGTTCAAAGCGCCGACAAGCACTGGGCCATCGACCTCTTCGGCCGCAACGTGACCAACACCTACTACTGGAGCACCGTCTACTGGGCGAGCGACCAGACCTTCCGCGTGGCCGGCCAGCCGTCCACCTATGGCATCCGCGTCCACTACCGTTACTGATCGACGGGCAATGGGGGCGGCCGTCGTCGCGGACGCCCCCAAGCCGCGGCCCAGACTATCGGTGGGCTAGGCTCGCCCCGCCGCCTCGTGGCGCAAAATGCCATGATTGTGGCCCGGCGCGCTCTCTGCGCGACCCCGCCCGCGGCGTAGGATTCAGTTTCGACCCGTTCCAAGCCGGGCGATAGGGAGCGACCATCATGGCTGTCGACGACTTTGGCCAACCGGCGGAAGGCCGGGCCGGCGCAGGCTCGTCGGCGCCGGCGGAGGCGAACCTCATTGGCCGCCTCTTGATGGGGACGCTTCAGATCCTGCCGTTCCTGTTTGGGATCGGCTTCATCGCGCCGCTGATCGTGGAAGGGCTGAAGCGCGCGCTGCCCGCGGCGGCGCATGCGTCATGGCCCATCCTGGTCGGGCTGGCGGCCGGCGGATCATGGGGCGCGGTGGCGAACCTGCGGGGGCGGTGGCTATGAGCGTTTCGGTAGCGGCGCCCGAGAGCGATCTCAGCGGGCTCTCGACCCAGGAGTTACTGCGGCTTGAGCGCTCCATCGCCGAGCAGTTCATTGGCGGCCTGCCGTGGGGCTCCATCCTCTGGGCGTTCACAAACCTGGCGGTCTGGCTCTCGCTTTGGCCACTGACGATCTCCGGCGTCCTGCCGCTGTGGGTCGCCGCGCCCATCGCGACGCTGAACGTCATCCTGGCCTATCTGCCCTGTCACGAGGCGCAGCACCGGATCATCGCGCGGGAAGGCGAGCCGCTGTTCTGGTTGAACGAACTGGTGGGCCACCTTTCGCCCATTCCGATGCTGCTGGCCTACGAGATGGGCCGCCTCACCCACTACGAACACCATCGGCACGCCAATGATCCTGTGCTCGACCCGGACATCAACACCCGGTCCAACGGCGCCTGGCACATGATCGTCAAGGACTTCGCCAATCAGCTGAAGACCGCCCCGCCCATGAACACCTCCTATGCCCAGGCCCTGGAGCGGATCGACACGGACGATGCCCGGCGCGCCGGCGCCATAGCGCTCTTTTATGAACTCGGCTTCAACGCCCTGCTCTTCGCCTTCGCCTGGGCCGGTTACGCGCTTGAGGTGGGTCTGATCTGGTGGCTGCCGCGCGTGGTGGGCGGGGTCTATGTCCGCTTCTTCCTCAGCTGGGCGCCGCATCATCCGGCCGCGGATCTGGGGCGGTACAAAGACACCCGCGGGTTTCGCAGCCGCCTGGGCAACATCCTGACGATGGGCATGCAGTACCACATCATCCACCACCTCTATCCGCGCATGCCGCTCATGCGGCACCCGGCCGCCTTCCGGGCGCTTCGGCCCGTGCTTGTCGCCCGAGGCTGCCGGCTGGACGGAATTTAGGTGCAACAGGCGGTCGAGGAGACGCAGATGAACGGGCACTCGGGAAAGACGGTGATCGTGACTGGGGCGTCGAGCGGCATCGGTCGTGCCGCCGCCGAGGCCTTGGCGCAGGCGGGGTTCAAGGTGTTCGGCACCAGCCGCCGCCCAACAAGCGCCGGTCCGAAGCAGGTGACCATGCTGCCGTGCGACGTGACGGACGACGCGTCGGTGAAGGCCCTGGTCTCGACCGTGCTTTCCCGCACCGGCCGGATCGACATCCTGGTGAACAACGCCGGCATCGGTCTGATCGGCGGCGCCGAGGAGTCTTCCGTTAGCCAGGTTCGAGCGCTGTTCGACGTTAATCTGTTCGGCGTCATGCGGGCGACCAATGCGGTGTTGCCGGCGATGCGCCAACAGGGCGGCGGCCGCATCATAAATGTCAGTTCGATCCTGGGGGTGATGCCGGCGCCCTATCAGGCCCACTATTCGGCCACCAAGCACGCGCTCGAAGGCTATTCTGAATCCCTCGACCACGAGGTCCGCGCCTTCAACATCCGCGTCTGCCTGATTGAGCCGGGCCTGACGCGCAGCGTCTTTGAACAGAGCGCGCTTGAGCCGGACACCGTGCTGGCGGACTACGACCCGGCCCGCACCGGCGCGCGCGCCCTCTTGCAGGAGACCTTGCCGGCCGGCGATCCGCCCGAAGTCGTCGCGGCGGCGGTGCTGCTGGCCGCCACCGACGCTCGCCCCCGGCGGCGCTACGCAGCCGGAAAAGTCGCGCGATACGCCACCACGATGCGCCGGCTCGCCCCCGCGGGCGCCTTTGACAAGGCCGTCCGCAAGGGCATGCGCCTGCCGGCCTAGATCCGGTCACTCGATCGTCTCTTAAAACCCTCCTTGAGGACTGTCTTCCGATGAGCTCGAAGCTTTTCACGCCCGTGTCGATTGGCGCGCTGCGCCTGCGCAACCGCATCGTGATGGCGCCGATGACCCGGTCGCGGTCGGGTATGTTCGATGGCATGCCCGGCGATCTGCTGCCGCTCTACTATGCGCAGCGCGCGAGCGCCGGATTGATCATCACCGAAGGCGTGAGCCCCTCTGCGATCGGCCGGGGCTATCTGATGACGCCTGGAATCTATTCCGATGCGCATGTAGCGCAGTGGCGACGGGTGACGGACGCGGTCCACCGGGAAGGCAGTCTCATCGCCCTTCAGCTCATGCACACCGGGCGCATTTCCAATCCCGGAGCGCTCCCGGGCGACGCCCCGCCGGTTGCGCCCTCCGCGATCAAGGCGGAGGGCCAGGCGTTTTCCCTGACCGAGCAGCAGGGCTATCGCACGCCCCACGCGCTAACCACCGCGGAGGTCGAGCAGACCATCGCCGATTATGGCGCGGCGGCCCGAAGGGCGCTGGAGGCGGGATTCGACGCCATCGAACTGCATGCGGCGTCGGGCTACCTGCCCGAGCAGTTCCTCGCCTCAAAGACCAACCATCGAGACGATCGCTACGGCGGCTCCTTAGAAAACCGCGCCCGCTTCGTGATCGAGACCCTCCAGGCGCTCGTCGACGTCGTCGGCGCCGACCGGGTCGGCATCAAGATCGCGCCGGAATTCGATTTCAACGACATCGCCGATGCGACGCCGCAAGACACTTATCGACATCTGGTGGAGGCGATCGCGCCGATGGGCCTAGCCTATTTGCATGTCGCCGTGGTGAAAGCGGGGTTCGACTACCACGCCCAGCTCAGACCTTTGTTCCCAGGCCGCTATTTGTACGGCGCGGGCCTGACCAAGGAAAAAGCCGGCCGCTTGCTGGAGTCCGGCGCCGCCGATGCGGCGGTGTTCGGCACGCTCTTCGTGGCGAACCCCGACCTGCCCGGCCGTTTCGCCAAGGACGCGACGCTCAACGCGCCAGACCCGAAGACCCTCTATGGCGGCGCCGCGGAAGGGTACATCGATTATCCGGCCCTCGAGGCCTCATAGCCCCGCCGGGCGGCGGGGGGAGGACAGCCTTTCGCGGTCACCCCCCATCAATGGCGCGCACTCACCACTTCTCGGTCCACGGCCGCAGCACGACTTCGAACGCCCAGGTCGAACGGTGCTGGCGGTGGAGATGCAAATAGGTGTCCGCGATCCGATCGGGGTCAGCCATGTTGTCGTCGACCGTGGTCCCCGCCAGCCGGTGCGCACGGCTGCCGTCGTCCTGCGTCCAGCCAATGGCCGCGTCGATCGGCACATTGGCGACATGGATACCCTGGGGCATCAGCTCGCGCGCCATGCTCTGGGCGAGGCCCGACTTGGCCTGACAGGCCATGGCGAAGGCGCCGCTGGTCGGGAAGCCCTTGAGCGCCGCGCTGGCGTTGGTGAAGATGATCGTCCCCTTCGCGCCATTGGCGCTCAGCGGATTGTCGCGCATCCGGCTGGCAGCCTGCTGACCCACCAGAAAGGCGCTGAACGCGGCATTGCGCAGCGTCTCGAACACCATGCCCGGGTCGACCTCGGTGATGCCCTTGCGGAAGATCCCGGCGACGCGGCCGTCGATGTTGTGCACGACTAGCGTCGGGGCGCCGAGGTCGCGCACAACCGTCTCAAACAGCTGCGCCACGGCGGCCGGGTCGGCGGCGTCGCAGCCGTAACGCCGCACGCCGTGCGAGGCTTCCAACGCCTTGAGCACCGGCTTGTCCGGATCCCGCGCGGCGACGGCGACGCGCATGCCCTCTTGCGCGAAGAGCCGGGCGCAGCTGGCGCTGATGCCCGGACCGCCCCCGACGATGAGGGCGACGTCCGACGAGGTCGGCGGCGTTTGGGCTTCAGTCATGACGTTGCGCTCCAGCGTTGCGAGGTAGGGGCGAGGACGCCCGGTCTAGGCTTGGTCTCGGCGCCCCCGGGCGTCAGTGGTTCCACCACGGGCGGTCGGAGAAGGCGCGCAGGTCGATCTCATGCGTCCAGGTGGATCGGTGCTGCTGGGCCAGATGGAGGTAGGTCTCGGCCACATGCGTGGGCAGCAAGAGGCCATCGTGTTCGTTGCCGCGCGTTTCTCTCAGCGCATGGAAGCGTTCTGCGCCCAGCATCTTGCCCAGGGTGTCGGGTGCATCGACCGCGCCGTCGATCACGATATGGACGACGTGGATGCCTTTCGAGGCGAACTGGGCGTTCAGGCTCTGGCAGAGCATGCGCCGCCCGCCCATGGCGGCGGCATGGGCGTGCTGACCGGCGTTGCCCCGCATGGCCGCCGTGGAGGAGGTCACCAGGATCGTGCCCGTCCCGCGCGCCTCCATCAGCGGACAGACGGCCGAGGCGACGCGATAGAGGCCGAAGGTCCCCAGCCGCCAGCACATCTCGAAGGCCTTGGCCGAGGTGTCCGCGAGCGTCCGATCGCCGATCTGGGCGCCCAGGTTGTAGACGACAACCTCGATCGGGCCGATGTCGGCTTCGATCGTCGCGATCAGGTCTTCGATGGCGTTCGGCGCGCTCACGTCGAGGAGACAGCCGCTCGCTTCGCCACCATCGCTTTTGATGGCGTCCACCAGCCGGTTCAAACCATCCAGATCGCTGCGCCGACACAGAAAGGCGTGATATCCCTCCTGTGCAAAGCGCGCGGCGACGGTTCCGCCGATGCCGGCGCCCGCGCCGACCACCAAGCAAACAGGCTTCACCTTCGCTTCTCCTTCTTCGACGTCGCCGGAACTTCGTAGGCTCAGATCGCCGTCACGCCGCCGTCGATGGCCAGGGTCTGGCCGGTGATATGCTTGCCCGCGTCGGAGACGAACAGCAGCGCCGCGCCCTTCAGATCCTGGTCATCGCCGACCCGCCGCAAGGGCGCGGCGTTGGCGAAATGGTCGACCCCTTTTTCCTTGAAGGTGCCGGCGGTCATCTTCGAGGGGAACATGCCAGGCGCCAAGGCATTGACGGTGATCCCGTAGGGGCCCCAGTCGGCCGCCAGGCCGCGGGTGAAGTTCACCACCGCCCCCTTGGACGTATGGTAGGCGATCACGCCGGGCGAGCCGCGCAGGCCGGCGATCGAGGCCAGGTTCAGGATGCGGCCATAGCGGTTCGGGATCATCGAGCGCTTGGCGATCTGCTGCGACAGCACAAAGAGCGAGCGGACATTGAGGTTCATCACCTTGTCCCAGGCTTCGAGCGGGTGGTCCTCGGCCGGCGCTCCCCAGGTGGCCCCGGCGTTGTTCACCAGGATGTCCACCTTGCCGAGCTTGGCGATCGTCTCATCGGCCAGGCGCAGGACGTCTTCGTCCTTGCTGTTGTCGGCGGCGACGTAGTCGACCGTAATCCCGCGGCCTTCCAGGTGCGCCTTGGCCGTTTCCAGGTCCGCGGCCTTGCGCGAGGAAATCACCAGGCGCGCGCCGGCATCGCCAAGCGCCTCAGCGATCTGCAGGCCAAGGCCGCGCGATCCGCCGGTGATCAGCGCCGTCTTGCCGGTGAGATCAAAGAGTTGGGTCGTCGTCATCGGATCATTCCTAAAAGTGCGGTGGTGAAGGTGTGAGGGGATCGGTGGCCGATCAGAAGGCGTCGGCCGCCAAGGCCATGAGGCCGTCCGGGCCGGATCGAATTCGATGGACAAGGGTCTCGACCGCCGGCATTTCGCGTTCGAACCAGTAGCGGGCGAGCACCAGCTTGCGCTGGAGGAAGACCGGGTCGCCCTCGCCCTTGGCCAGCTGGTCCTGGGCGGTGGCGGCCATGCGCAGCCACAGCACCCCCAGCAACACCACGCCAAAGAGATTGAGCACGTCATAGGAGGCCGCGCCCAAGGTCTCCCCGCGCTCTGGCGCGCGCGTGCGCATCCAGTTGGTGACCTCCTCGATCGCCGCGCGCCCACGCCGCAGGGTCGAACCATATTCAGCCAGATCGGCGGATATCCGCGCCGCGGCGGTGATCACGGCCTCAAGCTCCTCGAAGAATGCCGCCACAGCGCGTCCGCCATCCGCCGGCAGCTTGCGCGCCACCAGGTCGAAGGCCTGGATACCGTTAGCCCCCTCGTAGAGTTGATAGATGCGCGCATCGCGGACGAACTGTTCGACCCCGTTCTCGCGGATGTAGCCGTGCCCGCCATAGACCTGCACCGCGGCGTTCACGGCGTCGAACGCCCGGTCGCTGAAATAGGCCTTGATGACCGGGGTCAGCAGTTGCCCCAGCGCCGCGGCCCGCTCGCGCTGGGCGGGCTCGGCGCCCGCCTGCTCCTCGTGCAGCAGCTCGGCGACCCAGAGCGCGGCCGCCCGCGCGCCTTCCACAAAGGCGCGCTGCTGCAGCAGCATGCGGCGCACATCCGGGTGGACGATGATCGGATCGGCGGCCCCGCCGGTTCGCGCGGCCGGCGAGGCCGCGCGCCCCGATCGGCGGTCCTGCGCATAGAGGGCGCTATTCTGATACGCCACCTCCGCCGCCGAGATCGCCCCAAGACCGGTCCCCAGGCGGGCGTGGTTCATCATGTGGAACATGCCGCTCATCGCGGCGGACTTCGATCCGGGCGCGGCGTTCGCCTTGGTGGTTCCCAGCCGATAGCCGACCGCCTCGTCGAAATTCAGCACGCAGGTGGCGCTGCCCTTGAGCCCCATCTTCTTCTCGATCCCGCCCACCTGCACGCCGTTGCGCGGCCCCAGGGTCCCCGTCTCGGGATCCACCATCACCTTGGGGACCATGAAGAGGGTCACCGTGGCGAGGTCGTCGGAATAGCGCCCGTCCTCGCCGGGCAGCTTGGCCAGCACCAGGTGGACGATGTTTTCGCTCAGGTCGTGGTCGCCGCCGGAGATGAAGATCTTGGTCCCGGTGATCTTGTAGGAGCCGTCCGCCTGCGGGACCGCGCGGGTGCTCATCAGGCGCAGGTCCGTTCCGCAATGCGGCTCGGTCAGGCACATGGTGCCGCACCAATCGCCGCTCACCATCCGTGGCACAACGTGCTCAAGCATCCAGGGCGCGCCGGTGAGCGTCAGGCTGGAGCAAGCCCCATTGGTGAGGCCCGGATAGTGCGACAGCGAGGCGTTGGCGGAGGAGGCCATTTCGTGGACCGCATGGGCGATGACGCCCGGCAGGCCCGCGCCGCCGAACTGCTCGGGCGCGCTCAGGCGGTTCCAGCCCGCCTCACAGTAGGCGCGGTAGGCCTGGGCAAACCCCGTCGGGGTGCGCACGACGCCGTTCTCAAGCCGGCAGCCCTCCTCATCGCCCACCTGGTTGAGCGGCTGCCACTCGCCGGCCAGGAACGCGCCCGCTCCTTCCAGGATCTGGCGGGTGAAGTCCGGTTCCAGGTCGGCAAAGCCGGCTATATCGCTGCGCGTTTGAACGCGAAGCACCTGGTGCAGCAGGAACTGGTAGTCCTCAACCGGCGGCGCGTAGGTGGGCATGGAAGGTTCCGATGTTCAGCAGGAAGAAGCGAGGGATCGTGGCCAGCCCCTCCGCGGCCACGATCCCTCGGGCGGCGCCGCCGTCCCGGCGACCCTTAGGTCAGCGCCCCTGGAAGACCGCCGAGCGACGCTCCACGAAGGATTGGATGCCTTCCTTGGCGTCCTCGCTGTCGAGCACCTTGCCGCGGATGTGCGGGATGACGTCGATCGCCGCGCGTTCGCCCGCTTCGATAAACTTGCGGCCGGCCGCCTTGGTCACCTGGATGCCGAGCGGGGCGTTCCTGGTGATGAGCTCAGCGATCTCCATGGCCCGGTCGATCTGCTGGCCGACGGGTGTGACTTCCTGGACCAGGCCGATGCGATGGGCCTCGGCGGCGTTGAACTCGTCGCAGAGGAAGAGGTGGTACATCGCGTTGCCCCACCCCGCGCGGGTGAGAAAGCGGAAATGGGCGCCGCCCAGCGGGGCGATCCCGCGCTTGGACTCCATCTGACACAGCCGCGCGTCCTCGGCCGCCACGACGATGTCGCCCGCCAGCATGATCTCGATGCCGATGGTGAAACACACCCCCTGGATCGCGGTGACGATCGGCTTGCGGCACTGGTTTTCCAGGCCGAAGGGATCGATGTTGCCGGCGGGCCGGTCCATCTTGACCGCCGTCGGACCGAAGAACTTGGGCATGTCGAGGCCGGCGGTGAAGTGCTTGCCCTCGGCGCAGAGCACCCCGGCCCAGAGCTCGTCGTCGCGGTCCAACTCGGTGAAGGCCGCCGACAGCTCCTCCATCATCTCCGGGCTGAACGCATTCATCTTGGCGGGATTGTCGAGCACGATCTTGAGGACGCGGCCGTGACGTTCTTGACGGACGCGGCCAACCTGCACTTGAGCTTCACTCACGGCGTTTCTCCTGGTCTTTGATGGGGATGGGGCAAACGGGCGCCTTAAGCCCGCCAGTCGGCGAAGGTCTTGCCCTCTTGGGCCAGACGAGCGAGCAGCGGCGCCGGTTCGAGGTTGGGATCGCCGTCCTGGGCGGCGTAGTGGGCCAGCCGCTCGGCGACCCTCTTCAGCCCCACCTGGTCGGCGTAGAACATCGGCCCGCCGCGAAACACAGGCCAGCCATAGCCGTAGAGCCACACCACATCGATGTCCCCAGGCCGGGCGGCGATGCCCTCCTCCAGGATCCGGGCGCCCTCGTTGATCATCGGAAAGACCAGGCGTTCGAGGATCTCCGTGTCCTCGGCGCGCCGCGTCGCCAGACCCAGGCGCTCCATGGTCTGGCCGATCAAGGTTTCGACCTCGGGATCGACGAGGGGCGCGCGCGAGCCGGGCGCATAGCGGTAGAAGCCCTTGCCCGTCTTCTGGCCGAGCCGTCCGGCCTCATACAGGGCGTCTTCGATCGGCGCGGTCTCGCCAAGATCCTGGCGTGAGCGCCAGGCCACGTCGAGCCCAGCCAGGTCCGCCATGGCGAAGTGGCCCATGGGCATGCCGAACCCGGTCAGTACGCCGTCCATCTGCTGGGGCGGCACGCCCTGGTACATCAGGTTGGAGGCCTGCTGGCCCCGCACGCCCAGCATGCGGTTGCCCACGAAGCCGAAGCAGACCCCAACCACCACCGGCGCCTTGGCCGCCTTGCGGGCCGCGGCCGCGGCGGTGGCCAGCACGTCCGGCGCGGTCTTTGCGCCGCGCACGATCTCGCACAGCTTCATCACATTGGCCGGACTGAAGAAGTGCATGCCGACTACGTCCTGCGGCCGCGACGTCGCCGAGGCGATCTCATTGACGTCGAGATAGGAGGTGTTGGTCGCCAGCACGGCGCCTGGCTTGGCCACCGCGTCGAGCTTGGCGAACACGTCCTTCTTGACGGCCATGGTCTCGAACACCGCCTCGATCACCAGGTCCGCGTCGCCCACCTTGTCGAGTCCGACCGCGCCTTCGATCAGCTTCACCCGCGCCGCGACGGCGTCCGCCGACAGGCCGCCGCGCGCCGCGCTGGCCTCATAGTTCTTGCGGATGAGGTCCAGACCGCGCTCCAAGGGCGCCGCGTCGAGCTCGATCAGCGTCACCGGCACGCCGCCGTTTGCGAAGGCCATGGCGATGCCGCCGCCCATGGTGCCCGCCCCGATCACGGCCACGCGGTTCACCGGCCGCGGCTGCGTCCCCTCGGGCAGGCCCGCGATCTTCGCCGCGTCGCGCTCTGCGAAGAAGGCGTGGCGCTGCGCCTTCGACTGCTCGCCGCCCATCAACCGCTGGAAGGCCTCACGCTCGCGCTTGAGCGCTTCATCGAAGGGCAGGTCCAAGGCCCACCCTACCGCCTCGACGCAGGCCTGCGGGGCTTCCAAGCCGCGGCTGCGGGCTGTGGCAGCGGCCGCGGCGTCGGTGAATAGGCTGCGGTCGGCCTGCGCGGGCGCCAGCTTGCTGTCGTCATCGCGAAGGCGGCGCAGCGGGCGGCCCTCGGCCAGGACGCGCCGGGCGAAGGCCTCGCCGCCGGCGACAGGATCGTCGACCAGCGCGTCGATCAAACCGGCGTCGAGCGCCTGGGCGGCGCTGAGCGGCTCGCCGCCGGCGATCATCTTCACGGCCAAGGCGGCCCCGACAGCGCGCGGCAGGCGCTGCGTGCCCCCCGCCCCCGGAAGTAGGCCGAGCTTGACTTCTGGCAGGCCCAGCCGGGCCTCGCCGGTCGCCACCCGGAAATGACAGGCCAACGCGACTTCCAAGCCGCCACCCAGCGCGACGCCGTGGATGGCGGCCACCACAGGCTTGCCGCTCGCGTCGAGCGCCTGCAGCACGTCCTCCAAGGCGGGCGCCGCCAAGGGCCGGCCGAACTCGCGGATGTCCGCGCCACTGATGAACAGGCGCCCCTGCCCCGCCAGCACGATCGCCCGCACCGCGTCATCGGCCGCCAGGGCCTCCAGCGCGCTCAACAGTCCGGCGCGGACGGCCTGACCCAGGGCGTTCACCGGCGGATAGTCGATCCGCACGATGGCGACGTCATTACGCAGTTCGGTCTTGATCACATCGCTCAAGGCGTGGCTCCTAAGTGAAGGCTTTGGGGCATGGGCGTCAGGGGCAGGCGCGAAAGCAGGTCCTGAGCTCGCTCGCCTTGCGGGACCTGGATCGGCCGAGGCTCGATCGCCGCGCGGGACATCAGGCGGCCGGCTCTGCCGAGGCGATCCCGTAGCGTTCCGGCGGAAGAGCGTCCTGGCTGACCGCGCGGGTGAGCCGCTGGCGCGCCTCCTCGAAATTGGTCCAGACCTGCAGGTCGTGCAGGGTCGGCCAACACATCAGCTCACCCTGGTCCAGCGCCCGCAGGGCGATGTCCGCCAAGGTCTCGGCGGACATGAACAGGTCTTCCGGGAACGGCGGCTTGCGGTCGCCGAAGAACTCCGAGCGCACGGGGCCAGGCATGACCGCCTGCACCTTCACCTTGGTCTTGGAGAATTCGATCTGCAGCGAGCGGGTGAAGTTGAGGACATAGGCCTTCGAGCCGCTGTAGGCCGCCCCGCCCGGTGAGGGAATGACCGCGATGACCGAGCCGATATTGATGATCGTCCCTTGATCGCGGGTGGCGAAGGCGGGCGCCGCCGCCAGGCTGAGCCGCGTCAGCGCCAGCACATTGATGGCGATCAGAGACTGCACCGCCTGCGGGTCCGCCGACACGCTGGGGCCGAGCGCACCCAGCCCGGCGTTGTTCACCAACAGGGCAATGTCCTTGCGTGTCCGCAGCAAGGTCTCGATCCGATCCAGATCATGCGGCGCCCCGAGGTCGGCGGGGTGAATCTCCACTTGCCGGCCGTAATGCCGGCGGAGCTGCTGGGCCAACGCCTCCAACCGGTCCCGGCGACGCGCCACGAGGATCAGGTCGTATCCGCGCGCGGCCAGGCGTTCGGCATAGGCTGCGCCAATCCCTGACGACGCGCCCGTAATGAGGGCGAAGAGCCTGACGTCGCTCAAATCCATGCTCCCTATGGGACCTTTGGCCACTGCGGCCCCGCGGATCACGCGCCGCTGGATCAGGACCGGTGCGACACCTTAAGACGTCGCAGGCGCGCCGGCCCTCGGTCCCAGCCGCGGCAGCCCGGAGTGCAGCGGGCAAGGTCTTCCCAATCCCGCTGGGCGGCTACAAAAGATCAGGCATAGCCCTTGTTCAGCGCTGAATAACGAGCGCCGCGGTCCGCGCGCGTGAGGGTCGGAGCGCCCGAGCCGCCGACGCGCTCAAGCCGTGGTCCGCGCCGCCGCCCCTGAAGACCCGCTTAGCCAGCCAGGCCCTCGGTGAGGATCACACGGTAGTCCGCGCCCTTGAGGCGGTGCTGCTTGGCGTCCTGATAGGCTGGGCTGTCGTACCAGGCCCGGGCCTGAGCCATGTCCTCAAACTGGATGAGCACCACGCCCTCGGCCGCGCCCCCCTCCAGGGCGTCCAGGGCCCCGTTGTAGGCCAGCACCTTGGGCGCAAAGTCGCGTCCCGCGGGCCCGGCCTTGCGGCCGTAGGCCTTCAGCTCTTCAGCGTCGATCGTCTTGTTCCGAATGAGGATCACATAGGCGGGCATCGTGTCGTCTCCCTGGCGGCCCGACATCGGGCGACCCATCTGCGTCCGCCTGGCGGCCCCAACGGGACGGCGCCGGGAAGACAAGAAGCGGAAGGCCGCTGAGGGGGTCTGCCTCAGTGGCCCGCTGCGCCCTTAGGCGGGGATCCGCGCCGAAAGGTTCGCATAGCCCTTCGCGAAGGAGCTGGCATGGTACTCCGGCTCGCCGACGACCTCGATGTTGGGATAGCGCTTGAAGATCTCTTCCCAGATGGTCTTCAGTTGCAGTTCGGCCAGACGGTTGCCGACACAGCGGTGGATACCGTAGCCGAACGACATGTGCTGGCGCGGCCGCTCGCGGTCGACGATGAAGGCGTTCGGGTTGTCGATCACCTCCTCGTCGCGGTTGCCCGAGACGTACCACATGACCACCTTGTCCCCTTTTTTGATCTGCTGGCCGCGGAACTCGATGTCCTCCAGCGCCGTGCGACGCATATGGGCCAGGGGGGTCTGCCAGCGGATCGCCTCGGAGACCATCGACGGGATCAGCGAGGGGTTGTCTCTGAGCTTCTGATATTGGTCGGGATTTTGGTTCAGCGCCAAGAGCGAGCCGCTGATGCTGTTGCGCGTGGTGTCGTTGCCGCCCACGATCAGCAGGATCAGGTTTCCGAGGTATTCCATCGGGTCCATGTTTCGCGTGGACTCGTTGTGAGCCAACATCGACACCAGATCGCCGCGCGGCTCGGCATTGACCCGTTCGTTCCACAGAACGGTAAACGCCTCCAGGATTTGCGCGCCGACCGCCGCCTTCTCCTCGTAGGTCTCCACCAACTGCCCGGGGCCGGGGGTCGTGTTCGCGACGTCCGACCAATAGGTCAGCTTGCGACGCTGCTCGAAGGGGAAGTCGAATAACGTTGCGAGCATCTGCGTCGTCAACTCGATCGACACCCGGTCGACCCAGTCGAAGACCTCGCCTCTGGGCAGTTCGTCCAAGATCTTTCCCGCCCGCTCGCGGATGATCGGCTCCAGGTTCAGCAGGTTCACGGGCGACACAACGGGGCTCACCGCCTTGCGCTGGGCGTCATGCTTGGGCGGGTCCATGGCGATGAACATAGGAAAGCGCGTTTCGATGGCGTCGTCGATCGTGATGCCGCCGAGGCTGATGTCCGACGAGAACACCTTGTGGTTCGTGTCCACCGCCATGATGTCGTTGTACTTGGTGATCGACCAATAGGGGCCGAACTGGCTGTCGCGGCAGTAGTGCACCGGCGCCTCGCGGCGTAGCCGCTCGAAGTAGGGCCAGTGGCTGTTAGTGCGCCACAGTTCCGGTTGGCTGACGTCGATCTGGTCAAGCGGGATCGAATAGGCCTGTTCCCGAGCGGACCGCGCAACGGCGCCATCAGCCATGTCCTTACCTCCCTGTTGCCTGGCGTGGCCAGACTCTGGCGTTCAGCCTAGGTCGCCGAGCGACGCAACGGGACGGCGCCATGCGCCTGGTTCGTGGTATTTTGCGCCATGAGAGACGGCTCCACCGGTCGGCAGGAGTAGCAGCCGCCGGTCCATCCGCCTGGCTCGGGCCCGTCGAACGCGGGCGGCCGTTTTTCAATGAAATGGCTACGCCCTCCTTGGCTAGTGCGCCCCGACCATTACCCGCGCGGCGCGTGGCGCGAGGCGCGAGGCGCCGCTCTGGCCAGCGAACCAGGCCCGCGAGGCGGTGAGCTCGCGCTCCAAGTAGTGGCCGATCTCGCGCGTCAGCCGGCGCATATCGCTTTCGCGGCGGCGCAGGAGCCAAAGGTCGACGCCAACGCCTTCCAGCGGCAGGACACGCACCAGTCCTTCCGCCTCGGCGAACGGCGCCGCCAGCAGGGCCAGGCCCAAACCTTCGGCGACGGCGGCGTGCTGGGCGGTCAGCGAATGCAGCCGAGCGCTCGCATTGGTGGCCAGGACGGAATGCCAGTAGGTCTGGAAGGCCAGGTCCTTAGGCCCCAGGTTCTTGAACCCCGCCGGATCGGCCGCGCCCCCCACAAGATCGTGGGCCTGCAGATCGGCCAGCGACACTGGGGGCGAGCGGCGTTCGAGGTACTTCTCTCCAGCGAAGACGCCAAAGCCCACCTCGCCCACCCGGCGTCCGATCAGTTCACCTTCGCCGGGGTCTCCCATGCGCAGCACGAAATCCAGATCGCTGTCGGGCAGGCTCTGCTGATGGACGCTGGAGTCGATCTGGACACAGAGCCCGGGGATCTGGGCGCGCAGGCCGGCGATGCGCGGGATCAGCCAATGGCGCGTCAGGCCTTCGGTGGCGGATATCTTGAGCACCGCCGAGCGGGCGCCCATCCGCTCGCGGAACTCGCGCTGGAAGGATTCGAACGTGGCGTTCACCGTTCCCGCCGAGCTGTAGAGCTCCTCACCCTCCTGGGTCAGGCGCACCCCCGACGGCGTGCGGAAGAAGAGCGGCGCGCCAAGTCTGCGTTCGAGTTCGCTGAGCCGCCGGCTCAGTGTCGGCTGGCTCATGCCCAGCTGCGTCGCGGCCCGGTTCACGCTCCCCGTCTGGGCGACGGTGAAGAACAGCCGGAAAAGGTCCCAGCCCACGGCGCTCATGGCGCGGTCCTCCGGGGGGCCAACGCCGGCCAGCCCCGGCGCTCGCGCCGCCAGCTCGGGCGGCGCCCTCCCCTCAAGCTCGGCTCAGGGTGGCGCCCGGTCATCCCGCCCGAGCCTCCGGCTCTGGTAAGGACGCCGCGGACAAGCCGACCGGCAGAACGCCATAGGCCCGGCCCAGATCCTCCCGGGCCCGCGCCAGCAGACGCGCTCGCCCGGCGCGTGTTGGCTGGGCCCGCGCCAGGGTGATCAGGCCGATCACCTCCGCCAACAGCCGCCGCGCCAAGTCCTGGGGCGCCGCTTGACCAAGCGCCTCAAACCGCCGCGCCAACGCCTCCGTCAGATGCGCGGCCAACCGCAGGGCTGAAGCCCGGCCGTCAGGCGGCAGTTCGTCGGCGTCCGGCAGCAAGATTGGCAGGGCGCAGGCGCCGTGCGCGCGTTCGCAATGGGCCAGCGACAGGTAGTGATCGAGGAAACCCGCCAACGCCGCTGCGGGCGGGCCGGGGTGCCGCTGCAACCGCATCAGCGCATCGCTCGCCCCGCTCATCTCCGAGGCCGCTTCGGCCAGTAGCGCCTCGCGCGAGGCGAAGTGCGCATAAAAGCCGCCGTGGGTGAGGCCTGCCTGGCGCATGACCTGGTGTATCCGCACCGCGTGCACCCCGCCTCGCCGGAGGGCCCGAACGGTCTCGTCCAGGATCTTGCGGCGCGTCTGCGCCTTCTGCAGGGCGGACCGCGGCATCAGCGTGCGCGCCTGGCCCGTCGGCTCGATCCATCCGCCATCTTTGGGCTCTCCAAACATCACGGTCCCCGCCGCCATCCCCGGACCGCGCAGACCGGTGACCGGCGCCCGTCCCGGGGGCGGACTGTCCTCGCAAGATTCTGCATGTTATATCTCATGCTACGCGTTGAACATGATGACCATCATGCAGGTCGTCAAGCCTGAAATGGAGTTGATGGTTTGGGACACTCAAGAGCGGAAAAGGCCGATAGCCGCGAACGCATCCTCGCCGCCGCGGCGCGCCAGATCCGACAAGATGGCCTGGAAAGTGTCAGCATCGCTGAACTCATGAAGGCCGCCAGCCTGACCCACGGCGGCTTTTACGGCCACTTCGCCTCGCGCGCCGCCCTGCTGGCCGCCGCGCTGGAGCGGGCGATGGACGATGGCGAGGAGGCGTTCGCCGCGGCCAGGCGCGCCAACCCCGCCGTTACGGTCAAGTCGATAGTGAACGGCTATCTGAGCCCCGCCCACCGCGACAATAGCGGCGAAGGCTGCGCCATCGCCGCCCTCTCGGGCGATGTCGGGCGCGCCGACGACGCGGCGCTCCGCACCGCCATGATGGAGCGCCTCGAACGGAGTTTCGAGGACATGGCGCTGGCGATGGAGGACGGGCCGCTCGCCGAGACCAGCGCGATCATCGCCTGGTGCACCATGATCGGTGCGGTCAACCTCGCGCGCGTGTTTCGCGGCACGGACCGGTCTGACGAGATCCTGCGTCTGGCGCGTCAGTCCGTCCTCGACCTGGAAGCGCGCGTGCGCGCAGCGGAATGACCGCGCCGGGCCGCACCTCGCCGCGAGCGTCGACGGCAATCGCCTAGGCCCTCTTGGCCGGCCACGCCTGAACGCCACCGGCGTAGACAGCGATCATCACCAGCTCCAAACCGACCGGGGGTAGCAGGCTGGGCGCCATGCCGCTCGCGATCAAATTAATCACGCGCCCCACCAGCACCGCGGCGGTAAGCACCAAGGCCGCCCGCGCGTAGTCCCTATTCTGGTAGGCCGCCGCCAGCAGGGACAGGATCCCGAGCACAAGGAACAGACCCGCCAGATCAGCGCGCACGACAGCGTGACCGACCGCTCCGTTGAGGGTCAAGCCAAAGCCCTGGGCGCTAGCATCCGGTTTGATCCAGAGCGCCGCGACGGCCAGCAGGGCCACCACGCCGAGAACGGCCGTCAGTATTCGGATTATCATCTTCATCGCGCGGATCCTCACAGGGTTTCGCCGCAGGGGCGTGGGTGTTGGGGTTGGTCTTCTCGGGCAAGCTCGCGAGGCCCCGCCGAGCGCGAGCCGTTCGGCCGGGTTGCGCCATCGGTTCGGTCGCCTCGCATCGAAGGCGCCGGGCTGTGCGGCGCTTCACGTCAAGATGTTCAACGCACCTTGATGACGGCCTTGCCTCGGACCCGGCTGCTTTCCACGTAAGCCAGCGCGTCCGGCGTCCTTTCAAAAGGGAAGACCTTATCGACGACCGTTCGGATGCGGCCGGCTTCGACCAGGGCCGTGATCTGGCGCAGTTGTTGGCCCTCCGCGCGCATGAAGAGGAAGGCGTAGCGCACGCCGAGCTTTCGCGCTTGCTTGCGGACCTTGCCGCTGAGCAGGCCGACCACGAACTTCAAGACCGGGTTCAATCCCAGCGACCGGGCGAAGGCGGGATCGGGTGGGCCTGAAATGGAGATGGCGATGCCGCCTCGTTTGAGCACGCGCAGCGATTTTTCGAGGCTGGCGGCGTCCTGGCTGTTCACGACTAGGTCGTAGCCCGACAACAGGCGCTCGAAGTCCTGCGTCTGGTAATCGATGACCAAATCGGCGCCGAGACTCTTAACCAGCTCTACGTTCTTGGCGCTGGTCGTGGTGGCGACCGTCGCGCCCAGATGCTTGGCGAGCTGAATGGCGACCGTCCCCACGCCGCCGGAACCCGCCTGGATAAAGACCTTCTGCCCCGGCTTCACCTGACCCACCTCGACCAGAGCCTGCCAGGCGGTCAGGGCCACCAGCGGCAGGGACGCGGCCTCTTCCATGGTCAGGTTCGTGGGCTTTGGCGCCAGATCTGCCTCGTTCACCGCCAGGCTTTCGGCGAATGTGCCGACGCGATGGTCGCGGGGGCGGCCATAAACCTCGTCGCCGACCTTGAGCGTCCGAACCTTTGAGCCGACGCGGACCACCGTTCCGGCCAGGTCATGCCCCAGGACAAACGGAGGGCGATAAGGCAGCAGAGCCTTGAATTCGCCATCCCGGATCTTGGAATCGAGGAGGTTCACCGCCGTGGCGTGGATCTGAACCAGGACGTCATCGTCCCGCAGCCCGGGATCCGGCAGGTCGGCTACGCGCAGAGCGCCCTTCTTCTGATATTTGTCGACAACGAACGCCTTCATCGGGTTCTCCAAAGTCGGTGGCAGAGCCATCAGGCGGTAAGGACGAAAAAGCGCCGGCCAGCGGTCAGTTACAACGGGGCGGCGCGGCCCACCCCGGCGCCGCCCCGCCCCCGGATCGGCCGCCGACAATGGCCAACCTCCCCGGACGTCGAGACCGCCCCCGCGCGCCCTGCGGGCCTGCGCTAAGGGGCATCAGCCTCGCCACGCGCGCCGTGGCCGCGCGAACCGGTCAGGCCGGCAGCCGCATTTGCTTGCGCAGGCTCTTGTCGAACGCCGCCGCGGGGGCGAAGCGGCGTAGCACGCTGATCTGCCCCGCCACCTTGCCCGCGGTATAGCGCGAGCGATGATGGCTGGCCGTGGCGGCCCGGACGACCTGCTCGGCGACCACCTCCGGCGCGTCGGCCGTGGGCATGACGTCCCGGATCAGGGCCGCCACGTTCGCCCGGGCTTGATTGTATTCGGGGATCGCCGCATCCGGCTCGAGGGAGTTTTGATCGAAGACGCTGCGCGTATAGGCCGGCTCAACGAGTGAGACGCGGATGTTGAAGGCCCGCACCTCGTGATCGAGCGACTCCGAATAGCCCTCGAGCGCGTGCTTGGTCGCCGAATAGTGGGCCGAAAAGGGGGCGGGGATGAGCCCCAGCACCGAGCTGATGTTGACGATGCGACCGCCGCCGCGCTGGCGCATCGTCGGCAGAACCGCGTTGGTCACCCGCATGACACCGAACAGATTGACGTCGAACAGCGCCTGCACCTGACTGATCGAGGATTCCTCCGCGCCGCCCTGCAGGCCGATGCCGGCATTGTTGACCAGCACGTCGATCCGGCCCGTACTCGACAGAACCGAAGCCACCAACGCGACGACATCCGCGTCCTCGCGCACGTCGCACTTGAGCATCGTCACCGACTTGGGCCCATCATTGAGGGCGCGCCGGCTCGTCCCGAAGACCGTGTAGCCGGCCCGCGCCAGGGCCTCGGCGCTCGCGCGGCCGATGCCAGTCGAGGCGCCTGTCACCAGCGCGGTCTTTGCCGAAGTTGCGTTCATTTCGAGTCTCCAGGACCGGGCGGCTGGCGCCGCGGGCCAATGATTGTATTACGATCTAAATATGACAATATGACCGTAATTCAATAGGCGCGACAAGGAAGCTGGCGCATGCGCTACGAAAAAGGCCGCAAGGACGTCTCCCGCCGCCGGATCACGACGGTGGCCGCCGAGCGTTTCCGCACCGACGGCATCGCCGCGTCTGGCATCACCGGCATCATGAGCGACGCCGGCCTGACGAACGGGGCCTTCTATCCCCACTTCCAATCCAAGGCGGACTTGGTCCGCGAGAGCCTCGCGGCGGCTTTGGACAATCAATCGGTCCAATTGCGCGAAGCCCTCGCCGCCGGCGGGCTCGATGCGGTCGTGGACACCTATCTGTCCGCCGCGCATCGCGACGATCCGGCGACGGGCTGCGCCTCCGCCGCGCTCCTGCCGGAGATCGCCCGACAGCCCCTCGAGACGCGCGCGCTCTACACCGAGCGCGTCCTGGGCCTGGCCGCCCAGCTCGCCGAGGCGCTCCCGCCGCAGGCGCGTGATGCGCAAGACGTCGTGCTGGGGGTCTTCGCGACGCTGATCGGCGCGCTGCAACTGGCCCGCGCCGTGTCCTCCGAGGCCTTGTCCGATCGCATTCTGGCGGCCGCGGCCGAGGCGGCGCGGCTCCAGGTTCAACCGCTCGGCGCGTCGGCGCCAGAGGCGTAGGACTGGCGCGCCCACTCGGTCGACGAGGTGACCCGCCGGAGAGCGGCCGTCGAGGCCCGACCTCGTGACGCCCCGCAAGACAGCCTCAGGCGCCGGCGGAAAGATATCGATCGGCGGGACGATTGCGCGACAGGTTGGGCGCCAGCTGCGCGCGCGCCGCGAGGAAGGCGTCCCAATCGCCGATGTCCGGCAGCGACGGAATTGTCACCAGCTCGCCCCGGTCGAAGCCCACCAGAGCCGCATCCACCATGGCGTCGACCTCCATGAGATATTCGGCGGGGATCGCATCGACGCTGGCGCCGGCTCGGTCGAAGATCTCGGTGCGCGTGGCGCCGGGCAGCACCACTTGCAGCCGCACGCCCTTTGGCCCCAGTTCGGCCGCCAGGGATTCCGTGAACGCCAGAACATAGGCCTTGGAGCCGGCATAGACCGGCCCCGACCGGTCGGGCATGAGCGCCAGGACCGAGGCCAAATTGACGATCACGCCGGTCTGACGCGCGGCGAAGTTGGCGCCGGCCGCCGCGGCCAGGCGCGTCAAGGCCACGATATTGAGCTGGGCCATCGCGTCATGGTGCTCGACATCAAGCTCGGTAAAGCCGCCGAAGGCGGCGATCCCGGCGTTGTTGATCAGCAAGGAGAGCGTCTGGTCGCTCCGCAGCCGCGCCTCGACGGCGGCGAGATCGGATTTGACGGTCAGATCCGCACGCAGCGTGTCCACCGAAACACCCGTGTCCCGGGCCAGGGTTTCGGCCAGCTTGGCCAGGCGCTCGCCGTCTCGCGCGACCAGAACCAGGTCATAGCCACGGCGCGCCAGCCGGTCCGCATACACCGCGCCAATGCCCGACGAGGCGCCGGTGATGAGGGCCGTGCCCAGGGATGCTTCTCGCGCCATCAGCGGCTCCAGTTCAAATTTCAGGTCAAGAATTCACTTTTATGATGATAGTGAATAAGGTCGAGCGTCGCCATAGCGCCGAGTGATATTTGTTCAGACGTGACCGCCGACCTCGGGCGCGCGACGCCAGCCCAAGGCGGCGCCCTGTCTCGTTATGCGCCCTCGCTCGTGGCCGACCCGGCGGCGCGCCTATGAACGCGCCGCCGGGTCGAACCTCTTTAGGGGATCAGGCGTCGGCCCAGGGCTGCAGGACGACCTTGCCTGTGGTCTGGCGCCCTTCCAACAGCCGGTGCGCCTCCGCCGCCTTCGACAGGGGCAGGACCGCGCCGATCTGCGGCGCCAGCTTTCCGCCCATGACGTAGCCCATGATCTCGCCCAGCGTGGCCTCGACCAGCCCTGGAACCCCAACGTAGCCGTTGACGTAGAAGCCGACCACCGAATGGTTTTCGTTCGCCAGCGCCCACGGGTCGAGCACGGCCGAGGCCCCGCTCGCCTGTCCGACCATGATCAGTCGGCCGAACGGCGCCATCGCCGCCAGCGACTGATGCGTGTTGTCGCCGCCGGCCATCTCGATCACCACGTCGACGCCGCGGCCGTCGGTCAGGTCTTTCACCTGCTTGGCCCAGCCAGGCACGGTGTAGTCGACCGAGGCGTCGGCGCCGAGACGTTCAGCGGCCGCACGCTTGTCGGCCGAGCCGGCGGCGGCGATCACCTTGCCGGCGCCATAGAGTTTGGCCAGCTGGATGGCGAACGTGCCAACCCCGCCGGCCGCCGCCTGAACGAGGATGCTCTCGCCTTCGGCCAGCCGGGCGGCCTTGCGCAGCACGAGCGCCGCGGTCAGGCCATGCGCGACAAGCGCTGCCGCCGCCACGAATTCGACACCCGGCGGCAGCGGAACGATCGTCGCGGCGGGCACGCAGATGTACTGGGCGTAGCCGCCATCTCCGGGCGTCGCCAGGACTGGGGTTCCGACCGGGATCGACTCAACCCCCTCGCCGAGCGCCGCGACCGTGCCGGCGACTTCGACGCCCAAGGTGAAGGGCGGCGGAGACGGCTGCGGATAGGGGTCGCCGCGGCGGCGCATCACGTCAGCGAAATTCATCCCGACCGCTTCGACCTTGATGAGCACTTCGCCCGCCTTCGGCGTCGGATCCGGCACATCCTCATAGACCAGGACGTCGGGTCCGCCGGTCTGGTGAAACCGCACTGCTTTCATGGTTCTGCTTCCTATGGCTGAAGGGTGTGGGGCGAGGCTCGATCAGAACGTGTCGAGATTGAACTGCTTGCGGAACATCCCCTCGAAGGTCGTGGCCGGCAGGAACCGGCGCAGTCTTGCAAGGGTCGTGGCCTGGCCGCCGACCGGGACGCGCACGGCAGGGTTCTTGGCGCGCAGCACGGCGAGGACGGCGTCGGCGACGGTCTGGCTGCCAGGCGCCGTGCCGATTTCTTCCTTGAAGCGGGTCAGGAACACCTTGCGACCCGCGTCGTAGGCTGGCGAAGGCGCGTCGCAGGTCCAGGAGTTGTCGGCGATGTCGGAAGCGGTGAAGGCCGGCTCCAGCAGGCTAACTCGGATTCCCATGCGCCGGACCTCGTGGTCCAGGGCTTCCGAAAAGCCCTCCAGGGCGAATTTGCTGGACGCATAGAGACCGCTGAACGGGGCGGGCAGGAACCCGCCCACCGAGCTCATGTTGATGATCCGGCCGCCGCGGCGCCTGCGCATGTCCGGCAAGACCGCCTTGGCCATCCGCATGGCGCCAAAGAGATTCACCTCGAACAGGGCCTGGGCCTGCGCGACGGTGCTGTCCTCGATCGCGCCGATCAGGGCGACGCCGGCGTTGTTGACGAGGAGGTCGATGGCGCCAGCCTCGCGCAGCACGGTGGCGACGCAGGCCTCCACTGAAGCGTCATCGGTCACATCGAGGACGATGTTCTCGACGCCTAGGATCGGCTTGGGCGAGCGGCTGGCGCCATAGACCCGGTAGCCGGTCTTCACCAGCGCCTCGGCGGTCGCCCGCCCGATGCCGGACGATGCGCCCGTGACGATCGCGACCTTCCCCGAATTCGACATGGCAGCGTTTCCTTGAGGAGGCGGGCGGCGGCAAAGCCCGGAAAGGCGGACAGAGGCAGCGCCCCGCAGCGGCCCTCCCGTATGGGGCCACCGCGAGATGCAAGGGGGTGGAACCCGGCTTGGGCGGCCAGGCTTCGAGCTGACGCAACCCGCGGGGCGTAAGCCCCGAGCGCTGCGATGGTCGCGACCCACCCCACTGGGAGCGGTTCGACGGGAGCTTTAGCGTGGCTGGCGCATGGCGCAAACGTCGTATATGGGTCGTTTTAGGACATCAACTTTGGAGCTCGGTGATGCATCGGATTGGCTTGGTTGTGTCGCCTGGCTTTGATTTCCTCAGCGTCGCGGCCCTGACCGTGTTCGAGGTCGCCAACTACTTGCTGCAGGAGCCAGCCTACGCGCTCACCATCGTCTCCGAGGCTGGCGGCCCCGTCGCCAGCTCCCTGGGCAACCGCCTGGAGACCGAGCCGATGACGGGCCAGAGCTTCGACACCGTCATCTTCGCGGCGGCGGTCAACATCGCCCCCTCCCCGGCGGTGACCGCCTTCGCCAGAGACGCGCTGACGACGGCCCGCCGTGTGGCGTCGATCTGCTGCGGGGCCTTGGCCCTCGCCGAGGCCGGGCTGCTCAATGAGCGCCGGGCGACCACCCACTGGATCGCCGCCCAGGAGTTGCGCCGGCGATTTCCGAGGGTGAAGCTGGACGAGGACAAGATCTTCATCATCGACGGTCCGATCTGGACATCGGCCGGCGCCACGGCCGGGATCGATTTGGCCCTGGCCATGCTCGAACGCGACCACGGTCCGGAGATCGCGCGCCATGTCGCCAAGCGGCTGGTGATCTACCACCGACGCGCCGGCGGACAGACGCAGCACTCCGCCCTGCTGGAGGTCAGCGCCAAGTCCGACCGCATCCAGACCGCCTTAAGCTACGCGCGGCAAAATCTCGACAAGCCGCTCTCCGTGAGCGAACTGGCCAGCGCCGCCAACCTCAGCCCTCGCCAATTCACCCGAGCCTTTCGCGCCGAGACGGGCCAACCGCCGGCCAAGGCCATCGAGAACCTGCGGGTGGAGGCGGCCCGGCTGATGATGGAACAGACCCGGCATACGGTGGATTTCATCGCCACCGAGACCGGCTTTGCGGACCGCGCCCGTATGCGGCGGGCATTCATCCGGGCGTTCGACCAACCGCCGCAGGTGATCCGCCGCAACGCCAAGCTCGCGGCGGCCTCCTGAGCGGGCTCGTGGCCCGCGGGCGGCCGAGGAGCTAGGGCCATCAGGCCAGGAACGAGCGCAGCATCAGCTCGCGCAGCCATCGGTTCGCCGGATCGTTGTCCGTGCTGGCGTGCCAGTACATGTAGGCGTCGTAGGGCGGCAAGGCCGCCGGAAACGGCAGCACCTGGTTGCCGAACGGCTGGTTGGCGATCGTCGCGTAGCTGGCCGGCATCGTCAGCAGAAGGTCGGTCTGGGAGACGGCGCGGCAGGCGGCGAAGTGGAACTGGCAGCGCAGCGCCACACGGCGCTGCAGACCCATGCGCCGCAGTTCCACATCCTCAAAACCCAACCCCGAGCGCCTCGACGTCACCAGCACATGGCGGTGCGCCAGGTAGCCATCCAGATCCAGACGGCCATCCCTGGTCGCCGGGTGCCCGGCCCGGGCGACCACCGCCATGGTGTCGGCGTGAACCCGCGCATGCATCACCTGCTCGGAGACCGGCAGCAGCATGTCGACGGCCAGGTCCAACGCCCCAGCCGCCAGCTCGCCTTCCATCTTCTGGCGATCGATCCGCACCGTCGACAGCCCCATCTGCGGGCCCTCCGCCGACAGCGCCCGCATCATCGGCGGCATCACCGTCGATTCCATGTAGTCGCGCAGCCCCACGACATAGCGGCGCTTGGCCAGGGCGGGCTCGAACGCCTGTACGTCGTTGAGCAGGCTCCCGATCCCCTGAAGCGACTCGCGCAGGGGCCCCATGAGCCGGCGCGTCAGCGGCGTCGGGACCATCTTGTAGCCCTGGCGCTCGAACAGCGGATCTTCGAACAGATCGCGCAGCCTCGATAAGGCGTGGCTGACCGCCGGCTGCGTCAGATGCAGCCGCTCCGCCGCCTTGGTGATCCCTTCCTCCGCGTAGATGGTCTCCAAAACGACCAGCAGGTTCAGGTCTACGCGCGATATATGCATGCGCTCTATTGATCTCCATCCGAACTGTTCATTCGTCATCGCCGTCCCACGCCTTTACCCGAGCCGCTTAACGGGACGAAGGCGGCCGGTGACGCTCGCCGCCTCACCCAGAAACGTAAGCGCGAAGGGTGAGGAATGTCAGTCAGGCAACTGTTGGACTTGAGCGGCCGCGTGGCCATCGTGACCGGAGGCTCGCGAGGGCTCGGCCTGCAGATGGCCGAAGCGCTTGGCGAAATGGGCGCCAAGGTGGTGGTGACCGCGCGCAAGAAGGACGAGTTGGACACCGCCGTCGCCCATCTGGCCGCCCAGGGCGTCGCCGCCAAGGGCTGGGCCTGCGATGTGGGCAAGCCCGAGCAGATTCCGGCCGTGGTCGACGCGGTCCTGGCCGAGTACGGCCGGATCGACATCCTGGTGAACAACGCCGGCGCCAGTTGGGGCGCCCCGGCCGAAGACCATCCCCTCGACGGCTGGAACAAGCTGCTCGCCGTCAACATGACCGGCGCCTTCGTGATGTCCCAGCAGGTGGCCAAGAAGGCGATGATACCGGCCGGGTACGGACGCATCCTGGTCACCGCCTCGGTGGCCGGGCTCCAGGCCAACGACCCGCGCTGGATGACGACCTTGGCCTACAACGCCAGCAAGCACGGCGTCATCGGCATGATGAAGCAGATGGCGGCCGAGTGGGGCGTCCACGGCATTACCGCCAACGCCATCTGTCCGGGGGTGTTTCCCTCGAAGATGGCCAACGGGATGATCGAACAGGTCGGCCCCGTGATCATCGAGAGCACGCCCACCCGGCGTCTGGGCGGTGAGGAAGACCTCAAGGGCCTGGCGGTGCTGCTGGCGTCGGACGCCTCGCGCCACATCACCGGCCAAACGATCGCGGTCGACGGCGGCGCCTACATCATCTGAGCCGACTTCGGCCAACACCAGGAGACTGATCCATGATCAAGATGATCTTTACCGGCAATAAAGGGCCGGACAAGACGATGGAAGAATTCAAGAAATACTACCTCGAACAGCATGCTCCGCTGTTCCTCAAGACCGTTCCCCACGTGCGGAAATACACGCTGAACTTCCCGACGGTCCGGCCCGGTAAGGAGCCGCCCGCGGTCGACTTCATCACCGAAGTCTGGTGGGACGACATGGACACGGTGCGCGCCTTCTACAAGTCGGATGAATACAAGAACATCATCCAGCCCGACGAAGTGAAACTCGGCGCGGTCGGGCAAGGGGTCTATTTCGACGAATTCGTTCAGAAGTGATCGCCTGAACCGGCGCTGTCCGAGCGCGCTTTATCGCATGGATATGGCGGATGGATGTTCGTGATTTCTTCCAGCTGGCCGCGCAGACCTTCCCGGACAAGGACTGCGTCATCCTGGAGGACCGTCGCAGCACCTACCGCCAGATGCAGAGCCGCATCGACCAGCTCGCTGCGGCGATGCGGGACAGGGGCGTTGGCAAGGGAACGCGCGTTGGCATTCTTCAGGTCAACAGCGTTGCCTTCGTCGAGTGTTTGTATGCCGGCCTGCAGATCGGGGCCATCGTCGTCCCGCTCAACTACAGGCTGAAGGCGCAGGAACTCGAGTACATCGTCAATCAGGCGGGCCTCTCGATGCTCTTCGTCGGAGAGCGCTATGTCGAACTTGTCCAATCGATCCGCGAGAAAACCCCGGCGCTGACGACCTGCATTGGCTTGGAGGGTCCGGCGCCGGGGATGGCGGCCTACGAGACCCTCTTCGGCGGTCCCGCCACCGTCGCCGTCCCTGAGCCGATGGACGACCACGACATCGCGCTGATCCTCTATACAAGCGGCACCACGGGGCTGCCCAAGGGCGCCATGCTCTCCTACCGGGCCCTGCATCATCAGGCCCTCGCCATGCTGCTGAGCCTGAAGCTCACCCACGAAGATCGGGTGCTCGCCGGCGGACCGCTCTACCATGTCGGAACCCTCGGCTATCTGATCCCCACCCTCTACGCCGGCGCGACTTGGGTCATGGTCCCGCAGTTCGAGGCGCGCGACGCTCTGGGGACGATCCAGCGCGAACGGCTTACCGTCTGCTGGTTCGCGCCCGCCATGCTCAATTTCATGGCGCAGCTCGAAGGGGCTTCGACCTACGATCTCTCCAGCCTGCGGATGATCCAGTACGGCGGCGGGCCCATGCCGCCGCGGGTGCTGAAGGACGCGTCCAGGCTTTTTGGCTGCCGGTTCATGCAGGTCTACGGCCTCACCGAAGCGGTCCCGCAAACCTTCCTCGATCCGGACGATCATGTCCTAGATGAGCACGACCCGCGGCGCCACCGGTTGGCCTCCATCGGAAAGCCGGCGCCGAATGTGGATTTGCGGATCGTCGATGCCGCCGGGCGCGACGTCGCCCCCGGGCAGATCGGCGAAATCGTCTGCCAATGCGACACCATGATGGAAGGCTACTGGCGAAAACCCGAGGAAACCGCCCAGGCCATCCGCGACGGTTGGTTGCACACCGGCGACCTGGCGCGCCTCGATGCGGACGGCTTCATCTATCTCGTCGACCGGATCAAGGACATGATCATCCGCGGCGGGGAGAACATCTACCCCGCGGAGATCGAGCGGGTCCTCTATGAGCACCCGGCGATCGCGGAGGCCGCCGTCATCGGCGTGCCCGATGAGACCTGGGGCGAATGCGTCAAGGCGGTCGTTGTCCTGCGGCCCGGCATGGACGCCACCGCCGAGACGGTGATCCGCCACTGCCAGGACCGCCTCGCCAGCTACAAGAAGCCCAGCGTCGTCGAATTCATCGAGGCCTTGCCAAGAACATCCGGCGGCAAGGTGCTGAAGACCGAGCTTCGCGCCCGTGCGCGCGCCGGCGCCGAGACGTCCCTTTCAACCCCTGGGAGCCCATCATGACGCCAACCCCCTTCGAGGTCCGCTGGACCGAGGCCGAGGTCGCGGCGGTTCTCGACCAGGTGCGCGCCTATCCCTGGCCGCCGGCGGCCGACATTCCGGATGGGTGGTCGCATGGCTGCGACCCCGCCTATCTGCGAGCGCTCTGCGATCATTGGACGGGCGCCTACGACTGGCGCGCCGCCATGGCCGACCTCAACCGCTTCGATCAGTACACTGCCCAGGTGGAGGACTTTGACCTGCACTTCCTCCATGTCGTCGGGGAAGCCCAGGGCAAACGGCCTCTGCTCGTGAGCCACGGCTGGCCGGGCTCGCACTTCGAGTTCTGGAAGGTGATCGAGCCGCTCGCCTTTCCCAGCCGCTTTGGCGGCCAGGCTTCGGACGCCTTCGATCTGGTGATCCCGTCCCTGCCCGGCTTCGGGTTCTCATCCAAGCCATCGCGCCCAATCGGCCAGCGCACCACCGCGCGCCTCTTCAACGCCCTGATGACCAAGGTGCTGGGTTATCCGACCTACCTGGCGCAGGGCGGAGATTGGGGCGGCATGGTCACCTCCTGGCTCGGCCGCGAACATGGCGCGTCAGCCCGCGCGATCCATCTCAACATGCTGGGCTTTCGGCCGGGCGTTCCGCCCACGACCGAGGAGGAGAAAGCCTGGGCAAAAAAGCAGGCGCAGGCCCAGTCCCAGGTCGGCGCCTACTTCTCCCTGCAGGCGTCCAAACCGCAATCCATCGCCTGGATGGGCGCGGGCAATCCGGTCGGCCAGGCGGCCTGGATCACCGAGCGCTTCCACGACTGGTCCGATCTGAGCGCGCGGACGATGGATGAGGTCCATCCGAAGGACCACCTGCTCACCAACATCATGATGTATGTGATGACCGGCAGCTTCACGACATCGGCCTGGTACTATCGCGGGTTCCTTGAGGAGGCGGGCTTCGTGCTGACGCCGGGCGAGCGCTGCGAGACCCCCACCGCCGTCCTCAACTTCCCGGGCGAGGCCCTCTACCAGCCCCCACCCCGCTCCTACGCCGAACACGTCTACAACATCGTCCGCTGGACCGACATGCCGCGCGGCGGCCACTTCGCCGCCATGGAGGAACCCGGCCTGTTCGTTGAAGACGTGCGCGCCTGGGCGCGTGCGCACAGCTAGCGCCGTCATTTCGCACGCGCTGGCTTCGCCGCGCGCTCCGTCCGAAGGAGGCCCTCCATGCTGCTGGTCGAGCGCCACGGCGCCGTCGCCATCGTCACACTCAATCGCCCAGAGGCGATGAACGCCCTTTCAAAGGCGCTCAGGGCCGCCCTGCATCAGGCCTTGACGGAGCTCGAGGCCGACGCCGGGGTGAAGGTGATCGTGCTCACCGGCGCCGGCGAGCGGGCGTTCACTGCAGGACTGGACCTGAAGGAGCTCTCCACCGATCCCCTGGGCATGGGCGCGGCCAACGCGACCGACCCGTCAGAGAACCCGGCGCGCGCGGTGCTGGCCTGCTCCAAGCCCGTCGTGGGCGCCATCAACGGGGTGGCGATCACCGGCGGGTTCGAGGTGGCGCTGGCTTGCGACGTCCTGATCTGCTCCACCAACGCCCGGTTCGCCGACACCCATGCGCGCGTGGGCATCACACCCGGTTGGGGTCTCTCCCAGAAGCTTTCCCGGACCATTGGAATCTACCGCGCCAAGGAGCTGTCGCTCACCGGCAATTTCCTGGGCGCCCAGCAAGCCTATGACTGGGGCCTCGTGAACCGGGTGGTGGAACCGGCCGAGCTCATGCCGGCCGCGCTGGCCCTGGCCCAGGAGATGGCGTCGATCGAGGCCGAGATACTGGTGACCTACAAGGCGATGATCGACGACGGCTACGCGCTCCCGCTAGACGAGGGCCTCCAACTCGAACACGAACGGTCCGTCGTTCACAACGCTGCCGTCACGCCGCAAATGGTGGAGACGCGTCGCTTGGCGGTCCAGGCGCGCGGTCGTTCGCAGTAGCCGCATCCTTCCGCCCACCGACTCGCATGATGCAAGTGAGTGCTATAAACATACCCGCTTAGCTTCCTAGGAGACGGCGAATGGCGACCAAACCCCTGGCCCTCGTTACCGGCGTTGGCCCCGGCACCGGCGCGGCCGTCTCGCGGCGCTTCGCGGCCGGCGGCTATCGTGTCGCCATGTTGGCCCGCGATGAGGCGAGGTTGGCCGCCCTGGAAGCGGAGATCCCTGACTCCATCGCCCTCGCCTGTGACGTCGCCGACCCGGCCGCGCTTGAGCGCGCGGTCGCCCGGGTTGGCGCGCCCAAAATCCTGGTCCACAACGCCGTCGGCGGCGCCTTTGGCAGTTTCCGCGACATCGACCCCGACGTTCTGCAGCGCAATTTCGACGTCAACGTCATGGCGCTTCTGCACCTGGCGCGGCTAACCACGCCGGCGATGGCCGAGGCCGGTGAAGGCGCGGTGATCGTCACCGGCAACACCTCGGCGCTGCGCGGCCGGGCCAACTTCGCCGGGTTCGCGCCCACCAAGGCCGCCCAGCGCATCCTGGCCGAGTCCATGGCCCGCGATCTTGGCCCCAAGGGCGTCCACGTCGCCTACCTGGTCATCGACGCGGTAATCGATGTTCCCTGGCAGCGGGCGCGGCTGAAGGATGTGGCCGACGATTTCTACATCCAGCCGGCCGCGATCGCCGACGAAGTCTTCCACCTCGCCCACCAACCGCGCGACGCTTGGTCCTTCCTGGCCGAGGTGCGGCCGTTCCATGAGACCTGGTAGGGCGACCGTCACGAAGGTCGCGGAGCGGCGGGCAATCTCGCCGCTCCGCGCCTTGCGCTTAGCGGCGAACGTCGACCAGCGTGCGGCCGCGAACCTCTCCCCGCAGCACCGCCTGGGCGATCTTCGGCACATCGGCGAGGCCAACTTCGGTGATCGTGCGCTCCAGCTTGTCGAGATCCAGATCGCGAGCCAGCCGGGCATAGGCCTCCAGGCGCACCGCATTGGGCGCGTTGACCGAGTCGATGCCGGCCAGGGTGACATTGCGAAGGATGAACGGCAGGACCGTGGCGGGCAGGTCGACCCCTTGCGCCAGACCGCAGGCCGTAACCACGCCGCGGTACTTCGTCTGCGCCAGCACATTGGCCAGGGTCTGGCTGCCGACGGAATCGATCGCGCCGGCCCACCGCTCGCGCGCGATCGGGTCGCCCGGCGCCGACAAGGTCGCACGGTCCAAGACCTCGGATGCGCCAAGCGCGGTCAAATAGTCCGTTTCCTGCAGCCGGCCGGTGGAGGCGGCCACCCGGTATCCGAGGCGCGACAACAGCGCGATCGCCACCGAGCCCACGCCCCCGCTCGCCCCTGTGACCAGCACATCTCCGGCGTCTGGCGTCACACCGCCGTGTTCGAGGGCCAGGATGCTCAGCATGGCGGTATAGCCCGCCGTGCCGATCGCCATGGCGTGGCGCGTGGAGATCGCCTCCGGAAGCTTGATCACCCAGTCGCCGTTGACCCGTGCCCGCTCGGCGTAGCCTCCGTGATGCGTCTGGCTGAGGCCCCAGCTGTTGACCACCACCTTGTTGCCGACGGCGTACCGCGGATCGGAGGACGCTTCGACAACGCCGGCGAGGTCAATTCCAGGCACCAGCGGAAAGGTCTGGATGATGCCGGCGGCGCCGCTGAGCGCGATGCCGTCCTTGTAGTTCACCGTGGACCACTCCACGGCGATCGTCACCTCGCCGGGGTTCAGCTCGGCGTCTTCCATCGTCTCGACTTGGGCCACGATCTTGTCGTCAACCTTGCGCGCCACCAACGCTCTGAAGCTCATCGCTCGACTTCCCAGTAATTGCGTGAGCGTCTGATTTGGCCCATGTGTTCGAGGTTACAAGAAGGCACAATAATCACCGCTACTATCATTTATGAAAGTGACGCCATGCGCCCCAAACGACTGGACTCGCGCAGCGACTGCGCGGTCGAAACCACACTCTCCGTGATCGGCGGCCTATGGAAGCCACTCATTCTGTTCCATTTGCTGACGGGCAAGAAACGGTTCATGGAGCTCGCCCGCTTGATGCCGAACGCCACGCAACGAATGCTCACGCTGCAACTTCGCGAGCTGGAGGCCGATGGTGTGGTCGCCCGGCACGTCTTCGCCGAGGTTCCGCCGAAGGTCGAATACACTCTGACGGATTTCGGACAGACCCTCGCTCCGATCCTCGGCACGCTGCGCGACTGGGGAGAGCGCTATCGCGTCGAGCGCCAGGGTCTTCCCCCCCGCCCGCCCTGCCCCCCGGCGCTCGCGGCGCGACGCACGCCTGCCTCGGCGAATGCGGGGCGCAGCACGGCTCCGGTCTCCGGGCGCCCCGCAGAGATCGCGACCTAGCGCCGTCGCGCTCTTACAGGTTCTCTTTTGGCACCCTCGACGACGCCCT
>DASVMY010000158.1:0-1801 GCA_036384135.1 Caulobacteraceae bacterium | reverse complement strand
AGGCCCTGGGCCAGCTGCTGAAAATGCCAGGCGAAGTAGCGCTGCAGGCCGGTGTTCACCAGGGCGATGCCCAGCGCCCCGCCCAGGTTGCGCATCAGGTTGTTCAGCCCCGAGGCCGGTTTCAGCTCCGCGTCCGGCAGGTTGTTCAGCGCCATGCTCACCGAGGGCACCATGCAGAACAGCACCCCCACCCCGCGCACCGCCTGGGTCCAGAACAGCTCCCAGAAGCCCCAGTCGCTGTTCACCGCCGAAATCATCCAGAAGCTGGCGCCATAGAGCACCAGGCCGATGGCCATCACGATGCGCAGGTCGATCTTGGTCCCCAGCCAGGCCGCCAGGGGCGCCGAGGCGGTCATGAACACCCCGGCGATGAAGGTGGTCGTGCCGATCTCCAGGCTGGAATAGCCCCGCACGCGAGCCAGGAACACCGGGGTCAGGAAGGTGATGGTGTAGAGGCCAAAGCCGGTGATGAAGGCCATGATCCCCGCCGCTCCGAAGCCCCGTCGTCGGAACGGCGCCAGGCTGACCAGGGGCGAGGCGGAGAACAGGCAGCGTTCGAAGAACACCACCGCCCCCACCGCCGCGAACCAGCCGACGGTGGCGATGCCGGGGTCCTGGAACCACTGATGCCGCGGCCCCTCCTCCAGCACGTACTGCAATCCGCCCAAGAACACCGCCAGGGAGGCCGCGTGCAGCCAGTCGATCCGCGCCAGCATCGAGGGCCGCGCCTTGTCCACCGGCCCCAGCATCACCAGGGCCACGGCGACGATGGCCCCGGGCGCGACATTGACGAAGAACAGCCAGCGCCAGCTCGCCAGGTCGGTGATCCAACCCCCGACCGCCGGGCCGAGCGTCGGCGACAGGGTGGAGATCACCCCCAGCACACTGGTCACCATGGCCCGCTTGGGCCCGTCGAAGAACGAAAAGCCGGTGGCGAACACCAGCGGTATCATCGCCCCGCCCACGAACCCCTGCAGGACGCGGAACACCAGCATCGACGGCAGGTCCCAGGCCGCGCCGCACATCAGGCTGGAAACGGTGAACAGGGCCGCGGAGGCGACGAACATCCACCGCGTCGACAACGCTTGGGCCAGGTAGGCCGACAGGGGGATCATCACGATCTCGGCCATCAGATAGGCGGTCTGCAGCCAGTCGATCTCGTCCGCCGCCGCCGACAGCCCGGCCTGGATCGAGTTCATCGAGGCGGCGACGATCTGGATGTCCAGCAGGGCCATGAACTGGCCCACCGACATCACCAGGAAGATCGCCAGCTTGCGGCCTTCGCTCAGGCCCGCCCCGACGACGGGGACGGCTTCCTCGCCTGACAGGACAGCTTTGCTTGCGACCATGGGAAGCATGCTATCTGATCAAGCCTTGATGGGGAAAGCCTTGCCGCTGGGGTCTGAAGCATGAGCGACGCCGGACGCGGCGCCGGGGCGGCCAAGCCCCGGCCGACGATCGGGCCGGGGAAACTGCGCGCCGTGATCGTGGCCGGGCTCGCCGTGATCCTCGCCGTCGCCGGATTCCTCTGGATCAACGCCGGCCGCGACGTGACCGTCACCGACGACGCCTATGTGCGGGCCGACAAGACGGTGATCTCGCCCAAGGTGCGCGGCGCCATCGCCGCGGTGCTGGTCACCGACAACCAGCCGGTGAAGGCCGGAACGCCGCTCATCCGCATCGACCCGGCCGAATACGACCTTCGCCTCAGCGGCGCTGAGGGTGACCTGATGGCGGCCCAGGCGGCCGTCGCCGCCGCCAACGCCGGCCTCAAGCGGCTGGACGCCGAGGAGGCGCTGTC
>DASVMY010000157.1:0-6059 GCA_036384135.1 Caulobacteraceae bacterium | reverse complement strand
GTCGATACGCTCTTGGGCCCCCAGCGTCTTGGATGTCACGACGCCGGCGTGGCCTTGGAGCCGCCGATCTTCGGTTCTTCGCCCTTGAGCAGGCGGCGGATGTTCTGGTGGTGGCGGATGAACACCAGCACGGCCATGAAGGCGGCGAGGTAGAGGCGCGGGATGGTCGACTGGTCCAGGGCGAAGAGCAGCAGGGGCGTCACCGCCACCGCCGTCAGGCCGGCCAGGGACGAGATGCGGAAGATCGCCGCCATGACCAGCCAGGTCGCGCCGGCGGCCAGGCCCGCGGGCCAGGCGATGGCGATCATGGTCCCGAAGAAGGTGGCCACGCCCTTGCCGCCTCGGAACTTCAGCCAGATCGGGAAGAGATGGCCGGTGAAGGCGGCGGCCGCGGCGATGCAGGCGGCCATGTCAGCAAGAGTGGGGTCGCCCAGGAAGTGCCGGGCCAGCAGGGCGGCGAGCGCCCCCTTTCCGCCGTCGCCGATCAGGGTCAGGGCGGCCAGGTCGCGGCGGCCGGTGCGCAGGACATTGGTGGCCCCGATGCTTCCCGAGCCGATCTTGCGCAGGTCTCCGGCCCCGCCAAGGCGGGTGGCGATGACGCCGAAAGGGATGGAGCCGAGCAGATAGCCGCCGAGCAGGCACGATATCCAGGCGATCATCGGGTCAGGGCTGAGCATGGGCACAGTCTAGGTTGTAGATTTCGGGTGCGATAGGGGCGGCGCTCAGGCCCAGCCCTCAAACCTCGTGGACGATGCGTCCATCCACCAGGGTCATCAGCACCGACCCCTGCAGGCGGCGGCCGTCGAAGGCGGAGTTGCGGGATTTGGAGATCAGGTCTTCGGCGTCGATCAGGCGCGGGGCGTCGATGTCGCAGAGGACGAGGTCGGCCGGGGCGCCCTGCGACAGGCGTCCGGCGGCCAGGCCGATGGCCTGGGCCGGGGCCAGGGTGACGGCCTTGATCAGGGTTGCCAGGGGCACGCGGCCCTCGTGGTGCAGGGTCAGCAGGGCCGGCAGCAGGGTTTCCAGGCCCACGGCGCCGGGCGCGGCCTCGTCGTAGGGCAGGCGCTTGTCCTCCGGCGGGGCGGGGGTGTGGGCTGAGACGATGATGTCCACCAGGCCCGACGCCACCGCCTCGATCAGGGCGACGCGGTCGGACTCGGGGCGCAGCGGCGGGGTCAGCTTGCAAAAGGTGCGGTAGTCGCCAATGTCGATCTCGTTGAACGACAGGTGATTGATCGAGGCGGTGGCGATGAGCCGGACGCCCCGGGCCTTGCCGCGGGCCAGGCTTTCCAGAGGCTGGGCGGCGCTGATCTGGTCGACCATCAGCCGCGCGCCGGTAAGTTCGGCCAGGGCGATGTCGCGCTCCAGCATGATGGTCTCGGCGGCCACGGGGACGGCGGGCAGGCCCAGGCGGCCGGCGAACTCGCCCTCGGTGGCGGCGGCGCCGTCGCTGAGCCAGGGGTCGGCGGGGCGGTGGGCGACCAGGACACCGAGCGCCGAGGCGTAGGACAGCACCCGGCGAAAGACCTTGGAATCGACGATGGGGCGGTCGGCGTCGGTGACATAGACACAGCCGGCGTCGTGCATCAGGCCGATCTCGGCCATGCCCAGACCCTTGAGGCCCTTGGTGGCGGCGCCGGCGGGGTAGACGTGGACCAGTTCGATGTCGCGGGCGCGGCGCAGGATGAAGTCGGCCACCGACGGGTCGTCGATCACAGGATCGGTGTCGGGCTGGACGACGATGGAGGTGACGCCGCCGGCGGCGGCGGCGCGGGCGGCGGACTTGAGGGTTTCCTTGGGCTCGTTGCCTGGCTCGCCGGTCTTGACCCGCAGGTCGATCAGGCCGGGACAGAGCAGGGCGCCATTGCAGTCGACGACGCGGATCTCGGGCGACAGGTCGGCGAAGCCCACCTCGTGCGTCACCGAGGCGATGACGCCGTTTTCCACCAGCAGGGCGCCGGGGCCGTCGTAGCCGGTCTGCGGGTCGACCATGCGGGCGTTGATGAAGCAGATCGGAGGACTTGAGTGACTTGGGGCGGTCATCAGAGCTGTTCCCGCTCCATCCATTTGTCGACGTTGGGGGGCCGGTAGGCGGCGAAGGCGGCCAGGATGTCGCCTACGCTGTCGCCGAACACGGCCATGTCGCGATGCATCGGCTTCATGAAGGCCTGGTCGGTCATGTGGCTGACGAAGGTCTTCAGCGGGTCGTAGAAGCCGGCGACGTTGAGGAAGCCGGCGGGCTTGGCGTGGAAGCCCAACTGGCCCCAGGTCCAGATCTCGAAGATCTCCTCCAGGGTGCCGATGCCGCCGGGCAGGGCCAGGAAACCGTCGGAAAGCTCGGCCATCCGCGCCTTGCGCTCGTGCATGGAGGCGACGACCTCCAGGCGGGTGAGGCCGGTGTGGGCCAGCTCCTTGGCGGCCAGGCCCCTGGGCAGGACGCCGATCACCTCGCCCCCGGCGGCCAGGGCGGCGTCGGCCACCGTTCCCATCAGCCCGACCTTGGCGCCGCCGTAGACCAGGGTGAGGCCGCGATCGGCGATCGCCTGTCCGGTAGCCCGGGCGGCGATCAGGTAGGCGGAATCGGCGCCGGGGCTGGAGCCGCAGAAGACACAGACGGATCGGACCGGGCTCATCGGTTGTCGAGCCGTGCGGCCAGGGAGGCGAGTATGGCCATGCGCACGGCCACGCCCATCTCCACCTGGTCCTGGATCAGGCTGACGGTGAGGTCGTCGGCGACGTCGGAGTCGATCTCGACGCCGCGGTTCATGGGGCCGGGGTGCATGACGCGGACGCCCGGCGCGGCCAGGGCCAGCTTCTCACGGTCCAGGCCCCAGAAGCGGAAATACTCCCGCATGGACGGCACCAGCGCGCCCTGCATCCGCTCCAGCTGCAGGCGCAGCATCATGACCACGTCGGCGCCTTCGATGCCGTGCTTCATGTGGTGGTGCACCTCCACCCCCCAGCGGGCGACGTCGGCGGGCATCAGGGTGGGCGGGCCGACGAGGCGCACATTGGCGCCCAGCATGGTCAGCAGGCCGACGTTGGAGCGGGCGACGCGGCTGTGCAGGACATCGCCGCAGATGGCTACGGTGAGGCCGTCCACGTGGCCGAAGGCGCGGCGCATGGAGAGCGCGTCGAGCAGGGCCTGGGAGGGGTGCTCATGCTGGCCGTCGCCGGCGTTGACGACGCTGCAGCTGACCTTTTGCGAGAGCAGCGAGGCGGCGCCGGAGGAGGCGTGGCGGACGACCAGAATGTCGGGCTGCATGGCGTTCAGGGTCACCGCCGTGTCGATCAGGGTCTCGCCCTTGGAGATCGAGGAGGTGCGCGGGCTCATGTTGACCACGTCGGCGCCCAGGCGCTTGCCGGCCAGCTCAAAGGAGCTCTGGGTGCGGGTGGAGGCTTCGAAGAACAGGTTGATCAGGGTGCGGCCCTTGAGCAGGTCCGTCTTCTTGGCCGTCTGGCGGTTGAGGCCGACAAAGCCGTCAGCCAGGTCCAGCAGGTCTTTCACCTGCACTGGGTCGAGGTCGTTGACGGACAGCAGGTGGCGGCCCGGGAACGGCAAAATCCGCGCGCGGACCTCGTCGATACCGAGCGTTGGACCGGGGGCTGGGCCGAGATTTGGAGATGTCATTAAAGGGGCGTTCTAGGGGGCTTTGGGGCGCCGGGGAAGGGGATAAGCCGGCGCAGGGCCCAGGCGGCTTTCAGTTGGAAAGCGCCGGCGCTGCTTGACGGCGGGCGCTATGGGCGGTTTGAGCAGCCCTTCGGCTTTCAAGCGTTCAAGGACCGGCCCATGCCCGCCTATCGTTCCCGCACCTCCACGCACGGCCGCAACATGGCCGGCGCCCGCGGCCTCTGGCGCGCCACCGGCATGACCGACTCCGACTTCGGCAAGCCGATCGTCGCCGTGGTCAACTCCTTCACCCAATTCGTGCCGGGCCACGTGCACCTGCAGAACCTCGGCCAGCTGGTGGCGCGGGAGATCGAGCGGGCCGGCGGGGTGGCCAAGGAGTTCAACACCATCGCCGTGGACGACGGCATCGCCATGGGCCACGACGGCATGCTCTACAGCCTGCCCTCGCGCGAACTGATCGCCGACAGCGTCGAATACATGGTCAATGCCCATTGCGCCGACGCCATGGTCTGCATCTCCAACTGCGACAAGATCACGCCGGGGATGCTGATGGCGTCCCTGCGCCTGAACATCCCCACGGTGTTCGTCTCCGGCGGGCCGATGGAGGCGGGTAAGGTGGTGCTGGAGGGCAAGACCGTGGCGCTCGACCTGGTGGACGCCATGGTCGCGGCGGCGGACGACAAGATCAGCGACGCCGACGTGAAGACCATCGAGCGCTCCGCCTGCCCGACCTGCGGCTCGTGCTCGGGGATGTTCACCGCCAATTCCATGAACTGCCTGACCGAGGCGCTGGGCCTGTCGCTGCCGGGCAACGGCTCGGTCCTGGCCACCCACGCCGACCGCGAGCGGCTGTTCCTGGAAGCGGGCCACCTGATCGTTGACATCACGCGGCGGCACTACGAACAGGACGACACCAGCGTGCTGCCCCGCTCGGTGGCCAGTTTCAGGGCGTTCGAGAACGCCATGAGCCTGGATATCGCCATGGGCGGGTCGACCAACACCGTGCTGCACCTGCTGGCCGCGGCGCACGAGGGCGAGGTGGGCTTCACCATGGCCGACATCGACCGGCTGTCGCGCCAAGTCCCGTGCCTGTGCAAGGTGGCGCCGGCCAAGGCCGACGTGCACATGGAAGACGTGCACCGCGCCGGCGGGGTGATGTCGATCCTGGGCGAACTGGACAACGCCGGCCTGATCCATCGGGACGAACCGACCGTGCACAGCCCGACCCTGGGCGCGGCGCTGGACCGCTGGGATATCGGGCGGACGCAGAGCGAGACGGTGCGGACCTTCTATCGGGCGGCGCCGGGCGGGGTGCCGACCCAGGTGGCGTTCAGCCAATCCCGCCGCTGGGATGAGCTGGACACGGACCGCGAGGCCGGCGTCATCCGCTCGGCGGACCACGCCTTTTCCAAGGACGGCGGCCTGGCGGTGTTGAGCGGCAACCTGGCCGCCGATGGGTGTATCGTAAAGACGGCCGGGGTGGACGAGGGCTCGCTGGTCTTCGCCGGCCCGGCCAAGGTCTACGAAAGCCAGGACGACGCGGTCAGCGCCATCCTCACCGGCAAGGTCAAGGCCGGTGACGTGGTGGTGATCCGCTACGAGGGTCCGCGCGGCGGGCCGGGGATGCAGGAGATGCTGTATCCGACCAGCTATCTGAAATCTAAAGGCCTGGGGAAGGCCTGCGCCCTGATCACCGACGGGCGGTTTTCGGGCGGCACCTCGGGACTGTCCATCGGCCACGTTTCGCCCGAAGCGGCCGAGGGCGGGGTGATCGCCCTGGTGGAGGACGGCGACCGCATAGAGATCGATATCCCCCGACGGACGGTGGCGCTGAAGGTGTCGGACGCGGTGCTGGCGGATCGGCGCGCGGCGAGGCTGGCGCTGGGCGAGGCGGCGTGGGCGGCGGTGGGACGCAAGCGGAAGGTGTCCACGGCGCTGCGGGCCTATGCGGCCTTCACCACCAGCGCGGCGCGGGGCGCGGTGCGGGACGTGGACCAGAAGCGGTAGCGAGATCCGTTCTCCTTCTTCGGGCGGCGCGGGGCGATAAGGGATTCTGACCACGAACCCACACGAACCGCACGAACATCCGTCGCCCCGGACAAGCCGCGTCAGCGGCGCCGATCCGGGGTCGGCAGGGCCGGCTCCTCGCTGGAGGTCGTCTTGGCGCGAAGGGGCCGGCCCCGGCTCTCCGCTGTGCTCTAGGCGATTCACGCATCTCAGAAACACCCAAGACTCCAGCGTGTTACGAGATGACTGAGGCCGCCCCTCCTCTCCCTTCTCCCCTTGTGGGAGAAGGTGGCCCGCTGTGCTGCCCGGATAGAGAGGTGACACCTTAGCCCGGATAGATGGGTGACACTCGTCAGCCTGGAGGGCTGATCGATGGTGTGGGCCGGGGTGGTGGATCAACGTCTGAGCTTTGTGCTGGCGG
>DASVMY010000156.1:0-6915 GCA_036384135.1 Caulobacteraceae bacterium | reverse complement strand
GGCATGGCGGCGCAAGCGCCCTGGCGTGATGCGACGGCCGCGCGGCTGGCGGAGGCGGGGGCGGTGACCCTGGGCGAGGGCGCGCCGCGCCTGCCCCAGACCCTGTGCCTGTCGGCCAAGGATTTCCCCTCCGACCTGCAGGTGATGAACCTGGACCTGGCGGGGGTGATGATCAGCGCCGGGGCGGCCTGCTCGTCGGGCAAGGTCAAGGCCAGCCACGTGGTGGAATCCATGGGCCGGCCAGATCTGGCGCCCTTCGTGATCCGGGTGAGCGGCGGGTGGGACACCACCGAGCAGGATTGGCGGCGCTTCGGCGACGTCTGGTTGGAAGCCCATGCGCGCCATGCCGCGCGCCGGCGAGAGGTAGCTTAAGATGGCCGCGGTCAAGCAAACCGTCGATCAGGTCGCCGAGTTGGAGCGTTATCAGCACGGCTTCGTCACCCAGATCGAACAGGAGATGGCGCCCAAGGGCCTCTCCGAAGACACCGTGCGCTATATCTCGGCCCAGAAGGATGAGCCCGAATGGATGCTGAAGTGGCGCCTGGAGGCCTATGAGCGCTGGCTTGTGCTTGAGGAGCCGGACTGGGCGCGGGTGAACTTCCCCAAGATCGACTACCAGGACGCCTACTACTACGCCGCGCCCAAGACCAAGGCCGGCCCCAAGAGCCTGGACGAGATCGATCCGGAGCTGCTGGCGGTCTACGAAAAGCTTGGTATCCCGCTGAAGGAGCAGGAAGTCCTGCTCGGGGTGGAGGGCGCGCCGCGCTACGCCGTGGACGCGGTGTTCGACAGCGTCTCGGTGGTGACCACCTTCAAGAAGGAGCTGGCGGCGGTCGGGGTGATCTTCTGCTCGATGAGCGAGGCGATCCGCGAGCATCCGGACCTGGTGCGCCAATACCTGGGCAGCGTGGTGCCGGTGAGCGACAACTATTTCGCCTGCCTTAACAGCGCGGTCTTCAGCGACGGCAGCTTCGTCTATGTGCCGCCGGGCGTGCGCTGCCCCATGGAGCTTTCCACCTACTTCCGCATCAATGCGGCGGAGAGCGGCCAGTTCGAGCGCACCCTGATCATCGCCGACAAGGAAGCCTACGTTTCCTATCTGGAGGGCTGCACCGCCCCCATGCGGGACGAGAACCAGCTGCACGCCGCCGTGGTCGAGCTGGTGATTATGGACGACGCGGAGATCAAATATTCCACCGTCCAGAACTGGTATCCCGGCGACAAGGACGGCAAGGGCGGCATCTACAACTTCGTCACCAAGCGCGCCGACTGCCGCGGCGACCGCGCCAAGGTGAGCTGGACCCAGGTGGAGACCGGCTCGGCCATCACCTGGAAGTACCCGTCCTGCGTGTTGCGCGGGGAGGGCTCGTCCGGCGAGTTCTACTCCATCGCCATCACCAACAACCGCCAGCAGGCGGACACCGGCACCAAGATGATCCACCTGGGCGCAAACACCCGCTCGCGGATCATCTCCAAGGGCATCTCGGCGGGGCACTCGTCCAACACCTATCGCGGCCTGGTCAGCGCCCACCCCAAGGCCAAGGGCGCGCGCAACTTCACCCAGTGCGACAGCCTGCTGATCGGCAAGGACTGCGGGGCGCATACGACGCCCTACATCGAAGCCCGCAACGCCTCGGCCAAGTTCGAACACGAGGCGACGACCACGCGGCTGTCCGAAGACCAGCTGTTCTACGCCATGCAGCGGGGGCTTTCGCAGGAGGAGGCGGTGCAGCTGCTGGTCAACGGCTTCGTCAAGGACGTGCTGCAGGAGCTGCCCATGGAGTTCGCCGTGGAGGCGCAGAAGCTGGTGGCGATTAGTCTGGAAGGGAGCGTGGGATGAGTCACCGCGAGACAGCGATTGACCATATTGGCGTTGAGCTGGGCGTGCTGGCCCGCCAGTACGCTGAGAAAGCCGAAGCCCTGGCGACGGACGCCTACTTCCGCGAGGCCGTGGTGAAGGTCTCGGTGTCTGGCTTTGTTTGGGCGCTCTATGACGTGTTTCAGGGCTCCCTTGAGCGGGATGCGCTGGATGCTGAACTGAAAAACCAGAGCGCCGTGATTTCGCGAACCCTCTCAGCGGAAGGTAGCGTGAAATGACCCCCACCTCCCGCTCATCCCGGCGAAGGCCGGGACCCAGGACCGAGTCCCAGCCGCCGCGCGCGCTGGGTGTCGGTCACGGTGAGATGTCCGTTGGCGCGGAGAGTTTTGCCTGGGTCCCGGCCTTCGCCGGGATGAGCGGGTTGATGGGGGATGGGCAATGAACCTCGAAGCCATCGATCATGCCCAGGTGGCGATCCCGAAAGGGGCGGAAAACCGAGCGCGCGAGTTCTACGAAGGCCTGCTGGGCCTGCCGGAGCAGCCCAAGCCGCCGGAGCTAGCCAAGCGGGGCGGGTGCTGGTTCGAGAGCGAGACGGTGAAGCTGCATTGCGGGGTGGAGCAGCCCTTCGCGCCCGCCCGCAAGGCCCACATCGCCTTCCTGGTCGATGACGTCCAGGTGCTGGCCGAGCGCGCCCGCGCCGCCGGCTACGAGGTGATCGACGACGACCTGCTCGAGGGCCACGAGCGCATCTACATCTACGACCCGTTCGGCAACCGGCTGGAGTTCCTCCGGCCGCTGGAGGGCGAATGAGCATCCCACTTCCCCTGTCATCCCGGAAAGCGCGCAGCGCTTATCCGGGACCGCCGGAAACGCTGGAGCTGAAGCAGCGGCCAACGCCGGCGTTTGCGGCGGTCCCGGCTCTCGCTTCGCTCGGCCGGGATGACAATCGTTTTTGAAATGAGACCCATGCTTTCCATTAAAAACCTCCACGTTTCCATCGACGACAAGGTCATCCTCAAGGGCCTCAGCCTGTCCGTACCGGCCGGCGAGGTGCATGCGGTGATGGGGCCTAATGGCGCGGGCAAGTCGACGCTCAGCTACGCCCTGGCCGGACGGCCGGGCTACGAGGTGACGGGCGGGACCGCGACCCTGGACGGCGTCGACCTGACCGCCCTTGACCCCAGCGAGCGGGCCGCCAAGGGCTTGTTCCTGTCGTTCCAGTACCCCACCGAGATCCCCGGCGTGCCGGCCCTGACCTTTATCCGCACGGCGCTGAACGCCCAGCGCAAGGCGCGCGGCGAGAAAGAGATCTCGGCCCCCGACTTCCTGCGCCTGGCCAAGGAGAAGGCCGGGGCGCTGAAGATGGACTTCGAGATGCTCAAGCGTCCGCTCAACGTCGGCTTCTCCGGCGGCGAGAAGAAGCGGATGGAGATCCTGCAGATGGCCATGCTGGCCCCGCGCCTGGCCATCCTGGACGAGACCGACAGCGGCCTAGACATCGACGCCCTGCGCATCGTCTCCGAGGGCGTCAACACCATGCGCGCGCCCGAGCGGGCCATGCTGGTGATCACCCACTACCAGCGCCTGCTGGACTACATCCGGCCCGACCGCGTGCACGTGCTGGCGGCGGGGCGGATCGTCGCGTCGGGCGGGCCGGAGCTGGCGCACGAGCTGGAGCGCGAGGGCTACGACAAGTACGCCAAGGTTGCCGAGGTCGCCGCATGAGCCTGGCCAGGGCCATAACGACCGGCGATGTGACCGAACTGCCGTCGCGGCGGGACGAGGACTGGCGCTGGACCGACCTGCGCGGCCTGGTGCGCGCCATCCCCGAGCGCTCGGCGAGCTACGCGGGCAATGTGGCGCCGGGGGTGTTCGACCACCTGACCCGTGAGGTCGTGCGCATCGTCAACGGCGAGATCCGCACCGGCATGACCATCGTGGACGGCGGCGAGCAGGTGGTGGCGGTCCGCTACATCGCCGCGCCAGGGGCCAGCGCCCACGCCGCGGCGCCGAAGCTGGAGATCGGGGACGGCCGGCTGGTCCTGCTGGAGACCTTCGAGGGCGCTGCCCTGGAAGGTTTGGGCGGCGGCTATCTGTCGGAGATTGACCTCAGCCTGAACATCAAGGCCGGCGGCCATGTTGAGCGGATCGTCCTCACCGACGACTCCGCCGACGCGGTGAGCGTGGCGCGGTGCGAGGTGACCCTGGCGCCGGGCGCGAGCTTCAGCCAGACCGTGGTGGTCGCCGGCGCCAAGCGCCAGCGGATCGAGACGCATGTCAGCCATCCAGGCGGCGGCGCCTCGGTGCGGCTGGACGGGCTCTACCTGCTGGACGAACGGCGGCATGGCGACATCACCACGATGGTGACCCACACCGGCGTCGACGGCGTCACCAGCCAGCTGACTAAGGGCGTGGTGCGGGGTCAAGCGCGGGGCGTGTTCCAAGGCCGGATCGTGGTGGCCAAGGGGGCCGACAAGACCGACGCCAAGATGCGCCACGACGCCCTGGTGCTGTCCGACAAGGCCGAGGTGGACGCCAAGCCGGAACTGGAAATCTACGCCGACGACGTCTCCTGCGCCCACGGCAACACCGTCGGGGCCCTCGACGAGGAGGCCCTGTTCTACGCCGAACAGCGGGGCATTCCGCACGCCGAGGCGAAGGCCATGCTCACCCAGGCCTTCGTGGCCGAGGTGGTGGACCGGATCGAGCACGAGGGGGCACGCGAGGTGGTGCGGGCTTGGGTGGTCGAAAAGTTGCGGGGGCAAGCATCATGATCAGCCCCCAACGCCGCAAATGGAACCTCAAACCCCTCCCCCTCGCGGGGAGGGGGCCGGGGGTGGGGGCGCCTGCTGGATGCCCGCCGATTGGCCTGTATGGCGCTCAACCCGCAAGCAAGGCGCCGGCGCCCCCACCCCAACCCCTCCCCGCGAGGGGGAGGGGCTCTATGGGGAGCGTCCAATGACCTTCGACCCCCACGCGGTGCGCCGCGAATTCCCGATCCTGGGCCGCCAGGTGAACGGCCGGCCGCTGGTCTATCTGGACAGCGCCGCCTCGGCCCAGAAGCCGCGGGCGGTGATCGAGGCCATGAGCGGGGCCATGGAGCACGCCTACGCCAACGTCCACCGCGGCATCCACACCCTGGCCAACGAAACCACCGAAGCCTACGAACTAGCCCGCGAAAGCGTGCGGCGACTGATCAATGCCGGCAGCGCCGGTGAGATCGTCTTCACCAAGGGGACTACCGAGGCGATCAACCTGGTGGCCTCCTCGTTTGGGCAGTCGCTGAAGGCCGGCGACGAGATCGTGCTCTCGCAGATGGAGCACCACGCCAACATCGTGCCCTGGCACTTCCTGCGTGAGCGGCTGGGGGTGGTGCTGCGCTTCGCCCCGGTTACCGACGACGGGCGCCTGGACATGGAAGGCTTCCGCGCCCTGCTGGGGCCGAGAACCCGGATGGTGGCGATCTCGCACATGTCCAATGTGCTGGGCACAATCAACCCGGTCGGCGAGATCGTCACCGAGGCTCATTCCATCGGCGCTTTGGTGTTGCTGGACGGCGCCCAGGCAGTGGTCCACGCCAAGGTCGACGTGCAGGCCCTGGACGTGGATTTCTACGCCTTCAGCGGCCACAAGCTCTACGGCCCCACCGGCGTCGGCGCCCTCTACGGCAAGGCCGACCTGCTGGCGTCCCTGCCGCCCTACCAGGGCGGCGGCGAGATGATCGGGATCGTGACGGAGGAGGCGATCACCTATGCCGACCCGCCGCACCGCTTCGAGGCGGGCACGCCGCCGATCCTGGAAGCCATTGGGCTTGGCGCGGCGATCAAGTGGTTGGAGGGTCTTGACCGGGACGCGGTGGCGCACCACGAGCACGCCCTGTACGACCGGGTGAAGGAGCGCCTGAACGGCGCCAACTGGATCACCGAGATCGGCACGGCGCCGGGCAAGGGCTCGATCTTCTCCTTCGCCATGGAAGGGGCTCACGCCCACGACGTGGCCCAGATCCTGGACCGCTACGGCATTGCCGTGCGCGCCGGCACGCACTGCGCCGAACCTTTGATGCGCCGCTTTGGCATGACCTCCAGCGCGCGCGCATCCTTCGCCCTATATAACACCCTGGAGGAGGCGGACGCCTTCGCCGAGGCCCTCACCAAGACGCGGACCTTTTTTGCCTGATGGACGACGCATCCCTCCCCAACGACAAGATCGTTTCCGCCCTGCCGCAGGCTGAGCTGGACGCCCTCACCGACAAGCTGGTCGAGCAGCTCAAGACGGTGTTCGACCCGGAGATCCCGGTGGACATCTATGAGCTGGGCCTGATCTACAAGGTCGACGTCTCCGACGAGAAGGAGGTGGCCATCGACATGACCCTGACCGCGCCGGGCTGCCCGGTGGCTGGGGAAATGCCGGGCTGGGTCCAGGACGCGGTGATGGAGATTCCGGGCGTCAAGTCCTGCAGCGTCAACTTGGTGTTCGATCCGCCGTGGGACCCCTCGTTGATGTCCGACGAGGCCAAACTCGAACTGAACATGTTCTGAAAACCAAATCAGGCCCCATATCAGAACCATGGAAGCTCAGATCCAACCCCGTCCGCGCCGCCCCCGCCCCCAGGTGGTCAGCCTCACCGACCGCGCCGCCGAGCGGGTGAAGGAGATCATCGCCCGCGGCGACAAGCCTTTCCTGCGCGTGGGCGTGAAGAACGGCGGCTGCGCTGGCCAGGAATACGTCCTGGACTACGCCGACAAGGCCGATCCCCTGGACGAGACCGTTCAGGAAAAGGGCGTGACGGTGCTGATCGAGCCCAAGGCGGTGCTGTTCCTGATCGGCACCGAGATCGACTATGAGGTCAGCCGCCTGTCGTCCAAGTTCGTGTTCCGCAATCCCAACGAGACCGACGCATGCGGGTGCGGGGAGAGCGTGACCATCGTGCCGGCCGAGGTGGAGGAGCACTAGCTTCGGCTGTCATGTATGGACGGCCCCTTCCCGGCAAGGGGGCATTGGGCTGTTTTGGCGGGTAGTTAGGAGCGGTCATGTATCCGGCCTTTAATTGCGGTCGTGGATGACCGCTGGCCCGCAAGGGGTTCGCGGATCGGGTT